>DOMY01000145.1 GCA_003509785.1 Gemmobacter sp.
CACGATCAGGTCGAAATAATGCAAGGATTGCTGCAGCTTGGCCGTCACCTTGGCGCTTTCCACAAACCGGCTTTCGCCCGCGCCATGCCCGGCCACACCCCAGAGGTTGGGGCGGTAATCAATATCCAGCGCCGTCTTCGCCCCATGCTGCCGCGCCAGTTGCAGGGCCTTCAGCACGGCCGCCTCGGTGCGCGGATGCGACAGATGCGTGCCCGTCGCCAGCACGGACCGCGTATCGGCAATCAGGCCCGCGTCGATGTCGTCTTCGCACAGGGCCATATCCGCGCAATTCTCGCGGTAGAAGATCAGCGGAAACTGATCCTGATCGCGGATCCCCAGGATCACCAGCGCGGTCAGCCGCTCCGCATCGGTTTTCACGCCGCGCAGATCCACGCCTTCGCGCGCCAGCTGCGCCCGGATGAACCGCCCCATCGCCTCATCCCCGACCCGCGTGATCAACCCCGACCGCAACCCCAGCCGCGCCGTCCCGCAGGCGATATTCGTGGGGCTGCCGCCGATGTATTTGCGAAAACTCCCCATATCCTCCAGCAACCCGCCGACCTGCGCGCCATAGAGATCAACCCCAGAGCGGCCAATCGTTACGACATCAAGCGATTTCAACATGGGTCTTCTCCGTCGGGGATATGAGAGGGGAAACAGGGACGTCCCGGGGGCGGGAGGGAAACCCCCGGGACGTTCGATCAGAGTGCGGCGCGGATGTGATCCATGCTGGCCTGCACCGCAGCTTGCGGATCGGCCAGATCATGAACCTCGGGTGCGAAGGGTTCAAAGCTGTAAGGCCCTTCGAAACCAGCATCACGCAACGCCCTGATCTGGAGGATATTTTCCAGACGGTCTGCCCCATCTACCAGTACGCGATGGGGGTCCAGCATCCCATCCACCGGCACATCCGGGTCGGTTACACCCGAGATATGTACAAGGCCGGTCCATTCCGGGAAGAACGCGGTCTCGCCGGCCAGATGATGGTGGAAGGTGTCATGCACCAGGCGATAGACATCCTCGCCACCCGCGGCCTTGATCGCGGCCACCGCCTCGGCCTTGGTGCGCAGCGAGGAGATGGGGAAGCCCAGCGGCTCTACCAGGCCCGTCAGACCGCGCGTCTGCAGGATGGGCTTCATCGCCACCAGCGCCGCCACCAGATCGTCGAAGCCAACCTTGGTGCCATCGTTCAGCGGGCACATGACCAGTGCCTTCGCCCCGCAGGCGGCGGCATAATCAGCCATTGCCTCAGCCCGGCCTGGCAGATCGCCGGACCAGAGGTTGAAGGGGTAAAGCGCATTGATCGAGATGATGGTGACGCCCGCCTGCGCGGCCGCCGCCTTCACATCGGCAGGCGCCCAGCTGCCCAGTACATCGGGCAGATCATTGCGGATTTCCACCTCTGTTGCGCCCAGGGCGTGGGTCATGGCGAAGAAATCCTTCAGCGCCACCTTTGGCGCGGTGATATGGTTCATGGCGAAACGCATCGCGCTACCTCAGACGTAAAGGGCCGGACGGGCCGGATAGGTGATGGCGATGGCCTCGCCTTCGTTTTCCTGCGCGGCAACGCAGGCATCGGCGGCAACGGCGGCCATATAGCCATCCCAGGAGGTCGGACCAGTGGCCGTGCCTGCGGCGGCGGCCTTCAGGAAATCCTGCAGTTCGACATCGTAGGAGGCCACGAAACGGTCTTTCCAATCCGTCAGGATCGGGTTCTGCAGCTGTGCATTCAGACGCATCCGGACAGCCATCGGTTCGGGGAGCCGCGCCACGCCATCTTCGCCCACAACCTCGCACTGGATGTCATAGCCGTAATGGCAGTTCACAAAGATTTCGGTATTGATCACCACGCCCTTGGCGGTGGTCAGCGTCACGATCTGTGGATCGCGCAGCTTGGCATGGGTGCGGGCGCAGCTGCGCGGGAAGGTGACCCGGGCCGAGACATAATCATCATCCAGCAGCCAGCGGAACACGTCGATTTCATGGATCAACGTGTCATGGATCGCCATCGGTGTGGTATAGGCTTCGGGCACGCTGGGGTTGCGATGTGCGGCATGAACCATGACCGGCGCGCCGGTCCGGGTTTCCACTGCCTGTTTCAACGCGACATAGCCCGCATCGTAGCGGCGCATGAAACCGACCTGCACCAGACGGCGGCCGAAGGCCACTTCGGCATCGACGATGCGCTTTGCGCCTTCGGCGGTGGTGGCCAGCGGCTTCTCGCAGAAACACGGCTTGCCCCCAGCGATGGCCGCCAGCACATATTGTTCATGCGTGGCCCCCCAGGAGGTGACCAGCACGGCATCGACATGGGCCGAGGCGATCAGTTCCTCGCCGGTGGCGAAGACTTCGGCATCCGGGGCGATGCTGTCGCGCACGGCTTCGGCCGAGGCGCGGTTCACATCGCTGAGCGCGGTGATGCGGCCACCGGCCAGCACCTGATTGATGCGCCGGGCGTGATCGCGGCCGATGGCGCCGGTGCCGATGACTCCGATTTTGACGGTCATGGTGTGGATCTCACTTCCAGTATTTTGCGACATAACGTTTGGTTTCAGCCAGCATGAACCGGGCGCTGTCCTCGGCGCGGTCTTCCCAGGCGAAGACGCAATTGGACAGAACGCCGTCGAATTTCATGTCGGCGAGGGTGGCGAAGAACAGGTCCCAATCGATCTCGCCCTGACCGAAATCGGTGTGCTGATGCACGCGGACCTTCGATCCCGGCGGATTGACGATATAGCGCAGCTGCGAGGATTTATTGTGGTCATAGGTATCGGCCAGCCGCACATGTTCCAGCAATCCGGCGGTGGCTCGCAGGTTCGCCACCATGTCGGGGCCGTAGAAGAAGGTATGCGGCGCGATGAACGAGGCGCGGACCATCGGCGAATTGATCGTCTTGATGATATCGACCGCCGGGGCGATTTCTTCCAGCCAGTCCTCGGGATGCGCCTCCAGCGACAGCTTGATGCCCTCGCGCTCCAGGATCGGCACCAGAATGTCCATGGCGCGGAAGAACTGGTTCTCGCAGGTTTCCGGGCGGTGCAGGCCGGTCCGGTCGTTCAGGCTGCGATCCGGGCTGCCGCCACGGCCGAATTCCGACACAAACAGCGGGCATTCCAGTTCCACCGCGATCTCGATGGCGCGTTTCCAGTTGTCGATCGCCACCTCCCATTCATCGGCATAGGGGCTGGCCCAGCGATACATAGGCTGGATTGATGCCAGCCCAACACCATGATCTTTCAGTGCCTTCTTGAAGCTGCGGATCCGGTCGGGATACATCTTCGGCCGCGCCCACCAGGCCAGAAAATCTGGCCGGGGCGACATTTCGACATGGTCATAGCCCAGATCGGCCACTTTGCGGATCGTGTCTTCCAGCGAAAGATGGCGGATCATATGCGGGTCAAGCGTGTGTTTCATGGCAGATCTCCGGGATTTCGGGTGCAGCTCTCCGGTCGGCGGACCAAAGGTCCGCCGCGCAGGGAAGGCAAAGAGGTGGAAAGGTCAGGCTTTCTTGACGCGCTTCTTCTGGCGGTGAACATCGGCCACCACGGCGGCCACGATGATCGCGCCCTTGATCATCTCCTGGTAATAGGCATCCAGCCGCAGGAAGGTGAACCCTGAGATGATGACTCCAAAGATCACCATGCCGATCATCGTCCCCAGTATGGTACCGCGACCGCCGGACAGCGACACCCCGCCGATGACCGCCATGGCGATGGCGTCCAGCTCGTACATCACACCCATGCCCGCCTGCGCCGTCAGACCGCGTGCCGTGACCACGATCCCCGCCAGTGCCGACAGCAGTCCCGCCACCGCATAAATCTTGACGATGTGCTGTTCGACATTGATCCCCGAAACACGAGCCGCTTGCGGATTGGCGCCGATGGCATAAGTGTATTTACCATAGCGGGTGTATTTCAGCGCGACATGGAACACCGCCGCAACCAGCAGAAAGATGAAGACCGGGGTCATGCCCTTGCCAAGGGCGGCGAAGCTGTCGGTCGGAAAGGAAATCGGCTGGCCTTTGGTGTACCATTTGGCAAAACCACGTGCCGCCACCATCATGCCCAAAGTGGCAATGAACGGCGGGATCTTGGTATAGGCGATCAGCGCCCCGTTCACCATCCCGGCCAGCAATCCGACCAGCAGACCCACGATGACTGGCACGATCACCGGCAGATCCGTCAGCCCGGGATAGATTGCCCGGTCAAAGCTGCCCGCCTGGGCCAGGCTCATGGAAATCATGGCAGTGGCTCCGACGACTGAGCCGGAAGAAAGGTCGATCCCGCCCAGAATGATAACCTGCGTCACACCGATGGCGATGATGCCGATCACCGATACCTGCAGGATCATGATCGAAAGCCGCTGTGGATTGCCCAGAAAGCTTTGCCCCTGCGTGATCCAGCCCAGAATTTCGAACACCACAGAGATGCCGATCAGCACCATCAGGATATTGGCCTCTTGCGGCAGGCGGCGCGGTGGTTTGGCGGGTTGCGTGGTTGCAGTTGTCATGATTGTCCCCCCGGGGCTCACTCAGCGCGCGGCCAAGTCCATGATTTTCACTTGATCGGCCTCGCTCCGGTCCAGGAAACCGGAGACATGGCCTTCGTGCATGACCATGATCCGGTCCGACATGCCCAGAACCTCGGGCAGTTCGGACGAGATCATCAGAATGGCCACGCCCTCGGCGGCCAGCCCGGTGATCAGGCGGTGAATTTCGGATTTTGCGCCCACGTCGATGCCGCGCGTGGGTTCGTCAAGGATCAGAATGCGTGGCTTGGTCAGCAGCCAGCGCGCGATCAGCAGCTTCTGCTGATTCCCGCCCGACAGGTTTTCAACCTTCTCTGCCAGGTTCGGGGTCTTGACGCGCAGCTTGGCCGCCATCTCTTCAGCCAGCCGCGTCACCGTCTTCTGGTCGATGAACCCGGCCCGCACATGGCTGCGTGTGATCAGCGCGGTCTGGATGTTCTCCAGACAATCCAGCATCAGGAAGCAGCCAGTTTCCTTTCGGTCTTCCGTCAGGAAAGCCATGCCATGCTGCATTGCCACCTTCGGGCTGGTGATCTGCACGGGCAGGCCATCTATCAGAATCTCACCCGAGCTGGCCGGGGCGACGCCAAAGATGGCCTCGGCCACATTCGATCGTTTGGATCCGACAAGCCCCGCCAGCCCCAGGATCTCGCCCTGTCGAAGCTGGAACGACACATCGTGAAACACGCCCGGAATGGTGAGGTTCTGCACCTCAAGCACCACATCCCCGATCGGGCAATCCACCTTGGGGAACATGTCGGTGATTTCGCGGCCCACCATCATGCGGATGATGTCATCGCGGTTCACATCGGCGGCATTATGTGTGCCCACATATCTGCCATCGCGGAACACCGTGAATTCATCCGCAATTTCGAACAGCTCATTCATCTTGTGGGTGATGTAGACGATCCCCACGCCCCGCGCCCGCAGATCGCGGATGATGGTGAACAGATGTTCCACCTCGGTTTCGGTGATGGCGCTGGTCGGTTCGTCCATGATCAGCACATCCGAATTATGGCTGACGGCCTTGGCGATCTCGACCATCTGCTTCTGTGCCACCGTCAGCTCCGATACCTGCGCCAGCGGGTCCAGCCGGATGTTCAGCCGGTCGAACAGCTCTTGCGTCTGGCGCGCCATGCGGCCGTGGTCGATCAGGCCGAAGGCATTCTTCGGCTCGCGCCGGATCCAGATGTTTTCGGCAACTGTCATCCAGCTCATCAGCGCCAGCTCCTGGTGGATCATAGAGATCCCCTGTTCCAGCGCATCCAGCGGTGACTTCAACGTAACCGGTTCGCCACGCAGCAAGATCTCGCCGGCGTCAGGCTGATAGATGCCCGCGATGATCTTCATCAGCGTCGATTTTCCGGCGCCATTCTCGCCCATCAGGGCATGAACCGTGCCGGGACGGATCTTCAGCTGCACATCATCCAGCGCCAGAACACCCGGAAATTCCTTGCGAATACCCCGGATGGCCAGAATACCTTCCGTCTCTATCCGTTTTCTGACACGGTCAACCGCAGCGGCAGTGGTGGCACTGACCATCCTATCCCCCCTTCAACCCTGGCCCGGGCAGAGGGACGCTGCCCTCTGCCAAAGCGTTTAGCCGCTCAGTTCTTGGTCTGGTAATCCGCAAGATTGGCCGGGGTCACCAGTTCGAAGGGCACATAGACCTTCTTCTCCACCGGCTCGCCCTTGGCCAGTTTCAGGGCGGTGCTTACCGCGCCTTCGCCTTGCCCGGCTGCATTCTGGAACACGCTGACATCCAGATCGCCCGCCGCCATCGCCGCCAGCGCATCTGCCGTGGCATCAATGCCGCCCACGATCACGCTGTCCATCGGGATGCCCGCCGCTTTCAACGCCTGAATGGCACCGATCGCCATTTCATCATTATTGGCAATCACCGCATCGAACTGCACGCCGGCCGACAGCCAGTTGGTCATCAGATCGGCGCCCTGCGTCCGCGACCAGGCGGCGGTCTGTTCTTCGACGATGGTGATAAAGCTGCATTCCGGCGTTGCGATCACATCCTTGATGTCCTGCGTCCGCACCCGAGCCGCCTGGTTTGACAGCTCGCCCATCATGACCACGGCCTTGGCCTCTGTCTTGCCCGCCTCTTTCAGCAGACGACAGATTTCCTGCGTTTCCAGGGTCCCGGATTCCAGCTCGTTCGAGGCGACGAAGGCCTGGTTTTCCGGCAGCGTATCCACATTCACCGGCTCGCGGTTCACATAGACCAGCGGAATACCGGCATCGGCGGTAGCCTGCGACATGGCGATGGTGGCATCGGTATCGACCGGGTTGACGATGATCGCATCGACACCGGATGCGATGAAGTTCTGAATCTGATTCAGCTGCTTGCCCACATCGTTCTGGGCATCCTCGATCTGCAGCGTCACGCCGTCCTGCTGGCCTGCATAATCAATCATGCCATTGCGCAACACCGTCAGAAAGTTGTCGTCAAACAGCGCCATGGAAACGCCGATGTTTTCGGCAGATGCCGCCGTCCCCATCAGCGTGGCCGCCATGGTGCTGGCGATCAGAAATTTCTTCATGTCATTCCTCCCCTGTCGGCCCCGGCCCGCCGTTTCATCGGGATGCACGATACAACCCGCACAGATGCGCGGCTGTCCCGTCCTTGCCCTGCCGGTATGTTTTGGGCGGCCTTGCTCCTCTGCCGTCCACCCTATGCAACTTCTGACGCAGGGGACGATTCCGGTCAACCGCTGTGCCGCACGCGTTCGCGTCATTTATGATAGAAAATCATCAGAACTATGATGTGAATCTATCAGATGCTTTCCGGCGTCCACAGCACCGGCGCAATAAAGCGCTGGCCGGGGTTTTCGGCCATGCCCGCCTCGATCGTATGCACGACTGTCGCCATCAGCTCTGCGCACAGCTCTTTCAGGGGCGTCTGGAAAATGCCGGTCAGCCGCCGTTCCATCAGCGCCTGCCGCGATTCCGGCGTCAATTCGTTGACGATGCAGGCAATCTTCTCTCCGCCCGGCGTATCTTGCAGGGCGGCAATCGCGCCCTCCATGCCGCCCCCCAGACAGCAGACCGCCACAAGGTCGGGGTGCCGCGCCAATACCCCCACCAGCGCCTCACGCGTCAGCTGCCGGGTTTCCAGATTGACAATGGCATCCATCACCTCGAATTCCGGGGCAAATTCGCGGCAATAAGCGCGAAACCCCGCCTCACGCAGGTTGTGTCCGTGATAACGGTAGCCGCCGATGAACAGCACGATCTTGCCGGGCCGTGCGGCAGTTTTCGTCAAAAGCCAAGCAGCGGTGCGACCTACCTTCATGTTATTGGTGCCAAAATACCCCTCTCTTTCGCCCTGCGCAAAATCTGACAACAGCGAAAAGGTGGGGATGCCGCGCGCCCGCAGGCTGGATACCGCATTGGTTACCTCATGATGGTCAATGCCGGTCGCGGCCACCGCATTCACCTTGCCTGACATCTGCAACAGCAGCGCCGCCACCTCCGTCGGCTCCGAGGTCTGGGCAAAGCTGATCGTCACCCGCAGACGACGCTCATGCAGGCGGGCAGCAGCCTCGCGCAGTTCGGCGGCAAACGACTGGTAAAAGGCGTGGCGTTCTTTCTGCAGTACCACGCCCAGATGATATTCGGGCCGGTCTGACAGGATGCGTTGCCGGATGGCGTTCGCGGCGTGA
The DNA here is from genome assembly GCA_003509785.1 of Gemmobacter sp. GTDB lineage: Bacteria > Pseudomonadota > Alphaproteobacteria > Rhodobacterales > Rhodobacteraceae > Gemmobacter. The sequence continues at coordinate 8,202 of DOMY01000145.1, forward strand.
TAGCCGATCCGCTCTGCCGCTTCGGATACTTTGCGCGCGGTTTCGGACCGCACCGGCAGCCGCCCGNNTAGCGAAAACGCTGTCCGGTTCTTCCGAAATCCGCACAATGAAAGATCGGAAGTGGCAAAAGCCTATTGGCGATGCCTTACAAGACCTTTCGGACCTGTTCCGCGCGCTGCATTGAATCCGTGATGATCGGATCGATGACGCTGCCCGGTACTTGATCGCCCAGGCTGAGCTTTGTCCGTTCCAGCGCCGGACCGAGGCCGTCAGCCATGTCTGAAAGAAGCTCCAGCGCACGATTCCTTGGAAGGCCACAGGCCTTGCCCTCGGCTTCAAAGTGGCGCGGCACGATTTCGTCAATGCCGTAATGGCCGTCGATCGACATGGCGAGCCGGTAGCGTTTGCGCTGAAGGCGTCCGGCATGGACGACCGGCGCAACACTCAGGATGTCGTAGAGCGGAGCGAGACGGAAGCGGCCACGGCGCCCCAGTTGCAGGCTGAAATTCTTGGCATGGCCGTCAGAGGCGCCTATCAGGAAGTAGAAGATCTGGGCGCGGAAGAAGGTTTCTCGATCCCGGATAGGATCGTCGGATTCTCGCAGGAGTTCCATGATTTGACCGATGCCGGGACCACCTGCCTTTTGGTATTTCCGGGCCGAGGGGAATCCTAGGGATTGGCAGATGTCTTCCTGCGGCAAGCGCTTCAGGGATTCGTGATCCCAGACCCGGTCGAAGCGTTCGACCGCGAGTGCAACCTGTCCGGGCAGGACGATTTTCCTGACCGTGGCAACTGGCAAGCCGATCTCACCGGCCAGAGTCATGCAGAACAGCTCGTTCTCGACGCTATCGCCCATGTCGATTTCGTCAGGGCCGGGCAGGATGCCCATCGGGGTTTTGAAGATGTGGCTCGTGGGTGTGATGCCGCGCGGTTTCGCCCAATGGTCGCTAATGCGAAGATAGGCGGTCTTTTCCTGTGCCCCGGCGATGGAGATCCGGAAATCTTCGTCATCTCCGAGTGCCAAGGGCGCTGCCGCAAGGTTCTTCAGATCGGCGACCATCTCCTCTTCGGAAATCTGGCGATAATCCATATCCTGGGCCGCGGGTTCTTCCTCCAACGGCAGGAATTGTAGCGCCCCCACACAGTCCCGCCCAAGCGCAGACAGAAGGGAGAACACGTCTTTGCCTTCGGCGCCTACTCGCGCTGCGATCTTTTCGCGCAAATCTCCTTCGGCATCGGGCAGCAGGTTGTCGAAAGCGGCAATCACCGGATCGCCTTTCCAGTCTCCTTGGGTCAGCGGCAGCACACTGGCGACGGGGAAAGCCAAGTCCGATGCCAGCCAGGCTGGATCGTAGGAAAAGGCAACGCCGCCATCAGTGGCCTTGATCAGCGTGCCAACCCGTGCCCGTTCATACCAGACTGCCGTCTTGCTACGCCGGATGCCGACCCTCCTGCGTGCCAAACGTGTCATGTCAGTTCGTATCCTGATCAGGCATGCGCCCGGTCACGGTCAACTCAGCACCGAGGGCTTCGAGAAGGCGCAGATAGACGTCGAGGCTGACCGAAACGACGCCGGTCTCGATATCCGAGATGGTGGATTGGGCAGTGCCCGTCGCTTCGGCGAGTTGCTTCTGGGTCATCCCCTGGGCACGCCTGCGGGCGCGAAGGGCCGTTGCTGCCTGCCGGAGGCTACGTATGGAATGGGTGAGGGGCTTTTCCATGCTAAACTGATAGTCTATCAGCGATATTCCGTCAATATAGCCAGAAGACGATTTTTCTATGATATCCCAGTTAAGCTATAATTGGGAAATATCGTTCAAGGGCGATGCGGACGTCTCAGCAGGGCGCAAGAAGAAGTAGAACTCGGCTAAGCCGAGCGGCAAATTGCGCCACCACGCGCGCGGATCATCGGGATCGATGATTGGAGTTGGCGAAAGTCGCAGACCTACGGGACGATCATCATCGACCTCGAGCGTCGCGCCGTCATCGATGTTCTCGAAGATCGTGATGTTGTCACGTGCACCGACTGGCTGAGGCGTCATCCTGAGGTGGAAGTCATAAGCCAAGATGGCTGCGGTCTCTACGCCCAAGCCGCTCGACAAGGCGCGCCGCAGGCGGAACAGGTCGCCGACCGGTTTCATATCGTGCAGAACCTTCGCATGGCAATCGAGGAGCGAATGAACCTGCACGGTCGCGCGACTGGCAGGGCGTTGCTCTCCGACGCAGACTACATCAGCACGGCAAGTAACCTTCTGAAGTCACGTCTTGCGCACCGCAAGTCGCGCGAGGAGATATACAAGACAATCTCGGCACTTCGGCACCAAGGGCTGACGTGGAGCGAGATCGGGCGGCGAACGGGGTTTCCCCGACGTAGCGTCGCGAAATGGCTGCAGTTCGAGACGCCACCGGACCGAAAGCGCGCCGTCCTCAAACGCTCGTCCAAATGGTATCTTGAAGAGTACCTGAAGCAAAGCTGGGTTAACGGCATCCGCAGCGGAAATGCGCTGTTCTCTATGATCCAAGAACGCGGATACGAGGGCAGCCTGTCAAACTTGCAGCGGCTCTTGGCCGGATGGCGCAGAGCCGAAAAACAGGAACTAGGTGTTCAGTCCCGGCATCTG
>DOMY01000193.1 GCA_003509785.1 Gemmobacter sp.
GATCCCCCGCTTCGCGCAGCGCATCCACGATGAGCAAGGCGCGATCCCGGTCTTTTTCAACAACAACGATGGAAAGCTGTTCGATCATCCCGCCCTGCCCCTTTCGTTGCCAATCTTTCAGAACCGGCGCAACAACCAGCACAGTGTGAACCTGAGGCCGGGCCGGGCAAAGAGGATGCACATTTTAACGGCGCATTTACCCCGACATGCGATCAGATCGGGCAACAAATGACTGCAACCCGGGGCAGCCCCGGCCGGCGCCGCGAACATCATCCGGGCGGCGTTAACGATTTGTTAAACATCATGGCAGTAACTGTCGACATCCCCCAGCTCAGACAGCCTTCGGTGCCGTCGGGGGAGATATTAGCGACTGGCCGCCGGNNTGCCCGGCGGCACCTTTGACGAAAGTATGGCGGTCATGCAAAACTCCGATCCGGGGCGCGTTGATCTTTTGGAACAGGCGCTCGTCGAATATATCGAACGCTACGGCATGACAGATGCCGCGGCCCGCGCCATGCGTGTTGCGCGCCCCGACCTTGGTAAAGCCGGGTCCGCCGTGTTTCTGCGGCATAAATCCGAAAAACAAGAATCAACCCTGAGAGCAAGAGCCAAAGAATCGACACAATCCTGACCGATCATGTCCAAGTAAGGGATTCTTCCCGTCGAGGATGATGCAATGCAGGATACAGCCGAAACCGAGCGTCTTGAACGGGCACTTCTGACCTATGCGCGCCAACAGGGTGCCAGCAGATGGGATCTTCGCGCTCTCGGCCTTCTGTCGCAGGAAGACGAGCCCCATCTGTTCCACCGCACGTCGTCACAGAAGGCCGAACGCCACCTGTTCAAGCGCGATGGCACCGCCGAACGGCGCCGGGCCTGACCGTCGCAGACACCGCAGGTAGCAACGACAAAGCCCCGGCTCGCAGACAGCAGGCCGGGGCTTTTCGCTGTGCAGCCTGGCCAGACCCGGCCTACCAGCCCTGCCCCACCTGCGTGAATTCCGGCAGAAAGGCCCCCATCAGCGGCGGCAGCTGATTGCGCCCCGGCCCCGCCACGATCACCACAAGACGCGATCCGGTCATGTCTTCGGGCCAGGCGGGCAACAGGCGCGGCGGGCTCAGGATATGCTGAACCGCATGAACCACCACCGGGCGGCCCGGCGTTTCCGCCACCTCGATCAACCCTTTCACCCGCAACAGGTCCGGGCCGAAGCTCTGCTGCATCACGCCGATCGCCGCCTGCATGGTCGCCGCCTCCACCGCCACTTCGGCGGTAAAGCAATAGGCGGTCACACTGCCGTGATGGTTGGGGCTGTGATGGCTGTGATGGTGGTGATGCGTATCGGCGGCAGCAAAGCGCAGCCATTCGGCCACCACCGGCGGCTTGCCTGCCAGATCATAGGCGGCGATGGAAAACAGCCGCTCCGCCGTCATGTCCTGCGCCGTCACCACTTCGGCATTGGGCGCCAAGCCGTGCAGCAGATCCAGCACCGGGGCGGGATCCGCCAGATCGGTCTTGCTGATGACCAGCAGATCCGCCACGCCCACCTGCCGCCGCGCCTCGTCCTGCCGCGACAGGGTTTCCTGCGCGGTCGCGGCATCCACCACCGTCACCACGCCATTCAGCACGAAATGATCCAGCATCATGTCATTGGTCATGAAGGCCTGCATCACCGGCGCCGGATCGGCGAGGCCGGTGGTTTCGATGACCACGCGGCTGAAGGCCGGCCCCTTGCCACTTTCCGCCGCGTCCTTCAGACGCAGCAGCGTCAGCCGCACATCGCCGGATACGGTGCAGCACAGGCAACCGGTCGAGCTGGCGAAGGCGCGATCCCCCACCCCTTCCATCAACCCGCCATCTACATCCACCGCGCCGAATTCGTTCACGATCACCGCCGTATCGCCAAACCCCGGCTCGGTCATCAGCCGGTTCAGCAGCGTAGTCTTTCCGGCCCCCAGAAAGCCGGTGAGGATGGTGACGGGGATGCGAAGGGCCATGCGTGTCTCCTCTGGCAGCGGGGAATGGGTATTTGGGCCAAGAGGAAGATGCAAGTCAGCGCGCAAGGGCCAGAAGCCCGGCCACATCCAGATGCGTCTCCAGATGATCGGCCAGCGCATCCAGCGTGTCTTCCACCACCTGTGCATGACGCAGCCCCGAAGGTGCCGCGCCCAGCCCCGCCAGCCAGGCGGCGCGGAAGGCATCGGCACGGAACAGCCCGTGCAGATAGCTGCCGGTGATGCGGCCATCCGCCGAACGCGCGCCTTCGGGCTGGCCGTCCACATGCGCGAAGGGGCGCGCCCGGTCCGGGCCTTCGGTGCGGCCGATATGGATTTCGTAGCCCTCCACCGTCAGGCCGCTGGCCGCATGGATCGCGCTTGTCCGCGTCAGCCGCTTGTCCGGCGTCATGGTGGTTTCGACATCCAGCAGACCCAGCCCCGGGGTTTCGCCCGCAGGCCCCTCGATCCCCTCCGGGTCGCGCACAATCCGGCCCAGCATCTGATAGCCGCCACAGATGCCCAGCACATGCCCGCCCCGCCGCACAT
>DOMY01000212.1 GCA_003509785.1 Gemmobacter sp.
AACCCCGAAAGCGATACCCGTTATCGCGATTACTGGGGCAGCTATCACGAACTCATGGCCCGCAAGGGGGTGACGCCGGATCTGGCCCGCGCCATCATGCGCACCAATTCCACCGCCATTGCCGCCATTGCCGTGCATCGCGGCGATGCCGAAAGCATGATCTGCGGCACCTTCGGGCAGTATCTGTGGCACCTGAAATATGTGACAGAGGTTCTGGGCCGTGACGGGCTTTGCCCGCAGGGCGCGCTGTCCCTGATGATCCTGGAAGACGGGCCGCTGTTCATTGCGGATACCCAGGTGAACCCTGTCCCCACCCCCGAACAGATCGCGCAGACCGCCATCGGTGCCGTGCGCCATGCCAAGCGCTTTGGTGTCACCCCCAAGGTGGCGCTCTGCTCTCACTCCAATTTCGGCAACCTTGAAACCGATTCGGGCCAAAGGATGCGCGCCGCGATGCAAATGCTTGATGCCGGGGGGCATGGCTTTGAATACGAAGGCGAAATGAGCGTGGATGCCGCACTCGACCCCGATCTGCGTCACCGCATGTTCCCCGAATCGCGGCTGACCGGCGCCGCAAACGTACTGATCTTCGGCTATACCGATGCCGCCAATGCCGCGCGCAACATGCTGCGCATGAAGGCAGGCGGGCTGGAGGTCGGGCCGATCCTGATGGGCATGGGCAACAAGGCACATATCGTGACCCCCTCAATCACGCCGCGCGGCCTGCTGAACATCTCGGCGCTGGCCGGCACGCCTGTCGCGCATTACGGGTAATACTGCAGCAACTTTCCCTTTACGAGAAGCCTCCTTAATGGGAGGCTTCTTTCATTTCGTAATAGGGTAGACACATGGACGATAATGCCGTCTTCCAATGGACCAAGCTCTTTCTTGATGCTTTTCCACCACTTCCCATTCTCTTGTTGTTAGGCTGCATCATGTTGCTGCTGAACGACAAGTTCATGAAATTGCTTCAGAAAAGCGTCTCAAAAATTGTTGTGGGAAATTTTCAGATCGAACTGCGCGAAATTGAGGAACAACTGGCGGCAACAAGATCTGAGTTGCGCGCTGTCGAAAGCGATCTGGAAAACCGCAACCAGCAACTGGCAGAAATTCTCCAGAGCTTCGACCCTCACGGGCCTGTTCAAGAGCTGGGGCCCGTGCGTAACCAACTGAGGGCATTTGCTTCCACGACTTCAGACGTTTCCGATGCGATCAAAGGGTTAGAACCCGGTGCGTCACATTCAGAGATTTATGTTGCAGCGGAAGTTCTACGCGCACGTCGAGACCCGCAATACTTCGATGCTTTGGTTGCCTGCATAAAGCGCCTCGCGGCAGCTCCGCAGATGGAAGGTGTCCGGCGCCACACCGTTTGGGCTCTGGCTTCAGCACTCCATCGCACCCTGATTGCGGACTTTCAGAGCGGCGCCCTAGCACAGCTGGATCGCAAGCAGCTCGAAAATGCGCGCGATGCACTGGACATGCTTGTTATCCATCCAAGGGTTTTGACAGACCGGCCAGACCAGCCCGAAAAAGGCATACGTGGCCCCGCGACCTGGGCAAGACAGTGGATCGAAAAAAGCCTCGGTCGAATCGACAGGAGCTGATTTTGCGGAACGCCAGACTGCAAAGCCCGCAAACTTTGCAAAGCCTCGGCATATGTCAGGTTTTATTGGCAGCGTAGAAAACTTTGCAAAAGTTAGCCGCCGCATTGCAGCGAAAACTGCAAATATTTTCTGCGCCAGCGTTCCCGCTATCGGTAACAGCATTGCGGGCTCCCCTCCCCGTCGCGTAACAAAAACACACTTCGGAGGAGGAGGCACGACATGGCAGATCAAGGCGCCTATGCAGAAATCTACGACAGCTGGAAAGCCGACCCGGAAGGGTTCTGGATGAAGGCCGCAGGTGCCATTGATTGGGTCACGCCCCCCTCTCGCGCGCTGAACGCCGACCGTGCGCCGCTGTATGAATGGTTCACCGATGCCCAGGTCAATGCCTGCTGGAACGCGGTAGACCGCCATGTTCTGGCCGGGCGCGGCAATCAGCTGGCGATCATCCATGACAGCCCGGTGACGCATCTGCGCAAGGGCATCACCTACAAGGAACTGCAGACCCGCGTGGCCAGCCTGGCCGGCGCCCTGCGCGCCAAAGGTGTGGAAAAGGGCGATCGCGTCATCATCTACATGCCGATGATCCCCGAAGCGCTGGAGGCGATGCTGGCCTGCGCCCGCCTTGGTGCCATCCACTCCGTGGTCTTCGGCGGCTTTGCGGCCAGCGAACTGGCGGTGCGGATCGACGATTGCCAGCCCAAGGCGATCATCGCCGCCTCCTGCGGGATCGAGCCCAACCGCATCGTGCATTACAAGCCGCTGCTGGATGGCGCGGTGGATCTGGCGCGCCACAAGCCCGAATTCTGCGTGATCTTCCAGCGCGAACAAGAGGTTGCCAAGCTGGTCGAAGGGCGCGATGTGGCCTGGCACACCTTCCAGTATGGTGTGGAACCCGCCGATTGCGTCCCGGTTTCGGGCGATCATCCGGCCTATATCCTCTATACCTCGGGCACCACCGGCCAGCCCAAGGGCGTGGTGCGCCCCACTGCTGGCCATCTGGTGGCGCTGAACTGGTCGATGCGGGCCATCTATAACGTCGGCGTGGGCGATGTGTTCTGGGCGGCCTCTGATGTCGGCTGGGTCGTGGGGCACAGCTACATCTGCTAAAGTCCGCTGATCGCCGGCTGCACCACGGTTGTCTTTGAAGGCAAGCCGGTGGGCACGCCGGATGCAGGCACCTTCTGGCGGGTGATTGCCGAAAACAAGGTGAAAAGCTTCTTCACCGCCCCCACCGCCCTGCGCGCCATCCGCCGCGATGATCCCGAAGGCGAATTCATCAAGGAATACAACCTGAAGAACCTTCAGGCGCTGTATCTGGCGGGCGAACGGGCCGATCCCGATACGATCAAATGGGCGCAGCAGCACATGAAAGTGCCGGTGATCGACCATTGGTGGCAGACGGAAACCGGCTGGGCCATTGCCGCCAACCCGGTGGGGATCGAGGAATTGCCAGTGAAACTCGGCAGCCCTTCGGTGCCGATGCCGGGCTATGATGTGCAGGTACTGGATGAAGGCGGCCATCCGGTGGCACCGGGCACCCTGGGCGCCATTGCGGTGAAACTGCCGCTGCCACCCGGCACCCTGCCGACGCTGTGGAATGCCGAAGACCGCTTCCGCAAATCCTATCTGTCGCATTTCCCCGGCTATTACGAGACCGGCGACGCGGGCTATATTGACGAGGATGGTTACCTCTACATCATGGCGCGCACCGATGATGTGATCAACGTCGCAGGCCACCGCCTGTCCACCGGCGCGATGGAAGAGGTTCTGGCCAGCCATCCCGATGTGGCGGAATGTGCGGTGATCGGCGTGGCCGATGCGCTGAAAGGCCAGTCGCCGCTGGGCTTTGTCTGCCTGAAGAAAGGGGCAGACCGGGCGCATGAGGATGTGGTGAAGGATTGCGTCAAGCTGATGCGCGACAAGATCGGCCCGGTGGCCGATTTCAAACGCGCACTGGTGGTGGATCGCCTGCCCAAGACCCGGTCCGGCAAGATCCTGCGCTCCACCATGGTCAAGATCGCCGACAGCGAAGCCTACAAGATGCCCGCCACCATCGACGATCCCGCAGTGCTGGACGAGATCAAGACGGCGCTGCAGGGCATTGGTCTGGCGAAGGCATAAGGCCGGGTACTCCATCTTACCCTCTGTCGGTGACAGAGGGCAGCGGAGGACCGCGGTTGGCCACCTTTGACGCTTGTGGTAGGCGCTTTATGGCGCCGCCTCGTCAACGGNNAGGAGGCGCAGCAGAACCGTTGCGCATCCCCCCTCACATGAACTGCTCGTTCGTCAGCCGTTCTTCCAGCCCATGCCCCGGATCGAACAGGATGCGATGGGTGACGCTGGGTTCCGACCGGATCTCCACGCTGATTACATCGCGGAACGACCTTCCGTCGGCATCGGCCATCACCGGGCGCTTAGCCGCCTCCAGCACGTCGAACCGCACCACGGCCGACATCGGCAGCAGGGCACCCCGCCAGCGGCGCGGGCGAAAGGCCGCCATTGCCGTCAGCGCCAGCACCTGCGATCCGATGGGCAGGATCGGCCCGTGCGCCGAATAATTATAGGCCGTCGATCCCGCGGGCGTGCAGACCAGCGCGCCATCGCAGACCAGTTCGGGCAACCGCTCGCGGCCATCGACGCTGATCTTCAGCTTGGCCGCCTGTGGGCCCGCGCGCAGCAGGCTGACCTCGTTGATCGCCAACGCGCGATATTCCCGCCCCGAGGCGGTGACGGCATGCATGGCCAGCGGGTTGNNCATCGCCAGCGGATGGATCACCTCTTCCTGTGCCGCCCGCAGCCGCGCCTCCAGCCCGTCTTCGGCATAGGCATTCATCATGAAGCCGATGGTGCCGCAGTTCATGCCATAGACCGGCAGGCCCAGACTTTGGGTTTCGTGCAGGGTCTGCAGCATGAACCCGTCGCCGCCCAGCGCCACGATCACCTCGGCCGTCTTCACCGGCTCGTCGCCATAAAGATGGCTCAGCGCGGTATAGGCGGCCAGCGCCGCCGGGCTGGTGCTTGCGCGGAAATGGATGCGCATCTGCTTTCCTTCCTGATGGCCGCTCGGNNAGCCCGGCGACAGTCTTGCGGGCTGCCCCCGCCAAACTCAACCCCCGCCCGCGCCAGACCCGGCAAAAGTTTCCGATAGGCGTCAGCAGCTTCGCCCAAATGCGGGGCCGCGTCGTTTTCTGCCCTTCCCTGTCGCAACGGCCATGGTCTAAATGGCCGCGAATCCGCCGTTCCCTGCAGGAGACGCCCATGACTGCCAGCCGCGATACCGGCTTCTTTACCGAAGCCCTTGCCACCCGCGATCCCGAACTGTTCGGCTCGATCACCGCCGAGCTTGGCCGCCAGCGCCACGAGATCGAGCTGATCGCCAGCGAAAANNGCCATTTCGCGCGCCTGCCAGATGTTTGGCTGCAGCTTTGCCAACGTCCAGCCCAATTCGGGCAGCCAGGCCAACCAGGGCGTGTTCCAGGCCCTGCTGAAGCCCGGCGATACCATTCTGGGCATGAATCTGGCCTCGGGCGGCCACCTCACCCATGGCGCCGCGCCGAACCAGTCGGGCAAATGGTTCAATGCCATTCAATATGGCGTGCGCCAGCAGGACAATCTGATCGACTATGATCAGGTCGAGGCGCTGGCCGTGGAACATCAGCCGAAGCTCATCATCGCGGGCGGTTCGGCCATTCCGCGCCAGATCGACTTTGCCAAGTTCCGCGCCATTGCCGACAAGGTCGGCGCTTACCTCATGGTGGATATGGCGCATTTCGCGGGCCTCGTGGCCGGCGGCGCGCATCCCTCGCCCTTCCCCTATGCCGATGTGGCCACCACCAC
>DOMY01000066.1 GCA_003509785.1 Gemmobacter sp.
CCATCTCAATCTCTTCGGCCATGGCGCTCAGCCGATAAGCGCCGAACTGGGCCGATTCGCCTTTGAGCGTATGGGCCGGCGTCACCAGCGCAGCGGCGTTGCGGGCACGAAAGGCATCCTCGATCGCGCTGATGGATTTGGCGCCATCTTCACGGAAATAGCCAAGGATGCGCAGAAATGCCGCACCCAGCTCACCGCGGGTTCGTGCAAAATCGCTCCAATTGACGAGGTCGGCGTCTTGATGAGGCACCCGTGCCACTCCTTGTTCTACGAACGGGAAAATAAGTGGCGCGCGTAAATAGAGCGTTAAAGCGTGGCGAGCAGCAACCGATTGTTTGCGTCAATCCGGAGCCATGCGCGACAAAATATATTGGTGCGTGTCGAGGACCGCGAAAAGCCATCCATTTTGCCTGGCAAGCGCTTCCAGTTCGCGCCCGGCAATCGGGTCATCCGCTTCGATCCTGATGGCGGGCGCATCGCGCATGGCCCGTGCCGCACGCAGGGCGGGCCAGGGGCACTTCATGCCGCGCGCATTGACGATGACCGGGTCGGCCATCGCGCCTATTTGCCGAAGGGATTTTTGGCGCTGCGCAGCGTCAGCCGCACCGGCACCGCGCCAAAGCCCAGTTCCTTGCGGATGCCGTTGACCAGATAGCGGCGATAGCTTTCGGGCATCAGATCGGGGTGTGAACACATCACCACAAAGCCCGGCGGCCGGGTCTTCACCTGCGTCATGTAGCGCAGCTTGATCCGCTTGCCGCCCGGGGCCGGCGGCGGGTGCGCCTCGGTCATGGCGCCCAGCCAGCTGTTCAGCCGGGCCGTGGTGATGCGGCGGTTCCAGACGTCATGCGCCTTCAGGATAGCGGCATTCAGCCGGTCCAGCCCCCGGCCGGTCTTGGCCGAAACCGTAACCAGAGGCGCGCCGCGCAGCTGCGGCAGCAGACGGTCGAACATCTCTTTCAGTTCGGCCAGCTTGTCCTGCTTTTCGTCTTCCAGATCCCATTTGTTCACCGCCACAACAACGGCGCGACCCTCGGTCTCGGCATAGTCTGCGATGCGCAGATCCTGCTGTTCAAACGGGATTTCCACATCCAGCAGAACCACAACCACTTCGGCAAAGCGCACGGCGCGCAGGCCATCAGAGACCGACAGCTTTTCCAGCTTGTCGTTGATCTTGGCCTTCTTGCGCATCCCCGCCGTATCGAAGATCCGGGTCGGCGTGCCGAGCCAGTTGGTGCGCAGCGAGATGGCATCGCGCGTGATCCCGGCCTCGGGGCCCGTCAGCAGGCGATCTTCGCCGATGATCTTGTTGATCAGCGTCGATTTTCCGGCATTGGGGCGCCCGATGACGGCAATCTGCAGCGGGTGTTTTTCCGTAGGCTTGTGGGCGTTTTCGTCGGCTTCGACATCCGCCTCATCCTCTGGCACATCCACATCGGTGATGGGCGCATCGGCGGCGGCGCGTTCTTCGAACTGGGCGCCGATCGGGCGCAGGATGTGGTAAAGGTCATCCATGCCTTCGCCATGTTCGGCAGACATCCGCACGGGTTCGCCCAGGCCCAGGCTCCAGGCTTCGATGGCGCCACCATCGCCTGCCTTGCCTTCGGCCTTGTTCACCCCCACGATCACATGCGCATTCTTGCGGCGCAGGATATCGGCAAAGACCTCGTCCGAGGGGGTCACCCCCACCCGGCCGTCGATCAGGAACAGGCAGATATCGGCCATTTCCACCGCGCGTTCGGTCAGCCGCCGCATCCGGCCTTGCAGGCTGTCATCGGTGACTTCTTCAAGCCCTGCAGTGTCAATCACCGTAAAGCGCATGTCGAACAGCTTTGCGTCGCCTTCGCGCAGGTCACGGGTTACCCCCGGCTGGTCATCGACCAGTGCAAGTTTCTTGCCGACAAGGCGATTGAACAGCGTCGATTTTCCCACATTGGGGCGTCCGACAATGGCGAGTGTAAAGGTCATCATGCCCTCCGGGGGCCGTCACTTCAGGTCAAGCCTGTGGCGATACATGGTTTTGCGCTTAACGGAAAGCGTGAAGTTGGCCGTTGCCCCCGACGACGAAAAGCATCCCGCCCGCAAGGGCCGGCAAGGTGGCAGCCCCGCCCGGAATTTCGGCCGAGCCGACCAGCGTGCCATCCACCGGCGAGAACAGCCGCAGCAGCCCGTCACCCGACACAATCGCAATCCGCCCGCCAGCCAGAACCGGCCCGAAATGCGCGGTGACAGCCTTGCGTTTCTTCGGCTTGTCAGTGTCGAAATAGGGCATGTCCACCGCCCAGACCAGCGTGCCGGTTGACGTATCCAGCCGCACAAGCTGTGCCTGATCGTTCACCATGAAGACCGAACCACCCACGGGCAGCATCGGCCCCAGCGCACCTTCCGGCGCCGTCCACAGCGTTTCGCCGGTGCTGGCAGACAGGGCATAGCTGCGTCCCGAGGCATTGCCAGCATAGACGGTGCCACCGGAAACCACCGGATCGCCGGTCAATTCGGTGATGCCTGCATAGGCACGGCCCAGCCGTTGCCCCACGATGCGGGCGCGCCATTGCTCCAGCCCGCCAGAACGCGAGGTCGCGATCAGCTCCCCCGCGGGGGTCGGGAACAGCACCGCAGTATCCGATACTGCCGGTGCAGAGGCGCCGATCATGCCAATGGCCCCCGCCGCGCCCGGCACTGTCCAGCGGACCTTGCCATCTGCGGCAGCGACGGCCCAGCCAGAACCGTCACGCCCGACGATATAGACCGTGTCCACCTCGACCGCAGGGGCGCCGGTGACCGCCGCGCCAAGCCGTTGGCGCCATTGCACCGCACCGCTGGCAGGATCAACCGCGATCAACTCGCCATAGCCGGTGGCGACGAACAGCCGTCCGGCGCCAAAGCCCAGACCACCGCCCGAAACCTCGCTCGCACGATCCCCCGGCGGGGTCAGATCGGCAGACCACAGTGGTGCGCCGTTCAGCGCCGTGGCCTGCAGGCCCGCCAGCGCATCCAGGGTGAAGACCCGCCCGCCCGCAACAACGGGGGCGGCAGAGATGCGGTTGCGCTTGCTGTTGCCCTGCCCGATAGAGGCCGACCACAGCAGCTGCGGCGCGGCTGACAGGCTGCCATGTGGTGGCACATGGCGGGCGTTGCCTGCACGCATCGGCCAATCGGCATTGGCAACCGCCCCCGGCAGCGCAATCGGCACTGCGGTGCGGATGACCTGCGCAGAAGGGTCGGTCGGGCGCGGATTGGCCTCAGACGGCAGGCTGGCTTCCAGCGGGGTGCGCGTGCCGAAGCGTTCGCCCGGAAGGATGACCTCCTTCTCGCAGGCGGCGAGAAGGGCCAGAAGGGCGGTGCCGGCAAGGGCAGTTTTCAGCAGAGACACAGTTCGCTCCCCCGTCTGTTGCGGATCGGCAGGGCGTCAGCCCTGCTTCGGCTCGCCCCCGAGGGCA
>DOMY01000227.1 GCA_003509785.1 Gemmobacter sp.
GTCTTCACCACATCGGGGCCGGTGACGAACATGTAGGAGGTGTCTTTCACCATGAAGATGAAATCGGTCATCGCCGGGCTGTAGACCGCGCCGCCCGCGCAGGGCCCCATGATGACGCTGATCTGCGGCACGACACCAGAGGCCATGATATTGCGCTGAAACACATCGGCATAACCGGCCAGCGAGGCAACGCCTTCCTGGATCCGCGCACCGCCGGAATCGTTCAGCCCGATCACCGGGGCGCCGTTCTGCACGGCCATATCCATGATCTTGCAGATCTTCTGCGCATGGGTTTCAGACAGCGAGCCGCCAAAGACCGTGAAATCCTGACTGAAGACATAGATCATGCGGCCATTGACCGTGCCCCAGCCCGTCACCACGCCATCCCCGGCCGGGCGGTCTTCTTCCATGCCGAAATCGGTGCAGCGGTGGCGCACGAACATGTCGAACTCTTCGAAAGAGCCTTCGTCCAGCAAAAGCTCGATCCTTTCGCGTGCGGTCAGCTTGCCCTTGGCATGTTGCGCATCCACACGACGCTGGCCCCCGCCCGCACGGGCCAAGGCGCGGCGGTCTTCAAGCTCTTGCAGGATATCTTTCATGGAAGTCCTCCCCCGGAATCGAGGGCACATTATGCCGCGCTGCGGAAAGTCCAAAGCGGAATTGAGAAAATTTGCAAACTATTGGCAAGGCGGATTTTGCAAATTGCAAATTTGCGATCTATTGCCTTTTTGCGCAGGCCGGATCACATGCGCGGCACCATCTGCACGAGGTGCCACATGCCTGCCCTGTCTCCCGGCGTTACCACGATCATACTGCTGGTGCTTTCGAACATCTTCATGACATTCGCCTGGTATGGCCACCTGAAATTCAAGACAGCGCCGATCCTGCTGGTGATCTTCGTCAGCTGGGGCATCGCCTTCTTCGAATATCTGCTGCAGGTGCCCGCCAACCGCATTGGCCATGGCACATTTTCCGCAGCCGAGCTGAAGACGATCTAGGAGGTTATCACCCTGTTCGTCTTCGCGCTGTTTTCGGTGTTTTTCCTGAAGGAACCGCTGACCTGGAACCATCTGGTGGGATTTGCCTTCATCGTGGCGGGGGCCTTCTTCATCTTCCACAAGTGGTAATGCACAACCCGTTGTGCGGCGGCGCGGTAGACAGGCTGCAGCCAAGGGCGTAGCGCTGGGCGATCATGACATTGCCCTCTCCGAAGTTTCTGGACCCGAACACCCCGCCGACACTGCTGACCATCACCCTGCTGGCAGGCATTTCGGCACTGACGATGAACATCTTCCTGCCGTCGCTGCCCGGCATGGCGGAATGGTTCGATGCACCCTATGCGCTGCTGCAGCTTTCGGTCGCGCTGTATCTGGCGCTTTCGGCGGTGTTGCAGATCCTGATCGGCCCGGTCTCTGACAGATACGGGCGGCGGCCAGTGATGATCTGGTCGATGGTGATTTTCCTGATCGCCACGGTGGGCACGCTGCTGGCGCCCAATGCCACGGTGTTCCTGCTGTGCCGCATGGCGCAGGCCGTCGTCGCCGCAGGCATGGTGCTGAGCCGGGCCATCATCCGCGACATGGTCAGCGGCGACCGGGCGGCCTCGATGATGGGTTACGTGATGATGGGGATGAGCCTTGTCCCCATGATCGGCCCGGTGATCGGCGGCGTGCTGGACGAGATGTTCGGCTGGCAGGCGAATTTTGGGCTGCTGCTGGGGCTTGGGCTGGTGGTCTTCGCGCTGGTGCTGCGCGATCAGGGCGAAACCGCCAAACCCAGTGCCCTGACGCTCGGCGGGCAGATCGCGCAATATCCGGCGCTGCTGCGGTCGCAGCGGTTCTGGGGCTATTGCCTGGCGGCCTCGTTTTCTTCGGGGTGTTTCTTCGCCTATCTGGGCGGCGCGCCCTATGTGGGCAGCTTTGTCTTCGGGCTTGGGTCCAGCCAGATCGGGATGCTGTTCGCCCTGACGGCTGTGGGCTATGGGCTGGGGAATTTTCTGGCTGGGCGCTATTCGGTGCGGGTGGGGATGAACCGCATGGTGCTGTGGGGCTGCATCGCCACGACATCCGGGATGCTGGCGCTGCTGGCGCTTTCGTTTTCGGGGATGATGACGGCGGCCGGGTTCTTCGGCCTGACGTTGGTGATGGGGCTGGGCAATGGCATCACCCTGCCCAATGCCAATGCGGGCATCCTGTCGGTGCGGCCAGAGCTTGCGGGCAGCGCGGCGGGGCTGGGCGGCGCCATCATGATCGGTGGCGGCGCGGCCCTTGCGGCACTGGCCACTGCGATCCTGCCCGAAGGCGCGACAGAGCGCCCGCTGGTCCNNATCCGGCGGGCGAAGGTGCTTGGCCTGCCGGGATGAGCCGCTTGACAGGCTGACTTTGCACTTGCAAAACATGCTTTGCAAAGGGGGGCCGCCATGTCGACACAAAAGCTCTATGCCGGGGTCAAGCTGCGCGAATTGCGGGGGCGGCTGGGGCTGACGCAAAAGGCCTTCGCCGACAAGCTGGGCGTGTCTTTGCCCTACCTGAACCAGATTGAAAACAACCACCGGCCGGTTTCGGCC
>DOMY01000101.1:0-3244 GCA_003509785.1 Gemmobacter sp.
CAATCAGATGCTTGCCGTGGGGGATATAGGTCATCTTCAGCACTTTCTTTGGGAATGACAGGGGCTTCCACCTCTGGCACCGGGTTCCCTGCGAAACCCGATACCCGGCGCAACACCCGGAATGGCAGGCGGATCACACAGTGATCGCCCCGATCAGACAGCCCCCGAAAGGGCGCAAGCTACCCGCGCGAGGCTGTCCTGTCGCCATCGGCGCCTTCGAACATCCGGCGCCGGGCGTTTTCGATATGCAGCGCCATGGCCGCCGCCGCCGCCGCACTGTCGCGCAGGCGGATGGCGTTCAGGATGGCGGCATGCTCCTGCTGCACCAGCTGCGACCGCGCGATGGGGCGCAGCAACGACAGGTTGCGCGACAGGTTCATGCCAAAGCGGATATTGGTATCCAGCGAGCTTTGCACCTGAATGTAATACGGGTTGCGCGTCGCCTGTGCGATGGCATTGTGAAACCGTGCATCGGCATCCACCGCCAGCTCGCCCCGGGTCAGCGCATGGTCGAAATCTGCCGCCGCCTGTTCCAGCAAGGCCAGCTCTGCAGGCCGCCAGGCCGTGGCCGCCAGACCCGCCGCCGCCGCCTCAAACCCGATGCGGAAATCATAGCAGCGCTGAATATCGCTGACAGAGCCGATCTCGACAAAGCGGAACACATTGGCATCCGGCTTGCGCGTGACATAGCTGCCCGATCCCTGCCGCGACTGGATCAGCCCGTCATCGCGCAGCCGCGCCAGCGCCTCACGCACCACAGGCCGCGAGGCGCCAAAGCGCTTGCCCAGCTCGATCTCGCTGGGCAGGCGGGCGTTTTCGGCAAATTCACCCGAAGCGATCAGCGAAAACACCTCGTCATACACCATGTCGCCAAGTTTCTTCTCGGTCGCTGGCCTGTCGTGTTTCATGCGAACGTGGTCTCCAAGGGCGAAATCTGGCAAAGGTGCCATCCGGGGCGGGGGTCTGGCGGGCGGCCCGCACCTGGCCGCCACCATAACCGCAGCCGCCGCCGCCGCAAAGCTGCAGCTGCCCGGCTTGGCCGTTCAGGCGGCCTGCGCCGCCCGCGCCGCCATTTCATGCGCCAGAAGCTCTTTCGCAGCGGCTTCGATCCGGGGCCACAGCGCCGGATCGGCCTCTGTCAGGAAGGGCAGCGCAGGCCCCATATCCGCAATGCCCGACAGGGTGATGGCGGTATGCAGCACCCGGATCGGATCGCCCGCATCGCGCAATGCCTCCAGCGGCGCAAAGATCTTCAGCAGCTCGGTCGCCCGGGCAAAATCATCCGCCTGCAGCGCCAGCAGAAACGCCTGCGACAGCGCGGGCGCAAGGCAGACGCAGCCTGCNNGTGCGGCAGCGCGGGCGGCTCGCCAAAGCCTGAAACGATACGGTCGCGGCCAATGGCCGAAATCAGATCATCCAGCACCGGGTCGATGGCGGCATCATCGCGCGGAATGGCATATTTGACAGAGAACAGGCTGCCATCTGCCACAAGCGCCTCGATCACCGGAATGGCCAGATAGCCATCGGATTTGATGTAAAGAATCGCCTGCGTCCCCGAGACCTGCACAAAATCCCGGATCGACCGGGCCAGCCCGTCATCGGTCTTCGGCCCGGTGAACGGCAGGAACATCGCGGCCGGAAAATTGCGGTCGGCCAGCATGGTGGCCTGATCCAGCACCTTGCCGCCATCCGGGCCGACAGAGGGGATCAGCCAGGTGGTCGCGGCCACCTGACCGGCCAGCACATCCAGCCATTCGGCATAGCGCGATACCGGCCAGTTCTGCACATTGGCATTGCCGCCATACAGCAGCGTGGATACGCCGCCCGCCTCGATATGGCCGATCAGGGCGCGGTTCTGCGCGGTGGCGATCGAAAGATCGGGCGTTGCGGCCAGCGGCGGCACCGCGATCACCGATCGGGCCAGATCAGCAAGCGATACTTCGGTTTTCATGCGGTCGACTCCTCGGTTCTGCGCAGTTGGGCCGGAATAACCAATATTACCAATATTGACAAGTTGTGATCTTGAGGATCCGTCAAAAACCCAGATTTCCCGCAGAATATGGCCATTATTGGCGATAATTTTGGGTATTGCATGTAAGGCGGCTATATGGTTGTAAGACATATGTGCCGCACATCGGAGGGCGGCGAGGGAGGAATCATGAAAAGACGGACAGCGATTGCCGCGATTTTCGCGGCTGTTACCGGCGTGGCGGGCATGGCTCAGGCGCAGGATTTCCCGGAACGCCCGATCACATTCCTTGTGCCGTGGAGCGCGGGTGGCGGCACGGATGCGGTGGCCCGCATCGTTGCCAGCGGGCTGGAACGCGAACTGGGTGTGCCGGTCAATGTGGTCAACCGCACCGGCGGCAATGGCGTCGTGGGCCATCAGGCCATCGCCAGTGCACGCCCCGATGGCTATACCATCGGCATGATCACGGCAGAGATCAACATGATGCACCGCCAGGGCCTGACGGCGCTGGATTACACCGCCTATCGCCCGCTGGCGCTCATCAACACCGATCCGGCCGGCATCCATGTGGCGGCGGATTCGCCGCTGACCTCGGCCGCCGATCTGGTCGAAGCTGTCAAATCCGGCCAGACCATCCGCTTCAGCGGTTCGGGTCAGGGCAGCATCTGGCATCTGGCCATGGCCGGGCTGCTGGTTCGCGCGGGCCTTGATCCCGCCGCAGCCGTCTGGGTGCCCAGTCAGGGTGCCGCCCCCGCCATGCAGGAACTGGCTTCGCGCGGGGTCGAGGTGGTGCTGTCTTCGGTGCCCGAGGCCGACGCCATGGTGGCCGCAGGCCGTGCCAAGACCATTTCCATCATGGCCAAGGATCGCGATCCCAAACATCCCGATCTGGCAACCCTCGCCGAACAGACCGGCATCGACTGGACGGTGGCCGCCTCGTGGCGTGGCGTCGTGGCCCCGGCGGGCACCCCTGACGATGTGGCCGCGCGGCTGGAACAGGGGCTGGAGGCCGTCTACAACAGCGCTGAATACAAGGATTTCATGGCGGCGCGCGGCTTTGGCATGATCTGGGCTGATTCCGCAGGCCTTGGCGCCTGGCTTGCCGACAAGGAAACCCAGTTCGGCGAAGTGATGACCGCCGCAGGCATGGTCGCCAACTGATCGTGAACCGGGCGGCGCCCGCCGCCCGCGTCCTACCGGAGAATCCCATGCAAAGATCCGATCAGATCGGCGGCCTGGCGCTTGGCGCGCTTGGCATTGCCACGATCACGGCGG
>DOMY01000101.1:3317-15908 GCA_003509785.1 Gemmobacter sp.
GGCGGGCGCCCGGCCGGATCGGCGCTGCTGGCCATCGGCATGACCATCGCCATTCATTCGGTCTTCTCCGGCCTGCTGCGCGTCCCGCTGCCGGAGGGGATCCTGTCCCTGCCCTGGTAAGCGAGCCCGCAAGATGGATGTCTTCCTCACGTCACTTCAGATGGTCACCTCGGTCGAGGTTCTGATCGTCATTCTGCTGTCCGCAGTCTACGGGATGCTGGTGGGCTGCATCCCCGGGCTGTCCGCCACCATGGCCACCGCCCTTCTGGTGCCGATCACCTTCTACCTCTCGCCCGTGGCCGCCGTCGCCGCGATCATCTCGGCCTCGGCCATGGCGATCTTTTCCGGCGATATCCCCGGCGCCCTGCTGCGCATCCCCGGCACCCCGGCCTCTGCCGCCTATACCGAAGAGGCCTATGCCTTCACCAAACGCGGCGAGCCGGAAACCGCGCTTGGCATCTCGCTGTGGTTTTCCGCCATCGGCGGCGTTTTCGGCACCATGGCCCTGGTGCTGATCGCCCCGGCGCTGGCCGAACTTGCGCTTGAATTCTCCAGCTTCGAATATTTCTGGCTCGGCTGCCTCGGCCTGCTCTGCGCCAGCCTCGTGTCGGGCGGCTCCAAGGCCAAGGCGATGGTGGCGCTGCTGCTGGGCCTGCTGGTGGCCTGCGTCGGCATGGAAAACGCGGCCGGTACCCCGCGCTTCACCTTCGGCTCCATCGACCTGCTGTCGGGCGTCGATGTGATCGCCGCGCTGGTCGGCGTCTTCGCGGTGGGCGAGGTGATGCGCGCCATGGTCACGCCAGAACAGACCCGCGTGGTCCGCCGCCGGTTCGGCAGCATCCTGGCAGGCCAGTGGCAGCTGACCAAACGCTACAAGACCCAGATGATGCGCGGCAATGTGGTGGGCGTGATGATCGGCGTCCTGCCCGGCGCCGGGGCCGATATGGCGGCCTGGGTGTCCTATGCCATATCGAAACGCTTTTCCCGAACACCCGAGAAATTCGGCACTGGCCATCCCGAAGGTCTGGTAGAGGCCGGCTCGGCCAATAACGCCTCGCTCGCCGGGGGGTGGGTGCCCTCGCTGCTGTTCGGCATTCCGGGCGATACCATCACCGCCATTGCCATCGGTGTTCTGTACATGAAGGGTCTCAATCCCGGCCCGACGCTGTTCACCCAGAACGCGGCCTCGATGTATTCGATCTACTGGGTGTTCCTGATCGCCAATATCATCATGGTGCCGCTGGGGATCCTGATGATCCGGGGCACCTCTTTCGTGCTGCGCGTGCCGCGGTGGGCCATTATGTCTTCGGTGCTGCTGTGCAGCGCGGTCGGGGCCTATGCCGTGTCGAACAGCATGTTTTCGATCCTCTTGGTGGCGGCTTTCGGGGTCATCGGCTATGCGCTTGATCGCTATGGCTATTCGGTTGCGGCTTTCGTGCTGGGGCTGGTGATGGGGCCGATGATCGAACAGAATTTCGTCACCTCGCTCATCAAATCCGGTGGCAGCATCCTGCCCTTCTTCGATAGGCCCGCTGCGGCCGTTCTGGCGGCGCTGACGCTGTCGGCGCTGTTCGGCCCGCTGGTCCTGCATCTGCTGCGCCAGCTGCGGCAGCGCCGCCCGGCCTGATCCTGCCGCCATCCCGTTTCAAGGAGACCCAGATGACAGAACCCCAAGATGGCTTGGCCCATAACGCGCGGCCCCTGCGGATCGGCATTGCCGGTGCCGGCGCGATCAGCCAGTTTCACCTGATCGGCTGGCAGGCGCAGCCGGGCGTTCAGGTCACCGCCATTGCAGATCCTGATCGCGCCCGCGCCGAAGCCCAGGCCGCCCGTTTCGGTATTTCGGCGGTCTATGCCGATACCGCCGAAATGCTGGCGCGCGAGGCGCTGGATGCGGTGGATATCATCGCCCCCGTGGGCCTTCATGCGCCGCTGGTCCGGCTGGCCGCCGATGCGGGCGTGCATGTGATGTGCCAGAAACCCATGACCCCCACGGTGGCCGAGGCCGAAGCGCTGATTGCCGATGTGGGCGACAGGGTGCGCTTCTGCATCCATGAAAACTATCGCTTCCGCCCGCATTACGCCGAGGTCCGCGACTGGATCGCCCAGGGCCGCATCGGCACGGTGCAGCATGTGCGCCTTGTCATGCGTTCGGCCTCGATGGTGGCGCCCGAAGGCGAAACGCCCTTCCTGCTGGGCCGCCAGCCCTATCTGGCAGAATTTCCCCGCCTGCTGATCTTTGAAATGCTGATCCATCAGATGGATGCGCTGCGCGCCATGCTGGGCGAACTGGATGTGGTTTCGGCCGAAGTGTCGCGTACCAATCCGGCGCTGAAGGGCGAAGATGCCGGGGTGATCGTGATGCGCCAGCGCGCAGGTGGGGCCACGGTTGTGCTGGATGGCAATATTTCCGCCATGGGATATCCGCCGCTGCCCACCGACCGGCTGGAGGTGATCGGGTCGAAAGACACCCTGATCCTTGACCGTGACGAAATCTATCTGGTCAGCGATCCGGCGCAGCGCAGCAAGCATGATCTGACCGCCAATTATCAGGCCTGTTTCTCGGGCCTGATCGGCTCTTTCGTCACCGGGCTGCGCGCGGGCACCGCCTTTCCGACGGACCGGCTCGATAATGTCGAAACCCTGCGCCTGATGGAAAGCGCCTATCGGGCCTCGGGCTGGGCTGCGGCAGCACCGGGCCATTAAGCCGCTTTCGCGGAGGTTCGCGCCTGCAAGACCGGGGCGGCGCATCCAGCGCCGCCCCGTTGGCATTTCTGGCAACCCCACGCCGTGCAAGCCCGCTGTCCCGACAGGGGCGGGACGGTGGCGGGACGGGCGNNGTTCGGCGCCTGTTGTGCCCTGTGATCTTCATGACAGCCGTTGATAAGCTGGCACAGTATGTTAGAAATCTTACATACTGCTGCGGCCCGTTCCTACGGAGTTTGAAGATGAATGCCAAAGATCGCCGCGTCACGGCCCTGTCACTTGCCCTGGCAGAACGGCGGGTGATCCATCTGAAAGAGGCAGCAGCGCTTCTGAACGTGTCTGAAATGACAGTGCGGCGCGATGTGGCGGAAAACCCGGATCTCTTCGGCTATCTCGGCGCGCATATCATCCCGGCCCGTGGCCCAGAGATCGAGGCGCCCTATACTGTTGATCGCGCGGCAGAAAGCCATTCCATCGCCAAGCGTCAGGCCTCCATTCAGGCGCTGCGCTATCTTCAGCCCGACGAGGCGGTGTTCATTGATTGCGGCACCACGCTGATTCACTTTGTCGATCTGATCCCCGCCGATATGCGGCTGACCGTGGTGTGTTATGCCTTCAACACGGCGGAGCGGTTGATTGCCAAGCAGAATATCACGCTTGTGATGCTGGGCGGAGTCTATCACCCCGCCTCTGCCACCTTCGCGGGGGCGCGGGATACCGATATGCTGAATGCGATGGGTCTGAACGTGGCCTTTCTTTCGGCCTCGGGGGTGGACCGGCAGCGCGGCGCCTCGTGCGAGCAGTTCCACGAGGCCCCGATCAAGCGCAAGGCCATGGACATGGCGCAGCGCCGCTATCTGGTCTGTGACAGCAGCAAGATCGGCCGGGTCCGCCCCGCCTATTTCGCCGATGTCAGCGCCTTTGATGCGATCATCACCGAAACCGGCCCCCTGCCCATGGATGCCGCAGGCTGGAATTCTGGACCGGCGACAGAATGATGTTGAAAAAATAACAAAATCACTGATAGAAACTTAACTTGCACGATTCGCCCCCGAAAGGATGCTAAAATGCACCAAAACCCCGAAAAACCCAAAAATCCCGCATTTTTGCGAGGCGGGGATGATTTGGGGCGCAATGCGGGGGGCGCGCTGGATCTGGGCTGGGTGGCGCAGGTGCGGGTCAACCTGTCCGCGACAGAGCGGCGGGTGGCCAGCCTGCCGGGGCGGCGCAGTGTCAAGAAAGATGCGCAGGCGGCCTGGTTGCTGAAGGCGCTGACCTGCATAGATCTGACCACGCTGAGCGGGGATGATACCGCAGGCCGGGTGCGGCGGCTGTGCGCCAAGGCGGCGCAACCGCTGACTCCCGCGCTGCAAGAGGCGCTTGGCATGGGCGACCGCCGCCTGACCACGGGCGCCGTCTGCGTCTATCACCGCTTTGTCGCCACCGCGGTCGAGGCGCTGGCGGGAACGGGTATCCCGGTGGCGGCCGTATCCACCGGCTTTCCGGCCGGGCTTGTACCCCATGATGTGAAACTGCGCGAGATCGAGGCTTCGGTGGCCGATGGCGCGGCAGAGATCGACATCGTCATTACCCGCGAACATGTGCTGACCGGCAACTGGCAGGCGCTGTATGACGAGATGCGCGATTTCCGGGCGGCCTGTGGCGCGGCGCATGTGAAGGCCATTCTGGCCACCGGCGAATTGAAAACGCTGCGCAATGTGGCGCAGGCCAGCCTTGTCTGCATGATGGCCGGGGCGGATTTCATCAAGACCTCGACCGGGAAGGAAGCGGTCAATGCCACGCCCGCCGTGACGCTGACCATGATCCGCACCATCCGCGATTATCTGGACCGCACGGGATACCGGGTAGGCTATAAACCCGCGGGCGGCATTGCCACCACGAAGGATGCGCTGATTCAGCAGTTCCTGATGAAGGAAGAGCTGGGGCGCGACTGGCTGGAACCGGATCTGTTCCGCATCGGTGCCTCCAGCCTGCTGGCCGATATCGAACGCCAGCTGGAAACCCATGTGACCGGCGCTTATTCCGCCTTCAACAGACACCCGATCGGATAGACCGATGAGCATCGCAAAGTATTTCGACGACATGTCCTATGGTCTTTCCCCAGAATCCGATGCCGAGGCGCGCAGCTGGCTGGCGCGGCATGACCACAGCTTTGGCCATTTCATCGCCGGGGCCTTCACCCAGCCGGAACAGAGCTTCCAGACGCATGAGCCCGCAACCGGCAAGCCGCTGGCGCGGCTGGCGCAGGGTACGGCGGCGGATGTGGATGCGGCGGTGGCGGCCGCCCGCAAGGCGCAGGGCCCCTGGGCCAAGCTGCCCGGACATGCGCGGGCCCGGCATCTATATGCGCTGGCGCGGATGATCCAGCGCCATGCCCGGCTGATTGCCGTGGTCGAGGCGATCGACAATGGCAAGCCGATCCGCGAAACCCGCGATATCGACGTGCCCTTGGCGGCACGGCATTTCACCCATCATGCCGGTTGGGCGCAGCTGCAGGACAGCAGCTTTCCCGATCATGTGCCGGTGGGCGTGGTGGGGCAGATCATCCCGTGGAACTTTCCGTTCCTGATGCTGGCGTGGAAGCTGGCCCCGGCGCTGGCGCTTGGCAATACGGTGGTGTTGAAACCTGCCGAATATACCTCTTTGACCGCGCTGCTGTTTGCCGAGCTGGCAGCGGCGGCCGGCCTGCCGGCAGGGGTGGTGAACATCGTGACCGGCGCGGGCGAGACCGGCGCGCTGATCGTGGATCATCCGGGCATCGACAAGATCGCCTTCACCGGATCGACCGATGTGGGGCGGCAGATCCGCCAGAGGATTGCAGGCAGCGGCAAGGCGCTGACGCTGGAGCTGGGCGGCAAATCGCCGTTCATCGTGTTTGACGATGCCGATCTGGATGGCGCGGTGGAAGGTGTGGTGGATGCGATCTGGTTCAATCAGGGCCAGGTCTGCTGCGCCGGTTCCAGGTTGCTGCTGCAGGAAGGCATCGCCGAGGATTTCATCCGCCGCCTGAAACGCCGGATGGCCACGTTGCGTGTGGGCTCGCCGCTGGACAAGGGCATCGACATGGGCGCCATCGTGGCCCCGGTGCAGGTGGAACGTATCCGGGCGCTGGTGGCGCAGGGCGTGGCGGATGGGGCGGACCTGTATCAGGCGGCAGTCGATCTGCCGGCAGAGGGCTGTTTCTACCCGCCCACGCTGTTGAGCGGGGTGCAGCCTGCCTCGGTCGTGGCGCAGGAAGAAATCTTTGGGCCGGTGGCCGTGACCATGACCTTCCGCACCCCGGATGAGGCGGTGCAGCTGGCCAATCATGCGCGCTATGGCCTGTCGGCCAGCATCTGGAGCGAAACCATCGGGCTGGCGTTGCAGGTTGCGGCGCGGGTGGAGGCCGGGGTTGTCTGGGTCAATGCCACCAATCTTTTCGATGCTGCCGTGGGTTTTGGCGGGCGCAAGGATTCGGGCTTTGGCCGTGAGGGCGGGCGCGAAGGGGCGTTTGAATATCTGAAACCCAAGGCGACGATCGGGCGCAAGATGCGGCCGGTGGCGGTGCCGCCCGTGGCGCGCGCGGCCATGGTGACGGAATTCGCCGCCCCTGCCATCGACCGCACGGCCAAGCTGTTTGTCGGTGGCAAGCAGGTGCGCCCGGATGGCAACTATGCCAGCCCGGTGCTGACCCCCAAGGGTGCGGTGATTGCCGAGGTGGGCGAGGGCAGCCGCAAGGATATCCGCAATGCGGTGGCGGCGGCGCGCAAGGCCGAAGGCTGGGCCAGTGCAACGGCGCATAACCGGGCGCAGATCCTGTATTACATTGCCGAAAACCTGTCGGCGCGGGCGGCCGAATTTGCCGCCCGGATCAGCGCGATGACCGGGCAACCGGCGGCGGCGGCCACGGCAGAGGTGGAGGCCTCGATCGCGCGGCTGTTCAGCTATGGCGCCTGGGCCGATAAATACGAGGGCCGGGTGCATGTGCCGCCGCTCCGCGGGGTGGCGCTGGCGATGAACGAACCCGTGGGGGTGGTGGGGGTGATCTGCCCGCCGGAAGCACCGCTGCTGGGCTTCATCAGCCTGGTGGCGCCGCTGATCGCCATGGGCAACCGGGTGGTGGCGGTGCCCAGTGCGTTGCATCCGCTGTCGGCGATGGATTTCTATTCGGTGCTGGAAACCTCGGATCTGCCGGATGGTGTGCTGAACATCGTCACGGGCGATCCGCAGCAGCTTGGCGAGACCTTGGCCGCACATGCCGATGTGGACGGGATCTGGGCCTTTGGATCGGCGGCTTTGTCAGAGGCGGTGGAGCGGCTGTCGGCGGGGAACATGAAGCGCAGCTTTGTGGATCACGGGCAGCTGACGGATTGGGCCGATGCCAGCGCCGAGGGCGAGGAATGGCTGCGCCGGGCGACGGAAGTGAAGAATATCTGGATCCCATACGGCGTCTGAGACCAGATCGGCCGCCGCGGAGATGACGGGGCGGCCCATGAAAACCGGGAGGGTAAAATGCTGAAAAATCTTGACCCGGCGCTTGGCGCCGATGTGCTTCATGCGCTGCGGTCCATGGGGCATGGCGATACGCTGGTGATCGCGGATATCAATTTTCCATCCGATGCGATTGCCCGGCAGACCCGGCTGGGGCGGCTGCTGCATATCGACAATGTCAGCGCTGCGCGGGCGATGAAGGCCGTGCTGTCGGTGCTGCCGCTGGACAGCGCGCTGCAGAATTCCGCAGGCCGGATGGAGGTGATGGGGGCTGCCGACGAGCTGCCGCCGGTGCAGCAGGAGGTTCAGGCCGAAGTGGATGCCGCAGAGGGCCGTGCCGCGCCGATGTATGGCATTGAACGCTTTGCCTTTTATGAAGAGGCCAAGAAGGCTTATTGCGTCATCGCCACCGGCGAGCGGCGGTTCTATGGCTGTTTTCTGCTGACCAAGGGCGTGATCGCCCCGGATGCCGATCTGGGGTGAAGGCCTGCGCGTGCTGCTGAAACGGCAGCTGTCCCCGGCCGTTTCGACGGGCCGGGGGCAGAAGTTGCAGAGCCGGTCAGAGAACGGCGCCGATTTTCCATGGCACGAATTCATTATCACCATAGCCGAAATCTTCGGATCTGGTTTTCTGACCCGAAGCCGTATCCAGCAGCAGGTCATAGATGCGGGCGCCCATCTCTTCCAGGCTGACCCCCTGTTCGACAACCACACCGCAATCCATATCCATATCTTCGGACATGCGGCGATAGAGATCGCTGTTCGAGGCCAGTTTGATCGAGGGCGCGGGTTTGGCGCCAAAGCAGCTGCCGCGCCCGGTGGTGAAGGCGATCAGATTGGCGCCCGAGGCCACCTGCCCGGTGGCGGCCACCGGATCATAGCCGGGGCTGTCCATATAGACAAAGCCGGGGATGCGGATCGGTTCGGCATAGGCAAAGGCCCCGGCCAGCGGCGACAGGCCCCCCTTGGCGACGGCGCCCA
Organism: Gemmobacter sp.; assembly: GCA_003509785.1. Lineage (GTDB taxonomy): Bacteria > Pseudomonadota > Alphaproteobacteria > Rhodobacterales > Rhodobacteraceae > Gemmobacter. The sequence continues at coordinate 11,496 of DOMY01000101.1, forward strand.
GGCTTTTTTCCAGAATGGTGGTCAGCCCGCCCTTCTTGTTGCCGGGCGAGGGGTTGTTGTCGAGGCTGGCCCCGTTGACAGCGGTGTAATGGCGCCACCAGTCGATCATGGCATTGATCTTCGCGCCGGTTTCCGGTGCGGCCCGGGCGATCAGCAGATGTTCCGCGCCAAAGATTTCCGGCGTTTCCGACAGGATTGAGGTGCCGCCCGCCGCCACCAGCATGTCAGAGGCGACGCCAAGCGCCGGGTTGGCCGTGATGCCGGAAAACCCGTCTGATCCGCCACATTGCATCCCCAGCACCAGTTTCGAGACCGGCTGTGCGCTGCGGGTATCAGTATTGGCCGCGGCGCAGATCGGCTCCAGCAACTCCATCGCGCGGCGCACGGCCGAGGCAGAGCCGCCGACATCCTGAATGTTGAAGATCCCGATGCGTTCTTCGGTCCAGTCTGTGCGTTTATACAGCGTCAGCTGGTTGACCTCGCATCCCAGCCCGACGATCAGCACGCCGCCGAAATTGGGGTGATCGCGATAGCCTTTCAGCACGCGCACCAGCGCATCGAAGCCTTCGCCCGCACTGGCCATGCCGCAGCCCTGATCGTGCACGATGGGCGCGAAGCCGTCGATATTGGGAAAGCGCGGCAGCAGTGTGCGGTTCGCCATATCGGCAATCGCGTTGCAGACGGTGGAGGAGCAGTTGACCGAGGCCATGATGCCGATGAAATTGCGGGTGCCCGCGCGGCCATCGGGGCGCAGATAGCCCTGAAACGTGGTGCGGGCGGGCGGGGCATGGATCACGCCGGTATGGCTGGCCTGATCGGAATGGCTGTCTGACATTGCGGCATTATGGCTGTGGACGTGATCGCCCGGCGCGATAGCCTGCGTCGCCACCGCCATGACCTGCCCGTATTTCACCACTGCCGCGCCCTGCGCCATCGGCCGGACCGCGAATTTATGGCCCAGCGGAATATCGGCGCGCAGGGTGACCCCCAGCGCCGCTTCCCCGGCGGCCAGCGGGCGCAGCGCGATCCCCACCGTATCGGTGGGGTTCAGGTGCATGAAGGACGGGCGGCTGGCGGTCATGCGCGGGCTCTTTCGACAATGGCGTGCAGATCGGGCAGGGCAGGGCCTTCTGGCCCGACCCAATCCAGGAAGGCCGCGATGCGGCGTTCGGCCTTCTGGCCGTGGTTCTGGGCAATATCCGCGATCTTGTGATCGAGGAAGGGGTTGGCGAACCTGTCCAGGGTGGTGGCCAGATAGGCCGCCGCTTCGGTGCCGCGGCCCTTGTGGGCGAAACCGGGCAGAACCTCGGCCTGATACAGCGCCAGAAGTGCGGCGCCTTCTGGGCCGGCCATCAGCTCGCGCACCAGGGCGCCATCGCGGGCGCCGGTGGCGCGCCAGAAATCGACCAGCGCAGTATGGCCAAGGTTGAGGATATGCAGCTTCAACCGCTCGATTTCCTCAAGATCCGGCACGATCTGCACGGCGGGGTGATTGCAGGGCGCGGCTATGCCCGGCGCCGCCTCGATCGCCCAGAGGGCATAGGGTTCGGCCACGGCGCCTGCCGGTTCTAGCGGTTCCGATACGATGCGGTCCACCAGGCTGTTGGCAAAGGGCAGGGCGGCGATCCAGTCAAGCAGGGCAGGTGCGGCACCATTGCCTGCGCCGATGTCCAGCAGGCGGGCCTTCAGCACATGGCCGTTTTCCGGCACCAGTTCCATGGGCATGATGACCAGCGGCGCGGCGCCTGCAGCAAAGCGGGCGGCCAGCAGGTGGAACAGCTTGGCCGGAAAGCTCATGCCCTGCGAGGGGGTGGGGTGCAGATCGGCAGGCTGCGGCAGATAGCCCGCATCGCCGGTGTTGGAAATCACCACCTCTGCCTCGGTGCAGAAGATCCGGGTCAGTTCGGCCCAATCCGTTGCGGTGGACAGGGTGCGCTTGACCGAGGTGACGCGGGTTTCCGCATCCATCGGCGCGCCGTCCTGCAACCCGCGCACAAGCACGGGATAGCCTTCGGGCAGGGCCAGCGCCGCCAGACGCCCGGCGCGGGCCGGATCGCCCGAGCTTTGCACCACGGTGACGGCGCGGGCCGGTGTGGCTTCGGAAAAGAACAGATCGGCATGGGCCTGCAGAAAGCGCGAGGTGCCGAATTGCAGGATGGGGGTGCGGATATCAGACACGGATGATCGCCTTGATGAGCGTGCCGCGATCTTCGGCCCAAAGCGGCAGGTTGGTCACCGCCTCTGCAAAGCTGGTGTCATGGGTTGCCAGCGCATCGACGGGCACGCGGCCCGCGCGGATCATCGCGACGACATGTTCGAAATCGGCCTTCAGCGCGTTGCGGCTGGCGATCAGCGTGGTTTCGCGCTTGTGGAATTCGGGGTCCGCAAAGACCAGATCGCCCTTCACCACCGACAGCAGCACATAGGCGCCGCCATGTGCCACCCATTGCAGGCCCGCGTTCATGGCGTGGATATTGCCGGTGGCATCGAACACCGTGTCATAGGCGCCGGGCGCGGCATCGTTCACCAGTTCGAACCGGGCCTCGGGCAGCACCTTGCGCGCCAGATCGAGCCGGGAGGCGGACGTGTCGCGCAACGTGACCTCTGCCCCGTCGATGGCGGCGAACAGTGCGGCACCGATGCCGATCGGGCCTGCGCCGACGATCAGCGCCCGCGATCCCGGCTGCACCCGGCCGCGCCGCACGCCATGGGCGCCGATGGCCAGAAATTCCACCATGGCGGCGGCTTTCTCGGTCAGCCCTTCGGCGGAATAGATATTCGCTTCGGGCACCACGATTTCTTCGCACATGCCGCCATCGGTATGCACGCCCAGCACGGCGATGTTTTCACAGCAATTGGGCTTGCCGATCTGGCAGGCATGGCAGGTGCCGCAGGTCAGATAGGGGTTGATGACCACCACATCCCCTGCCGCGATGCGGCCGTCGGAGGAGGCCTCGAGCGCGCGGCCCGAAAGTTCGTGCCCCATGACGCGGGGATAGGCGAGGAAGGGCTGATGGCCGCCATAGATGTGATAATCGGTGCCGCAGATGCCGATATGGCCGATGCGCACGCGGATATGCCCGGGCTTTGATTCGGGGTGCGGGCGTTCCGTCAGCTCGAACCGGCCGGGTTCAACACAGACGAGGGTTTTCATCAGGCTCATGGATCAACTTTCGCTTGGCATCTGTCGTTGCGGCTTGCCCGCTGGCGCTGTTTTTTATTTAATAAGAACCGTATTCGTCAAATCAATTCGGCGGAACCGCGAAAATCCTGGGAGATAGGCCGTGGCGCGTGACAGGAACCTGTTCAAAATGCTGGTGAACCGGATGCTGGACCGGCTGCAGGACGTACCGCCGGGCAGCGCGCTGGGGTCCGAGGGCGAGCTTGCGGGTGAACTGGAGGCCAGCCGGACAACCGTGCGCGCCGTGCTGGCGCATCTGANNGGGCGGCAGAAGCTGTTGCTGCGCGCGCCCCGCCCCGAAGACCGTTTTGATGCCGATGAAACCCGGCCCCGGCAGGAGCTGGTGGAGGGGCCGTTTCTGGATTGGGTGCTGCAGGGCGATCTGCCCCCCGGCACCACGATCAACGAGGCGGAGCTGGCGCGCCGCTTTGATGTGCCGGTGGCGACGGTGCGGGAATTCCTGATCCGGTTCGAGCCCTTCGGCCTGATCGAAAAGCGCCCGAACCGGCATTGGGTGCTGAATGGCTTTACCCGCGATTTTGCCGAGGAAATGTTTGCCGTGCGGGAAATGTTCGAACGCCGCGCGCTGGCCGGGCTGCTGGCGGGCTGCGGGCCGCAGGGGGCGTTGCGCCCGGCGCTGCTGGCGTTGCGGGCCGAACATCTGGCGCTGGAACAGGGGCCGGATGCCGGGCTGGCAGGGTTTCCGGCGCTGGATGCGCGGTTTCACAGCCTGCTCTGCGCGGCGGCGCGCAACCGCTTTATCGCGGATTTCAGCCGGACGATTTCGATCATCGTGCATTTTCACTATCGCTGGAACAAGCGAGATGAACTGCGCCGCAACCGGGCGGCGGTGGGCGAGCATCTGGCGATCATTGATGCCGTGCTGGACGGCGATGCACCGCGCGCCGGGGCGGCGCTGGATGCGCATCTGGCAACGGCCTACCGCACGCTGATGGCCTCGGTCACCTGGGCCGAGGGCTGAGGCCTGCCATCACCCCAGCGCAGGGCAGATATGCGTTTTGTGAAGAATCGGGTTGACAGTTCTGCCGGATTTGGTCCAACCATGCTACCAAAGTTTGGTCCAACCATAGGACCATGCCAGTGGAGGGGAGGCCATGGCGGGACAATCGGCAGTCGAGGATATTCGGGAGGTGCTGCGCCGCGAGATCGTGGAGCAGATGCAGATCGGTGACCTGCTGCCCAACGAGCGCGAACTGGCCGAACGCTTTGGC
>DOMY01000067.1 GCA_003509785.1 Gemmobacter sp.
GGTGCTGGAGGCGATGAAGATGGAACATACCCTCACCGCCGCCCGCGACGGCGTGGTGGCCGAGGTGCTGGTGGCCCCCGGCAGTCAGGTGGAGGCCGGGGCCGCCCTTATCCTTCTGGCGGAAGAGGAGGTGGCGGCATGATCCGCCTGCATCACGTTCCCGGTTCGCGCAGCTTCCGCATCCTCTGGCTGCTGGAAGAGCTCGCGCTGGACTATGACATCCAGCCCTACCGTCTGGATGATGGCTCGACCCGCCAGCCGGATTTTCTGGCTCTGTCGCCCGCTGGCCGGGTGCCCGCGCTGGAAATCGACAGGCAGGCGATCTTTGAAAGCGGCGCCATCCTGCAATACCTGCTGGAACGCCAGCCGCAGGCCGGGCTGGCCCCGCTGCCCGGCGCGGCGGATCGGGCACGGTTTCTGGAATGGCTGCATTTTTCCGAAACCCAGGCCGCGCTGCTGGAACAGCTGAACATCCAGCACATCTTCCTGCGCCCGCCCGAGGCCCGCTCGCCCGTGCTGATGAAACTTCTGGCCCGGCGGCTGGCGGTGACGATGCAGGCCATGGAACGGACGCTGACGGGGCAGGACACGCTGCTGGCGGGGGGCTTTTCGGCGGCGGATGTGGCCTATGGCTTCAATATCCCGGCGGTGTTCCGCTTCGTGCGCGGCGATGCCTTCCCGGCGCTGCAGGCCTATGCGGTACGGATGGCCGTCAGGCCTGCCTTCCAGCGGGCGCAGGCGCGGGATGGCGCGGGCACGCTCTACGCCCGCGATTTCTACGAGGTGCCGGATGTCTGACCGCGTCGAGATCTTCGAAATGGGCCCGCGCGACGGGCTGCAGAATGAAAAGCGGCTGATCCCTGCGGCTGACAAGATCGCGCTGGTCGATCTGCTGTCTCAGGCCGGGTTCCGCCGGATCGAGGTCACCAGCTTCGTTTCCCCGCGTTGGGTGCCGCAGATGGCCGATGCGGATGAGGTGCTGGCGCGCATCACCCGGGCGCCCAGCATCCGCTATGCGGCCCTGACCCCCAACCTCAGGGGCTATCAGGCGGCGCGGGCCGCGCGGGCCGATGAGGTGGCGATCTTTGCCTCGGCCTCCGAAGGGTTCAGCCGGGCGAACCTCAATTGCTCCATCGCCGAAATNNGCGCCGACGGGATGCCGCTGCGCGGCTATGTTTCGGTGGTGACCGACTGCCCCTTCGACGGGCCGACGCCCCCGGCGCAGGTGGCGCGCGTGGCGGCGGCGCTGCGCGATCTGGGCTGCTATGAAATCAGCCTGGGCGATACCATCGGCCATGGCCGCCCCGAAACCATCCGCGCCATGCTGCAGGCGGTGCTGGCCGAACTGCCGCCCGACCGGCTGGCCGGGCACTACCACGATACGCAGGGCCGGGCGCTGGAAAATATCGAGGCCTCGCTGGAGCTGGGTCTGCGGGTCTTCGATGCGGCGGTGGGGGGGCTGGGCGGCTGCCCCTATGCGCCGGGCGCTGCGGGCAATGTGGCGACCGAGGCGGTGGCGGCGCGGCTGGCGGCCCTTGGCCTTGACACCGGGCTGGATGCGGCGGTGCTGGACAAGGCGGCCGCCTTTGCGCGCAGCCTGAGGGGCTAGCGCAAATCTTTTCGAAGAAATTTGCGGGGAGGAACCGGAGATGTTCGAGACCATCAGTTTGGCCGTGGATGCCCGCGGTGTCGGGACGCTGACGCTACGCAGACCAGACAAACACAATACGCTTTCCGCCCGCATGATCGCCGAGCTGACCGAGGCCGCGGCGCAGCTGGGCGATGATCCGGCGGTGCGGGTGGTGGTGCTGGCGGCCACTGGCGCCAGCTTCTGCGCCGGTGGCGATCTGACATGGATGCAGTCGCAGATCGACGGCGATGCCGAAACCCGGCGGCAGGGCGCCACGGCGCTGGCCGATATGCTGGNNCCCTGCCCAAGCCGCTGATCGGGCGGGTGCAGGGTGCGGCCTATGGCGGCGGTATCGGCATGATGGCCGTCTGCGACAGCTGCATTGGTGTGGATGGCCCGAAATTCGGGCTGACGGAAACCCGGCTGGGCCTGATCCCTGCGACCATCTCGCCCTATGTGGTGGCCCGGATCGGCGAGGCGGCGGCGCGGCGGCATTTCCTGTCGGCCCGGCTGTTCGACGCGGCCGAGGCCCATCGCATCGGCCTGCTGTCCCGCGTGGTGGCGCCCGAGGATCTGGATGCCGCGNNTTCCTGGCCTGTGCCCCCGGCGCGGTTGCCGCCTCCAAGGCGCTGGTCGGGCTGCTGGCCCCGCCGCCAGACCGCGCCACTGTTGCCGCCACCATCGGCCTTCTGGTCGACCGCTGGGAAAGCCCCGAGGCCGCCGAGGGAATCGCGGCCTTCCTTGAAAAGCGCAAGCCGGGCTGGGCTGTCTGACCGCCGCAGAAGCCCGAGAGAATCCATGGGTCATTCCCGCCGCGACGCGCAATGCCGCATCGCGGCGATTTTTCTGTGTGCGACGGTATGCAGCCAGCAAATCGCGGTCCGGCAGAGGCTTTTTCGCTCTGGCTTCGGTTGACCCGGCACAAGGGGGGGAGTAAACGGAACCCAGCAACGATCCGCGCGCGCCGGGCGTCCCTCGCCCGTGCCGCCAGCCGAAGGAGTNNCGAACTTCTCCGAGAGTATCTTCCGATCCTCATCTTTCTGGCACTTGCGGTCGGTCTTGGCCTCGTGCTGATCCTCGCCGCCCTGATCCTCGCAGTGCGCAACCCGGACCCCGAAAAAGTCTCTGCCTACGAATGCGGCTTCAACGCCTTCGATGATGCGCGGATGAAATTCGATGTCCGTTTCTACCTCGTGTCGATCCTCTTCATCATCTT
>DOMY01000102.1 GCA_003509785.1 Gemmobacter sp.
CATCCGTGAAGTCGGCCCCGGCGGTCACTATCTGGGCTGCGAACATACCCAGGCCAATTTCAAATCGGCCTTCTGGCGGTCGGATCTGCTGGATTACAAGCCGTTCGAGACCTGGGATGAAGAGGGCGCCCGCGATACCGAAACGCTGGCGGCAGAGCGGGTGAAGAAGATGCTGGGGGATTATCAGGCGCCTGCGCTGGACGAAGGCATCCGCGAGGCATTGGACGCCTATGTGGCACAGAAGAAAGCCGCCGAACCCGACGCTTTCATCTGACATCTTCGCCTGCAGATACGACAAGGGCCGCCCCCAGACCGGGGCGGCCCTTTGCTTTTGCCCGTCACGTACCCTGCGCAGGGCGTGGCATCAGATGCAGTTCCGCAATCAGCGCTATCAGAATCTCGATATGGCGGATGAGGGAATAGCTGGCATCGCCGCTGCGGCGGGTTTCTTCCATCCGGCCTTCGGCATCTATCAGCCGGGGCAGGGTGTGTTCCGGGGCAGGAAGCGCCTCGCCGTGCAGCAGGCGTTTCAGATCGCGGTCGCGCCGGTAATCGGCGGCGCCAAATCGGGCGGCACGCAGCAGAAGGCGCGGGCGGCGCAGGTCGGAAATCAGGGTGCGGATATCGGTCATGGCAGCTCTCCGGTCAGCAATCCGGAGACAATGGCATGCCGCAACTTGGCGTTGCGTCACCCTGTGTTTCTGCGCGCGATGGTACAAAGGAAGTTTAGGTTTTGGAAACAATTATCCACAGGAGGCCCGGATGGCTCGATTTGTTAACATTCGGGTAACCAAAGCTGCCCACCGTTAACCTGTTCCGCAAAGGAACACACGGCTGAGGCAGGCCGCAGGAAAAAGAAGATGGAACCGAACCCGAGCGTTACTGTCACCCGTCCCGCCGTTCTGCCGCCTGCATGGGTGCCGGATGCGGTCCGGCGGTATCTGACCCATACGGAAGAGGGGCTGTCGCTGCGCGAACTTGCGCGGCGCGAAGGGCTTGCCGCCTCGACCGTGCTGCGTCAGGTGCGCCGCTACGAGGCACGGCGCGATGATCCGCTGGTGGACGAGGCGCTGGCGGCGCTGGCGGGTTCGGTCTGTTCCCATGCCCCAGACCGAGAGGATCGCCCCGATATGACGGCCCCCATCCGCGCCACCCCCGTGACCCCCGGCAGTCTTGACGAGGCGGGCATCGCCCGCGAAGGGCGCCGCATCCTGCGCCGCATGGCCGAACCCGGCGCGGTGATGGCCGTTGCCCCGGATATGGACAAGGCGGCGGTGCTGCGGCAGGCCGAAGATGGCCGCATGATCCAGACTGCCGTGCTGGACCGGGCGGTGGCGCAGGCCTTTGCCTTGAAGGACTGGATCCTGTGCCGCAGGCCGGGGCGCCCTGCTACCTATGAAATCACCCCCCTGGGCCGGGCTGCGCTGAAACGGCTGATCGAAGAGGAGGATCGCCGCAGGCTTGCCCATCATGCGGCCTTGGGGCTGGCCGAGGCGCCAGTTGGTTTTGCGCTTCCGGCAGGCTGGGAGGATGGCGAGGGCCGCCGCAATCGCGCAGCCTTGCAGGAAAGCCCGGTTTCCGTTCTGGCACGGCGGCGCGACAAGGACGGCCAGGTTTTTCTGGGCACCGAACTGGTGCGCGCCGCAGAGCGGCTGCACGAAGATTACGAACTGGCGCAGATCAACATGCGGGGCATGTCTGACTGGGAGGGATTTGTGCGGGGGGCGGGGCGGCCGGTGGGCGCCCCATTGACGGCCCGCGACAGGGTGGCGGTGGCGCTGGCGGATCTGGGGCCGGGGCTGGGCGATGTGGCGTTGCGCGTCTGCTGCTATCAGGAAGGGCTGGAGGTGGCGGAACGTCGCATGGGCTGGGCTGCGCGATCGGGCAAGATCGTGCTGCGGATCGCCTTGCAGCGGCTGCGGCGGCACTATGACGAAACCTATGGCCGGGCAGGGCCGCTGATCGGCTGATCCGGGCCGCGGGTCAGACCCGGGGCAGCAGGGACAGCAGCAGCCCCAGAGACAAGGCCCCAAGCCAGAGGGCAGCCAACCGCCGGGCCAGTGGCGCGGCGGTGCGGGCCNNGTACCACCGCACAGATCAGCCCGGCAAAGATTGCGGTCTTTGCCGCCAGCGCCGGGCCCGGCAGCAGGACAAGACCGAAGACCAGCGCCTTGGGGTTCAGCAGGGTGGTCACGAAGATGCGCCGCCCGGTCACCTGTGCGGCAGCCCCCGGCGCGGGCAGCCGCCACATCTTTATCGCCAGCCAGAATACCCACATCCCTGCGGCTAGCGTGATTGCCGGTTTCAGGGCAGGCACCGCCCCGATGGCGATCTGCCCGGCCAGTGCCAGCGGCAGGGGGATCAGCAGATAGGCCGCCAGTTCGAACAGCATGNNTTGGTCGGGCCGGGGGTCAACAGCAGGGCCGCAGCTGCCAGCGCAAATTCGGTTGGTGTCATCATGCCTCGCGTGGTTGCAGGCTTTCTGCCGGTGGAGTGTGGTCATCACATTGACCTGTATCAATGCGGCAGGCCGTCTCAGCCCCGGGGAACCGAAGAACTGCCCCCTCCGCATCGGCGGATGCCCTGATTCTGCGCATCCCGCCTGCCGGTTTGGCGCAGGGCACAGCGCAGGCCACATCCGACCGGCGGCTGCATGTCTGCCCTGCGCGCAGGTGGCGTTGCCTCGGCGGCACAAAAGCACTATTCCTTACGTCACAGCCGGCGGAGGAACCGATGCGCGATCTCAAGATTCCCGAACAACGCCATCCGGAAAAGGCGCACCGCCCGGATCAGGAGCAGCCCAAGAAACCGTCCTGGATCCGGGTCAAGGCGCCCACCTCGCAGGGGTACAAGGATACGCGCGACCTGCTGAAGGCCAACAAGCTGGTCACCGTCTGCGAAGAGGCGGGCTGCCCCAATGTGGGCGAATGCTGGAGCCAGGGCCACGCCACCATGATGATCATGGGCGAGATCTGCACGCGCGGCTGCACCTTCTGCAATGTGGCGACCGGCAAGCCCTCGGCGCTGGATGCCTTTGAACCGGGCCGGGTGGCCCATGCGGTGCAGAAGCTGGGCCTGAAACATGTGGTCATCACCTCGGTGGACCGTGACGATCTGGACGATGGCGGGGCGGAACATTTCGCCCAGACCATTCGCGCGATCCGTCATCGCGCGCCCGATACCACGATCGAGATCCTGACCCCGGATTTTCTGAAATGCGCCCCCTCGGCCCTGGAACTGGTTGTCGAGGCGAAGCCGGATGTGTTCAACCACAATCTGGAAACCGTGCCGGGCCTGTATCTGACCGTGCGCCCCGGGGCGCGCTATTTCCACAGCCTGAGGCTGCTGCAGAGGGTGAAGGAACTTGACCCGACCATCTTCACCAAATCCGGTATCATGGTGGGGCTGGGAGAGGATGCGCAGGGTGTGCGGCAGGTCATGGATGACATGCGGTCTGCGGATGTGGATTTTCTGACCATCGGGCAGTATCTGCAGCCGACCCCGAAACACCACCGCGTCGACCGTTTCGTGACCCCCGATGAGTTTGCGGCCTATGAAAAGGCTGCTTACGGCAAAGGGTTCCTGATGGTCTCGGCCACGCCGCTGACCCGATCCAGCTATCATGCAGGCGATGATTTCGCCCGGCTGCGCGCCGCCCGGCTGGAAAAGCTGGGCCGGGCATAAGCCACTCTTGCGAGCGGCGACAAAATTATTGGAATAATTTTGGGGGGCTTTGGNNCCTGAGGGTATTTGGGCCAAGAGGAAGGGGCAGGGTCAGTTGCTGGCGGGCACCTTTTTCAGATAAGCGGCGACGGCCGCGGCTTCTGATTCTGGCAGGCGGGCGAAGTTTTCCACCACATGCGCCATATGCCCCCCGACGCTGTCGAATTCGGGGGTGAAGCCGGTGATCAGATAGCTGGCAATATCGGCTTCCACCCAGTCCAGCCCGGCGGGAGTGATATTTGGGATGGTGCCCTGACCGCCCGGATTGGGCGCACCTGCAAGCCAGCGCGATGTTTCCAGCCCGCCCAGAGCATTGCGCGGGGTGTGACATTCGCCGCAATGGGCCAGAGCCTCTGCCAGATAGCGGCCCCGGGTTTCTTCGGCGGTCAGATCGCCTTGCACCACCCAGTCCTGGTTCAGGAACAGCAGCTTCCAGCCGCCCAGAGACCGGCGGATATTGAACGGAAAGCCGAGCTGATGCGGCTGGCTGGGGGTGGCATCGGCGGGCAGGCCATCCATGAAGGCCTTCAGATCCGCCAGATCCTGCAGCTCCATCTTGCCATAGGCGGCATAGGGGAAGGCGGGGTAGTAATGCTGGCCTTCGGGCGAGACGCCGCGCATCACCGCATTGGCGAATTGTTCCAGTGACCAGCCACCGATCCCGGCATTGGGATCGGGCGAGATATTGGGCGCGAGGAACGTGCCGAAGGCGGTGGCGAATGTCTGGCCCCCTGTCAGAACCAGTTGCGCCGCCCCAGTGGCGCCCGGTGCCATATGGCAGGAGGCACAGCCCGCCGCGTGAAACACGGCCTCACCCTTGACCGCATCGCCGGTCAGCTCGGCTGTGGCATTGGCGGCAAGGGGTTGCGGTGCTGTCAGCCACCAGGCTGCGGCCGCGCCCAGGGCGGCGAACAGGGCGATGCTGGGCAGAAGGCGGGGCATGGCTGGCTCCTTGCTGGCAGTGGGCACAGGCTAACGCCAAAGCGGACAGGCCTGTTGGTCACGTCTGCGTGTGCGGCACGGGCTGATGGGCGATCAGGGCTGGCGGGGCAGTTTTTCCACGGTCAGCCAGCTGGGCCAGCCCCAGATATATTCCACATAACCCAGCGCCAGAGCGGCGATCACCACGCCGACGACCAGTTTCGCCTGCCGCCAGGAGGGCGGATTGCGCGCCCAGCGCGACATGCGGATCAGCCAGATCGGATTCATGCAGGTCTCCATGCGGCAAGTTGATGCCAAGGGTCGCTGCGAAAATGGCTTTTGGCAAGGGCAGAAGGCGAAGGCAGTGCCCAGAGCGTGCAGCCGGGCAGGCGGGGATCATTTTGCAGGCAGCCGGCCTGCGCTTCGGGGCGGCCAAGGGCCAGACGCGCGGCGGTCAGGCTGGTGAAGGCCAGCGCCAGCGGGCGCAGCGGGGCGAGCCTGGCGAACAGACCTGCGGGATCATAGGCTGTGGCCGGGATGGCCGCATCGGCGCCACTCGCCGTCTTTGCCAGATCGGTCAGCCCAAGGCCAAGGCTCGGCAGCAGGTGGTCATCCTCGGGCCGCAGGCGGTGCGGTGTCAGGCCGGTTTCGGCCAGCAGCGGCCAGAAGCGGNNTGCCCGCGCCGGGCCGAAGCCGTGCCTGCAGCCGTGCCGCAGAATACGATATCCAGCCCGGGTGCCAGATGATCTGGCAGGATCATTCGGTGAACCGCACCTTGCCGATATAGGGCAGATTGCGGTTGCGTTGCGCGAAGTCGATCCCGTAACCCACGACAAATTCATCGGGAATTTCAAATCCGGTCCATGTGGCACGGATCGGCACCTCGCGGCGCGAGGGTTTGTCGAGCAGGGCGCAGACTTCCAGCCGGGCCGGTTCGCGGGCGCGCAGCAGGTGCAGCACATGGGTCAGCGTGAAGCCGGTATCGACGATATCCTCCACCACCAGCACATCGCGGCCCGCAATCTCCCCGCGCAAGTCTTTCAGGATCTTGACCTCGCGGCTGGAATGCGTGGCGTTGCCATAGCTGGAGGCTTCCATGAAATCGACCTCCACCGGCAGATCCAGTTCGCGGACAAGATCTGCGATGAACACGAAAGACCCGCGCAGCAGCCCCACCACCACAAGCTTGTCCGTGCCGCGATAATGGGCGGTGATTTCGCGCGCCAGTTCCTCGACCCGCGCGGCGATGGCCTTGGCGGAAATCATCTGGTCGATCACATAGGGTTTCTGCGTCATGATGGCGTCCTGCTGCTCCGGCCCTTGATTTCCGGGGCGGGTTTACCCAATACCAGAGATGAAGTCACGCGCCGGAAAGATCTTATGCCCACACATCACGAGAAACGCATCCTGCCCTATACCGCGCAGCAGATGTATGGCCTCGTGGCCGATGTCGGTTCCTATCCCAAGTTCCTGCCATGGACGGCAGCGGCGCGCATCCGTTCGCGCAGGGCCATCGAGGGCGGCGAGGTGATGGAGGCCGATCTGGTCATCAGCTTCAAGGTCTTTCGCGAACGCTTTGGCAGCCGTGTCACACTTTGGCCAAAAGACTTGAAGATCGACACGGAATACCTTGATGGACCATTCAAATACATGAAATCCACCTGGGCCTTCCGGGATGTTGAAGGTGGCTGCGAGGTCGAGTTTTTCGTGGATTTCGAATTCCGCAATGCGATCCTGCAAGGGATTATCGGCGTCGTTTTCAATGAGGCCATGTTGCGGGTGGTGCGCGCATTCGAGCGCCGCGCGGCAGAGCTTTACGGGCCCGGCGCGCGCTGAAGCGCCTGCCGCAGCAGCGCAAGCGCATGGTCGCGGCTGGCACTACGCACTTGCGCGCGGCCAATCGCACCGAATTCCACCGTTTCGGTCTGTGTCGGCTGCCCTGTCTGTGCCAGACCAAAGCAGACCCTGCCTTCGGGCTTGTGTTCTGACCCGCCGGGGCCTGCGATGCGNNCTCTGCCCCGCCGGGGCCTGCGATGCCTGTGATCGAAACGGCGAGGCTGGCGCCAGAATGGGCTAGGGCGCCTTCAGCCATTTCCTGCGCAACTGGTTCCGACACGGCGCCATGGCTTGCCAGCGTTTCGGCTTTCACCCCCAGCATCTGCTGTTTCGCGGCGTTGGAATAGGTGACGAAGCCGCGATCCACCACAGCGGAAGAGCTGGGAATATCGGTCAGCGCCGCCACCACCATGCCGCCGGTGCAGCTTTCTGCCGTAGCGATGACGGATCCGTTTTTCTTCGCTATATCAAGTATTTCTGCGGTGATGTTCATGTCAACCCATCATCGGTTTCAGCCAGATGTGATAGATGGCGGCAAGGATCACCGATCCGATCCCGGCGAACAGCCCGGCCCAGAGATCATCCAGCATCACACCTTTGGCATCATGCCGCCGGTCGGCCCGGCCCACCAGCCAGGGTTTCCAGATATCGAACAGCCGGAACAGAACAAATGGCACAACCCAGCCCGGCCAGGCGCCGAAGGTCAGCGCCTCGACCCGGTGCTGCCACAGCGGGATGAGGGTGAAGCACAGCGCCAGCCATTGGCCTGCCACCTCGTCGATCACCACCTCTGACGGGTCTTTGTCTGCGCGCCCGGCCAGATAGCGCGGCACCGCCCAGAACCCGGCAAGGGTGGCCAGCAGCGCCGCCACCGGCACGGCCAGCGCCAGCCCAGCCTCATAGGCCGCGACAGCCAGCGCCACCGCCGCCAGAGAGCCCCAGGTGCCCGGTGCAGGGCGCAGCAGGCCCACGCCGCCGAAGGTGCAGATCAGCCGGATCATGCCTGCACCAGCGTGGCTGTGGCGATTGCGGCAATGCCTTCCTCGCGTCCGGTGAAGCCCAGCCGTTCCGATGTGGTGGCCTTGACGCTGATGCGGCTGATTTCCACCCCCATGATATCTGCCAGTGCCGCGCGCATCGCCTCTGCATGAGGGCCGATCTTCGGGCGCTCGCAGATCAGGGTGACATCGCAATTGGCCATGCGGAACCCCATGCTGCCTGCCAGTTCCACGGCATGACGCAGGAAAATATGGCTGGCCGCCCCCTTCCACTGCGGATCGGTGGGGGGGAAATGCCGCCCGATATCGCCCTGTGCCAATGCGCCATAGATTGCATCGGTCAGGGCGTGCATCCCCACATCTGCATCCGAATGGCCCAGAAGCGCCCGGCCATGCGGCACTTTCACACCACAAAGCCAGACGTGATCGCCTTCGGTAAAGGCATGAACGTCAAAACCATTGCCAAGCCGGATATCCATGCGGGCCCTTTCAAGAATAGCTTCCGCACGGGCGAAATCGCCGGGGAAAGTGAGTTTGATGTTGTCTTCTGCGCCTTCCACGATGGCCACGGGCAGGCCTGCGTGCCGGGCAACCTCGACATCGTCCGCCGCATCGCCAACATGCGTTCGGTGCGCTGTCAGGATTTCGGCATAGCGAAAGCCTTGGGGCGTCTGNNTCGCGGGACTGGGTTCCCGCCACCAGACCATCCGCACCGCGCCACAGAGCATCCGTCACCGGCAGTGCCGGGGCCGCTGCAGGCCCGTGGCAAAGCGCATCGCACACGCGGCCAATCAACGCAGGGCTTACCAGCGGGCGGGCGCCATCATGGATCAGCACGGTCTCTATGCCGGAATCTTTCAGATGCTCCAGCGCGTTGCGCACGGATTGGGCACGGGTTGCACCACCCTCGACAATGTCGAACCCGGTCCCCAGGGCTTCGGCCCTTGCGCGATCTTCGGGATGGATCACCAGAACCCGCCGCAACCCGGCAAAAGCGGCCAGCGTGTGCGCAACAACGGCCTTGCCTGCAAGGCCTTGCCATTGCTTGGGGATTTCGCCTCCGGCGCGGGTGCCGCGGCCGGCGGCGACAATGATGGCGGCTGTCGTCATGAGCGGCTCCTTGCCGGTCTGAATAGGCCATGACATGGCACATGACAATGCGGTGGCAACTTGCCCCTTAATTGCTTATTAAATGGGCATCATATGTGCTGCGCACAGAAATGCAGCGTCTTGCCGTTGTCACGTCTAGCTGGCAGGGATAGCTGCTGAATAATCAGACAAGGAATGATCTGTTGCCTCTGAAACTGGCTGAAATCCCGCTTTCCCCTCCGGTGCTTCTGGCGCCGCTGGCCGGGATCACCGATCTGCCGTTTCGACGGCTGGTGGGATCTTTCGGCGCGGGGCTGGTGGTCAGCGAGATGGTGGCCAGCCAGGAGGTGGTGCAGGCGCGGCCCTTGGCCCGCGCCCGGGCAGAGCTGGGCTTTGGCGAGGCGGCCACCAGCGTGCAGCTGGCGGGGCGCGAACCCTACTGGATGGCAGAAGCTGCAAAATATGTCGAAGCGCAGGGTGCCCAGGTGATCGACATCAATATGGGCTGCCCGGCCAAGAAGGTGACCAATGGCTATTCCGGCTCGGCGCTGATGAAGGATCTGGATCACGCGCTCACCCTGATCGAGGCTGTCGTGGCGGCCGTTCAGGTGCCTGTCACGCTGAAAACCCGGCTGGGCTGGGATGACGGGCTGCTGAATGCACCGGAACTTGCGCGCCGCGCCGAAGGCGCCGGGGTGAAGATGGTGACAATTCATGGGCGCACCCGCTGCCAGTTCTACAAGGGGCAGGCCGATTGGGCTGCGATTCGCGCGGTGCGGGATGCCATATCCGTGCCGCTGATCGCCAATGGCGATATCACCGGGGCAGAGGCCGCCGCGACGGCCCTGCAGCTGTCCGGCGCTGATGGCGTGATGATCGGCCGTGGCGCGCAAGGCCGTCCCTGGCTTCTGGCGCAGGTGGCATCGGCGCTTTACGGACTGCCCGCGCCGGTGGTGCCGCAGGGCGATGCGCTGGCCGATCTGGTGGTGGCACATTACGAGGCGATGCTGGCCTTCTATGGCCCGGTGCTGGGCATCAAGATCGCCCGCAAGCATCTGGGCTGGTATCTGGAGATGGCCGGGTTGGAGGCATATCGGGCGCCGATCATCACGGGCGAGGTGCCTGCACAGGTGATCCGCGCGCTGCGCACCGCTTTCGCAGCAGAGGAAAAGGTGGCGGCATGAAGGGATATCGTCAGCCCTATCCGGTGCCGGGNNACCAATCCGGCGGCAGAGCTGTTCCTGAATGCCTCGGCCCGCAATCTGCGCGGCCAGCCGGTCTTTGACCGTATCCACATCGACGCCCAGATGGACGAGGCCTTTGCCCGTGCCCGCGCCAACCAGTCGGCACTGTTCATCAATGATGTCGATGTCACCACGGGTGAAAAGCCGCCAGTGCAATGCACGGTGCAGATCGCGCCGATGGCCGACAATCCCGAAGTGCTGATGCTGCTGATTTCCCCGCGGGAGATTGCGGACAGGCTGAACCGGGCCGGTGCCGCCAAGACGGCGGCGAAATCTGCGATCGGCATGGCGGAAATGCTGGCGCATGAAATCAAGAACCCGCTGGCGGGCATTTCGGGCGCGGCACAGCTGCTGTCCATGGGCCTGTCGACCGAGGATCGCGAACTGACCGATCTGATCGTGGAAGAAACCCGCCGCATCGTGAAGCTGCTGGAACAGGTCGAACAGTTCGGCAACCTGCGCCCGCCGGATCGCCGGGTGGTGAACATCCACGATGCGCTGGACCGGGCCCGCAAATCGGCGCTGGTGGGCTTTGCCGCCCGCATGAAGATCGTGGAAGAATACGACCCGTCGCTGCCGCCGACCTTTGCCGACCCTGACCAGCTGATGCAGGTGTTCCTGAACCTTATCAAGAACGCGGCCGAGGCGGCGGGCGAGGGCACGGGCACCATCAAGCTGCGCACCCGCTATGACCTGTCGCTGCGCCTGCGCCGCAAGGACGGGCCGGGCAAGGCGCTGCCGCTGCAGGTGGAAATCATAGATGACGGCCCGGGCCTGCCGCCCGGAATTGCCAGCGACATTTTCGAACCCTTCGTTTCGGGCAAGGAAAACGGCACGGGGCTGGGCCTCGCACTGGTGTCGAAGATCATCACGGAACACGACGGCTGGATATCGGTCGATTCGGTCCCCGGACGCACGGTGTTCCGGGTTTCGCTGCCCGTGGCGCCACGGGAGTTGCAGAAGAAGGAAGCTGAGTGATGGATGGCACGGTTCTGGTTGCGGATGATGACCGCACGATCCGCACGGTGCTGACGCAGGCGCTGACGCGGGCGGGCTGCAAGGTCCATGCGACGTCGTCGCTGGTCACGCTCATGCGATGGGTGGAAGAGGGCAAGGGGGATCTGGTGATCTCTGATGTCATCATGCCCGATGGCAACGGGCTGGAGGCGCTGCCCCGGATTTCGACCATGCGCCCGGGCCTGCCGGTGATCGTGATTTCGGCGCAGAACACGATCATGACCGCCATTCAGGCTGCCGAGGCGGAGGCGTTCGATTACCTGCCCAAACCCTTCGATCTGCCGGATCTGATGAAACGGTCGGCCCGCGCGCTGGATATGAAACGGCGCGCCCCGAAACCGGCGGCTGCCCCGCGCGAGGCGGGGGATGATCTGCCGCTGGTGGGGCGCACGCCTGCGATGCAGGCTTTGTATCGCCTGGTTGCCCGGGTGATGAATACCGATCTGGCGGTGCTGATCACCGGTGAAAGCGGCACCGGAAAATCGCTGATTGCCCGGGCGATCCATGATTTCTCTGACCGGCGCACCATGCCCTTTGTGGTGGCCCAGGCCGCCGATCTGCAGGGCGTGGATGGCCCCGCCACATTGCTGGCCAAGGCGCGCGGCGGGTCGCTGGTGTTCGACGAGGTGGCCGATCTCGATGACGAGGCACAGGCGCGTATCGTGCGGATGCTGGATATGCTGGGTGATAACGCGCCCCGCATCATGGCCACCAGCCAGAGCGATCTGGCTGCCCGGATGGAAGCCGGGGTGTTCCGTCAGGATCTGTTCTATCGTTTGGGCGGCGTGACGCTGCATGTTCCTTCTCTGCGCGAGCGGGTCGATGACATTCCGCTGCTGGCAGAACATTTCCTGGCCCGGGGCGAACGCGATTTCGGTACCATCCGCCGCCTGTCGCCCGAGGCGCGCGAACTGGTGCGCGCCTACAGCTGGCCCGGCAATGTGCGGCAGCTGGAAAACACCCTGAAACGGCTGATGGTCACCTCGTCCGAACCCGAAATCAGCCGCGCAGAGGTGGAATCCGCGCTTGGCAGCCAGCCGCTGCCCGAACCGATGAAGNNTTGCCGCCCGCCGGTGTCTACAACCGCATCCTGCGCGAGGTCGAGGCGCCCTTGATCGAGATTGCGCTGGATGCCACCGGCGGCAATCAGGCGAAATGTGCCGATCTTCTGGGGATCAACCGCAATACCTTGCGCAAGAAGATCACCGAGCTGGATATTCGCGTGACACGGCGGCGCAAGCTGATGTAAAACCGCAACAGGCGGCGTGTCTTTAGGGCCAGTTCCCGAGTCATGCCTTTGATATGTCTGTCGGGCCACAGGTCCGGGCTGCGGGGGTTGTTGCTGGTGCGTGCGGCGGCGCGTCATTCTATCTGGCTTGACCGTCTGTCAAGCCTTCAGCGCCAGCGCCGGGTTCAGACCGCGCTGACGTTCAGCCTGGTTGTGCTTGGGCCGGTTCTTGTGGTCTCCACGCTTCTGGCGTTGGGTCCACTGGATGGCGGCACAGGATCGGCGCGGCTGCGCATGGTTCTGCTGGCGGATTTCGTCTATGTGCTGCTGGTGGCGGCGCTGGTTCTGGCGCGGGTGGCCCGGATGGTGGCCGATCGGCGGCGCCAGTCTGCCGGATCGAAGCTGCACATGCGCCTGACCGGCGTGTTCACGCTGGTCGCGCTGACCCCCACGATTCTGGTTGCCGTCTTTGCCGTGCTGACGGTGAACATCGGGCTGGAGGGGTGGTTTTCCGATCGGGTGCAACGCGTTGTTGGCGCGTCACTGGAGGCGGCAGAGGCCTATGAAGGCGAACACCGCGAAGACCTGACCTCTGACATTCAGGCGATCGCGGCCTATCTGAATGTTGCCAAAAGATCGACGTTCTTTCTGGATGATGGCCAGATCCGCCCGCTGCTGACCCAGGCCCAGGAACAGGTGCAGCGTGGCCTGCGCGAGGCGTTTCTGACCGCTGGATCGGGGGCGCTGCGCACAAGGGGCGACAAATCCTATCTTTTCGATTTCGAACAACCCACGCCCGAGCAGATGGCGCAGGCCCTTTCGGGCGAGGTTGTCATCATTCAGGATTGGGCGAACAACGAATTTCGCGCCTTGGTCAAGCTGGATGCCTATGCGGATCGCTATCTCTATGTCTCGCGCGAGGTGGATGGATCGCTGCTGGGGCTGCTGGATGAAACCAAGGAAACCGTGCGCCTGTATCAGCAGGTGGAACAGGCGCGCGGGCGGCTGCTGTTCGAATTCGGCCTGCTGTACCTTGGTTTTGCGATGATCCTGATCCTTGCCGCCGTCTGGCTTGGCCTGTGGTTTGCCGAAAGGCTCAGCCGTCCGGTCGGGCGGCTGGCCAGTGCGGCGCAGCGGGTGGGCGATGGTGATCTGGATGTTCAGGTGCTGGATGAACCCGGCGATGATGAAATCGCGCTGTTGGGCCGCATGTTCAACACCATGACCCGGCAGCTGAAAGGCCAGCGCGAAGAGTTGATCGAAACCAACCGCCAGACCGAACGCCAGCGCCGCCTGTTTGACAGCGTGCTGTCATCGGTTACCGCGGGCGTGATCGGCCTGGATGCCGAAGGGCATGTGGATTTCGTGAACCGCGCCGCTGAACGGCTGCTGGATTTCAGCGATGGCCAGGCCGATGTGCCGCTGGCCGCCGCTGTGCCTGAATTTGCGGCCCTGTTCGAGCGGTTGCGCGAAGGCGGTGGCGCGGCCGTGCAGGAAGAGATCCGCCTGACACGCAAGGGCCGGATGGAAAGCCTGCTGGTGCGGATGAGCGGGCGGCGCAGCACATCGGGTCGGCTGGAAGGCTATGTGGTGGCCTTTGATGATGTGACGGATCTGGTTTCGGCGCAGCGCATGGCGGCCTGGGGGGATGTGGCGCGCCGCATCGCGCATGAGATCAAGAACCCGCTGACCCCGATCCAGCTTTCGGCCGAACGGATCAAGCGCAAGTTCCGCCCACTGGTGGGGGATCAGGCCGCCGATCTGGATCAATACGCCGATGTGATCGTGCGCCAGACCAATGATCTGCGCCGTATCGTGGATGAATTTTCAAAATTCGCGCGTATGCCGGAACCGGATCGCCGCGAGGTGGATCTGGCAAAGATCGTGCGCGACACGGTGACCCTGCAGGCCGCAGGCCAGCCGGGGGTGCGGATCATCGCCGATCTGCCCGATTGCCCGGTGACGATGGAACTGGATGCCACTATGATCGGGCAGGCGCTGACCAATCTGGTCAAGAACGCGGGTGAGGCGATCGAGGGTCTGCGCGAAAAGGCCATGCCTGAAAACTACAGCCCCGAAATCCGCATCACCCTGCGCCAGTCCGAGACAGAGGCAGAAATCCTGATTGCAGATAACGGCACCGGGTTGCCGCCGGATCGGGCCAGATTGTTTGAACCCTATGTAACAACACGAGAAAAAGGCACGGGCCTTGGCTTGCCGATTGTGAAGAAGATCATTGAGGAACATGGCGGATCGCTCATTCTGACTGATGCGCCTGTGTTTGACGGTAACGCCCATGCGGGCGCCTTGGCCGAGATCCGCTTGCCGCGGACCATGCGCCAGACCCGCAGCAGGGCAAGAATTTCGGCCAGTGGTGGCCAGGGGGAAGCATGAGCAGCATTCTCATTGTCGATGACGAACGCGACATCCGTGAGTTGATCGGGGATATTCTGCAGGACGAAGGCTTTCAGGTGCGGCTGGCGGCCAATGCTGATGAATGCATGGCCGAAATCAATGCCGAACAGCCTGCGCTGATGATTCTGGATATCTGGCTGAAAGACAGCCGGATGGACGGGATCGACATTCTGAAAACCGTGAAACGCGATAATCCCGATGTGCCGGTGGTTATCATTTCCGGCCATGGCAATATCGAAATCGCCGTCGCTGCCATCAAGCAGGGGGCCTATGATTTCATTGAAAAGCCGTTCAACATCGACCAGCTGATGGTGGTGGTGTCGCGGGCCATGGAAACCTCGCGTCTGCGGCGCGAAAATTCCGAACTGCGCCGCAAGGATGTAACCTCGTCCGAGATGCTGGGGTCTTCGCCTGCGTTCCGCGGGCTGAAGCTGCAGCTGGAGAAGGTGACAAAATCCAACGGCCGGGTCATGCTGACCGGGCCTGCCGGATCGGGCAAGGAACTGGCAGCGCGGCATATCCATGCCCATTCGGCCCGCGCTTCGGCGCCGTTCATCTCGGTCTCTTCTGCCGCCATCGAACCAGAGCGGATGGAAGAAGTGCTGTTTGGCCGTGAAACCCCGGAACGTGGGGTGGAGCCTGGCCTGCTGGAACAGGCGCATGGCGGCGTGNNCTATTTCGATGAAGTGGCCGACATGCCGTTGGGCACGCAATCGAAAATCCTGCGCGTTCTGGTGGAACAGCAGTTCATCCGTCTGGGCGGGCAGGACAAGGTGCGCGTTGATCTGCGGGTCATCAGCTCTACCACCCGCGATCTGAGAACCGAGATTGCGGCTGGCCGCTTCCGGCAAGAGCTGTATGACCGGCTGAACGTGGTTCCGATCGCCGTGCCCTCGCTGGAAGAGCGGCGCGAGGATATTCCCGAACTGACGCGCCATTTCATCCAGTTCTTCCATCGCGGGCAGGGGTTGCCGCTGCGCAAGCTGACCCCCGATGCCGAGGCGATGCTGCAGACGATGCAATGGCCGGGCAATGTGCGCCAGCTGCGCAATGTCATCGAGCGGGTGTTGATCCTGGGCGACGGCTCCGGCCCGATCGAGGCGAAAGAGCTGCCCAATCAGGATATGCCCGCCGGTGAAGACGGNNGCGAATTTCGTGGGGATGGAGCGGTCGGCGCTGCACCGCAAGCTGAAGTCTCTGGGTGTGGTCACGGGGGCCAAGGGGCGGGGCGCCGGGGATGTGGATGAGGATGACGGTGAAGAATAGCCGCCACCTGCCGTTCCGGGCCTGAGTGCCCGATATCCGGCTTCTGGTCTGCGGGAGCAGAGTTGCTTTGTCGGGCGGCCAGGACTACCAGCAAGGTCAAGCCTGCCTGCGTGTCATGCAGTGTGACATGACATGCAGGGCGGATATGTGCAGGAGTGGCCCGAATGGCGGATGATGAAGACTACGTTTACGATGAAGCCAGCGGCGAGTGGCGCCCCGCATCGGAGCTTGCAGCAGCAGGGGATGTGCGCAAGGTCGTCGATGCTGCCGGCAATCCGCTTGTCGATGGCGATTCCGTCACTTTGATCAAGGATCTGAAGGTCAAGGGCACCAGTCAGACGCTGAAGCAGGGCACGGTCATCAAATCCATCCGTCTGACGGATAATGATGAAGAGATTGATTGCCGTCATGAAGCGGTCAAGGGTCTGGTCCTGCGCACGGAATTCGTCCGCAAACGCGGCTGATTGCCTGCCAACCGCCAGCGGGCTTTGCTGCGATGTCGCGGCAAAGCCCTGACAGGGGAAGCCCCATCCCACCAAATGCCCATTTTGCGGGTGTAAAGCGGGCATGATTTATCAGGCAGCCGGACAGCCCCCCGTTTCGCCCCGCCTTGGCATCACCTGTCCCGTTCAGGCGCGCTATCTCAGGCTGTCGGCACCGTTCCTCCGTCGATCACATATTCCGTGCCAGTGATCGTCGCCGCCCGGTCCGACACCAGAAAGGCGATCAGGTTTGCGATCTCTGCCGGTTTCGTGGGCCGACCAATCGGGATGCCGCCCAAGGCGTCCATGATCATGCGCTTGCCGCCTTCAACATCGGTGCCCGCCTCTTGCGCCAGCCGTTCGGCCAGCCGGATCGAGGCTTCGGTTTCGATCCATCCGGGGGAAACCCGCACCACCCGCACGCCCTTGGGCGAAACCTCCTTGGACAGGCTCTTGCTATAGGTCGAGAGCGCGGCCTTGGCTGCGGCATAGCCGGTGGTCGCCTCAGGCAGGGGCAGCAGATGCTGGATCGAGGTGACATGGATCACCACGCCCGCACCTTGCGCCACCATCCCCGGTACAAGCGCCCGGTCCAGCCGCAAGGCAGGCAGCAGGTTGAGGTTCAGCTCTGCCTGCCATTCCGCCTCGCCCAAAGCGGCAAAGCCACCGCCCGGCGCGGAAGAGCCGCCCAGCATATGCACGACGATATCCACGCCACCCAGTTGGCTGCCCACGGCCTCTGCCACCGTTTCGCAACCCTCAAGCGTGGTCAGATCGGCGGCGACGAACAGCACCTCCGGCATTTCTGCGGGCCGTTTGCGCGCGGTGGTCAACACCTGCGCACCAAGCGCGCGGAACAGGTCCACGGTAGCCGCGCCAGCCCCTTGGGTGCCCCCCGTAATCAGGGCGCGTTTGCCCTCCAGCGTCAGAAACCCGGTCATCAGCCGATCCTCAAAGTGCTGATCCGGTCACCCGACAGGCCAAAGGTGAAGGTCAGAACCGCCGGGCTGCCCGGAAAATCGCCGCTGACCTGGGCACGCACCACTGCCCCATCGGCAACTTCGCTCAGCTCCAGCGGAAGGGCGGTGTGGCGGTATTTGGCCTTTGCCCCCAGCCACCAGGCGCGGATCTGCTCTGGGCCGTGGTGCAGATTTCCTTCATCATGCACCACCGCATCCGGGGCGAAAGCTGCGGCAAATACAGCGCCATCCTGTGGCGCGAGGGCGGTGAAATAGGTCTGGATCGGCGGGGGAAGGGTCATGGATCAGCTCCTTGTTTTGCTGCCCTGAACATAGGCCTCGACGGACATGCCGATAATCGGGATAAATTGGCATCTGATGATGACAGAATCGGGATAATCATGGATGCCGGGCTGAAGGGGCTGGAGGCGGTGCTGACCATCGCGCGGCGCGGGTCTTTCCGGGCGGCTGCGCTGGATCTGGCCATGTCGCCCACCNNGCCGCTGCGCTGGATCTGGGCATGTCGACCACCGCATTGTCGCATACCATCGGGCGGCTGGAGGCTGATCTCGGTGTGCGGCTTTTCAACCGGACCACCCGCAGCGTGTCACTCAGCGATGCGGGGCGAGATTTTGTCGAACGGATCACCCCGGCGCTGGCCGAAATCCGCGTGGCCATGGAAAGCGCGCGGTCGCAGCGCGAGACGCCCTCTGGCCTGCTGCGCATCAATGCGTCAGTTCAGGCGGGGCGCGAGATTGCGCCGGTGATGCTGGATTTCCTGCGCCGCTACCCCGAGATGCAGGTCGATCTGGTGACCGAGGGGCGGCTGGTCGATATCGTGGCCGAGGGGTTCGATCTGGGCATCCGCCCGGCCGGCCTTGTGCCGCGCGACATGATCGCGCTGTCGCTGGGGCGGCCGCAGCGCTATGCCGTTGTGGTGGCGCCTGCATGGATCGCGGCCCATCCAAAGCCAATGACCCCGGCGGACCTTCCGGTGCGCGATTGCCTGCGCGGGCGCTTGCCGAATGGTGCGTTGCTGCGCTGGCAGTTCGAGCGGGAGGGCGAACAGGTTCAGTTCGATCCCAAGGGTCGCCTGACGCTGGACGAAGCCGCCATCGCCCGTGCCGCTGTGCTGGATGGATCCGGCATCGGGTTTTTCATCGAACAGGATGTCGCCGAAGATATCGCGGCCGGTCGTCTGATCCGCCTGCTGGAAGACTGGACGCCACCCCGGCCGAGCTTCAGCCTTTACTACCCGGGCCGTCGCAACCCCTCAGCCGGGTTCACGGCGTTCCTCGCCATGGTGCGGGAAAGGGCGGCCGGGGTGTCAAAGTCCGGGTGATGCAGCTGGAAGACGCAGCGATCCGCAAGGGTTTCAGCAGGCCGGGGCGGCGCTGTTGTGGCGGCCATCTGTAGAAAGGCCACGCCAAGGGCGCTGAAGGGGCATAGACAAGACGATCATTGCCACCGGCGCTTCCAGCGGATCAGCCCCGAATGTCTGCACGCGAATGTCCTTGTCGGCAGCGTTGCAAAGGTTCCTAGGGCGGTTGAAGTCACGATCAGCGCCAGGGTCGTGCCAATGCGTCACGAGACTGGCCGCCTTGCTTCTGCGGGGTGGTTTCCCTTTGGCACACATATCGGCTATATGAAGGTCAATCAGGTCACCGAGCCTGTGTAGGCGGGCCATGGATGATCTGTCGGGCAGCAGCCCATGATCGAGCAGCCTTTCAGCTTGACGCGCACCGTTCCAGGCGCAGTTTAGCTTAGAGGCTGATTGGTCCAACGGATTGAAGATACAAGAAAAATGACTAGTAATCAATCGCATAGGCTATCCGTCGCCCCGATGATGGATTGGACGGACCGCAACTGCCGGTTCTTCCATCGTCTGATGACGCGGCGGGCCATGCTTTATACCGAAATGGTCACCGCACCGGCCATCATCCATGGCCCGAAACCCCGGCTGCTGGATTACAGCGCCGAAGAACATCCTATTGCGCTGCAGCTGGGCGGATCGGACCCGCGCGATCTCGCGCAGGCCACGGCGCTTGCGCAAGGCTGGGGCTATGACGAGATCAACCTGAACTGTGGTTGCCCGTCAGACCGGGTGCAATCGGGCTGTTTCGGCGCCGTGCTGATGGAACGCCCGGCGCTGGTGGCCGAATGTGTGGCGGCGATGCAGGGGGAAACCGATGTGCCGGTGACGGTGAAATGCCGCATCGGGGTTGATCATCAGGAACCGTCCCAGGTGCTGCCGCGCTTCATCGAAACCGTGGCTGCGGCAGGGGTCACGCATTTCGTGGTTCATGCCCGCAAGGCCTGGCTGCAAGGGCTTTCCCCCAAGGAAAACCGCGAGATTCCGCCGCTGGATTACCCGCTTGTGCTGCAGATGAAACAGCGGTTCCCGGAACTGACGATCTGCATCAATGGGGGCATCGCCACGCTGGATCAGGCGCAGGCGCTGCTGGATCAGGGGCTGGACGGGGTGATGATCGGGCGCGNNGGCGCGCAGCCTATCACGACCCGGGAAATGCCCTGATCGGCGCCGATCGCTTGTGGGGAGAGGATCACGCGCCCGACAGGTTTGCGGTGGTCGAGGCGATGAAGCCTTATATCGTGGCGCATCTGGCTTCGGGCGGGCGGCTGCATCAGATCACCCGCCACATGCTGGGCCTGTTCACCGGAATGCCCGGTGCGCGTGGATGGCGGCGCGTGCTGTCAGAGGGCGCATCGCGCCCGGGTGCCGGGCTGGATCTGATCGACGCGGCGCTGGCCGAGGTGCAGGCGCTGGCCTGAGTTGCCGTGCCAGGGTCTGGCACGGCAACCCTTTGTCAGGCGCGTGCCTGACCCCGCGCTGCGGGCAGCCGGGCCACAACCAGCGCCAGTGTCATGGCCAGCGCGCCACAAAGCGCGATGGCCCCCAGCATCGGCACCACGCTGCCGTCGAAGAACGGCCCAGCCGCCGCAATCATGACACCGCCTGCCAGCATCTGCATCGTGCCCCCCAGCGAAGAGGCGAGGCCCGCGATATCGCCATGTTCCTCCAGCGCCACCACCATGGCTGTTGGGATCACAAGGCCAAGGCAGGCATTGGCCAGAAACAGCCCGGCCATGGTGACAAACAATGTTGCCAGCCCGGCCAGGCCGATCAGGAACAGGCCGATGGTGAGCAGGCCAAAGCCCAGCGTCGCCACCACCATCACCCGATGCGCACCAAAGCGTTGCCCGAATTTTGCAGCCAGTTGCGATGCGCCGAAAAAGCCCATCGCATTCACCGCGAAAGCCAGGGAGAACTGCGTGGGCGACAGACCGTAGGATTGCGCATAGACGAACGAGGCCGAGGCGATGAAGACGAAAAAGCTGGCCATGCCAAAACCGCCGAGGAAGGTCAGCGCCATGAAGCCCTTGTGGGTCAACAGCTTGGCCGANNCCCCCGCCAGCATGACGCGGGCCGATACCGGCTGGCGGTCCGCCGGGGCGAGCGTTTCGGCCAGGGTAAAGCGGGTCAACGCCATCGAGACCAGCGCCGCCACCCCCAGAAAGCCGAAGATCATCCGCCAGTCGGCCACGGCGATCAGCCCGGCACCTGCCAGCGGTGCCAGAAAGGGAGAGACCGAAATCACCAGCATGATTGAGGCCATCATGCGCGTGGCCGCATGGCCCGTGCTCATGTCGCGGNNCACGAACCGCCCGGCCACAAGCCATTCGGCCGTCGGGGCAAAGGTGCAGATCACCGAACCGATCACGAAGATCGCAAGCCCGGCATAAAGCGGCAGCTTGCGCCCCGCCTGATCGGCCCAAGGCCCGTAGATCAGCTGTGCCAGACCAAAGGCGATGAAATAGGCGGTGATCGTGGTCTGCATCACCTGCACCGAGGCGCCCAGATCGGCGCCGATTGCAGGCAGGGCGGGCAGATACATGTCGATGGCAAACGGCCCGACGGCCGACAACAGCCCAAGCACAAGCACGGGACGGAACATGGAGGAGGACATGGGGGAGGAACCAGTTAGAAAAAGTGACTTCAACGGTAACCTTTTCTGCCGCCGGGCACAATCCGCTCTGGCAGCGCGGCGCCGGGCGGTCTAGCGTCATTCCGCCAAGACGGAGCGCGTGATGCCTGACCTTTCTCTTCTCTTGCCGATGCTGGCGCTGCTGATCGTGATCGGCGGCATTGCCGGGGTGATTGCCGGATTACTGGGCGTAGGGGGCGGCATTGTTCTGGTGCCTGCGTTCTTCTTCATGTTTTCCCATCTGGGTTATGGCGGGCCACAGCTGATGCAGGTCTGCCTGGGCACATCGCTGGCCACCATCATGGTGACGGCGCTGAAATCGGTGCGGGCGCATGATGCCAAGGGTGCGGTGGAATGGGCGGTGCTGAAAGGCTGGGGGCCGGCCATTGCGATCGGTGCGGTGGCAGGCTTCTTCATGGCGGCGCAACTGCGGTCTGTGACGCTGCAGGCGCTGTTCGGAATTCTGGCGCTTCTGGCCGGGGCCTATATGGCTTTTGGCCGCGCCGACTGGCGCTTGGGGCAGGCGCTGCCGCAGGGGCCCGGGAAATGGGCGATGGGCGGTGGCCTCGGTTTTCTGTCGGTTCTGATGGGGATTGGCGGCGGCACGTTCGGGGTGCCGATGATGACGCTGTACGGTATGCCGATCCACCGTGCTGTCGGTACTGCGTCTGGTTTTGGTCTGGTTATCGCCCTCCCTTCGGCCCTCGGTTTTGCGGTCATGCCGGTTGACGGCGCGCCGCCCTATACGCTGGGGGCGATCAACCTGCCGGCCTTTGCGGTGATCGTGGCGATGACATTGCTGACCACCAAGCTCGGCGTGCGGCTGGCCCATGCGATGAATCCCAAGCCGCTGAAACGGGCCTTCGCGCTCTTCTTGATCGTGGTGGCGCTGAACATGCTGCGCAAGGCGGCGGGATGGTAAGCGGGCAGGGCTGGCACCGCATCGGCCCTGATCCGGCGATTGCCCTTTGGGCCGAAGCCGCCCTGCCGGTGGCCCGCGCAGCCATTGCAGCCACGACCGAGACCTGGCGCTGTGGCGGCACCTGGCTGGTTGGGCTGGATGCGCTGCCCAATGCGCTGGATGGCAGTATCGCAGGCGTGCCGCTGCCGTGGCAGGTGCTGGGCCTGCGCCCTGAACAGCTGCATCCGGCGCAGCTGTCGACCATCCGCCCCGGCTATCCCCAGCCGTCAGAGGGCGAAACACCTGCCGCTTTTGCCTTTCGCCGCAACCGGGGCGCCGCACATCTGGACGGGCTGATTGCCGATGCCACAGGCCGCCGCCGCATTGCCGAGCCGCATGGCTGGATACTGGGCCTGCCGCTGACCGATTGCAGCCCGGATGCCGCGCCGCTGACGATCTGGGAGGGCAGCCATGTCATCCTGCGTGGCGCCCTGCTGGCAGCGCTGGCGCCCTATCCCCCCGAAAGCTGGGGCGCGGTGGATATCACCGATGCCTATACGGCTGCCCGCCTCCAGTGCTTTGAGACCTGCCGCCGGATCGACGTTGCGGCGCGGCCGGGCGAGGCGATCCTGATGCACCGGCTGTGCCTGCATGGCGTCAGCCCGTGGGAGGAGGCAGCCACAGCCCCGCCCGAGGGCCGGATCATCGCCTATTTCCGCCCGCAGATGGCCTCGGTTCAGGATTGGCTGGCATGACCCTGCTGCGCCCGGCCACTGCGGCGGATCTGCCTGCGCTGACGGCAATCGTCGATGCGGCCTATGGCCCCTACATTCCGCGCATCGGGCGCAAGCCCGGACCGATGAGCGATGATTACACCGCGCTGGTCGCGCAGGGCCTGGTGCAGGTGTTGGAAGATCAGGGCCGGGTCTGTGGCCTGCTGGTGCTGATTGCGCAGCTGGATGCCTTGCTGCTGGACAATATCGCCATCGCACCTGAAGCACAGGGGCGGGGCTTTGGGCGCCTGCTGCTGGCAGCGGCGGAAAATGCGGCGCGGGCCGCGGGCCTGCCGGTGATCCGCCTGTATACCAATGTCGCTATGACGGAAAACATCGCGATCTACAGCCGCCAAGGTTATGCCGAAACCGGGCGCCGCGTCGAAAACGGGTTGCACCGCGTCTACATGGAAAAGCGGCTTTAGCCTTCCATCCGCCCCATGCGCCCGCCACGACGCTTTTGCAGGCGCGGCCTGCGGCCANNTGCCTCGGGCGTCATCTGCGACCAGGCACCGATTTCCTGCACTGTGCGCAGGCAGCCGATGCACAGCCCTTCGACCGGGTGCACGGTGCAGAGTTTCACACAAGGGCTTTCGATTTCGGCCCGTTTCCAGATGTCGTCATTCACGCGCGGCCTCCCGGCGGATATGCGCCAGACGATCCAGCGCACCTTGCAGGATAAACCCGGCGGCCACATGGTCGATCACCTCGGCGCGACGCTTTCGGGACGTATCCGCCTCCAGCAGCGCGCGTTCGGCAGCCACGGTGGACAAACGTTCGTCCCACAGCAGGATCGGCAGCGGGTGCAGGCGCAGCAGGTTGCGGGCAAAGGCGCGGGTGGATTGCGCCCGCGGGCCTTCGCTGCCATCCATATTGCGCGGCAGACCCAGCACCAGCGCGGCAATCCGCCGCTCTGCCACCAGTTTCAGAAGCTGTTCGGCATCCTGGGTGAATTTCTCGCGGCGGATGGTCAGTAGCGGGGTCGCCACGCCGCACATCAGATCCGATACCGCCACGCCAATCGTCTTGGTGCCCAGATCAAGGCCTGCGACAGGCTGCATCCGGGGCAGGGTGGCGGCAAATTCGATGGCGTCTTCGAAGATCATTCAGTCACCCCGGCGACGCCCGCGGCCTGCGCGGCCCCCCGGATGATTTCCAGATCTTCCGGGCGGTTGGCAAAGCGGCCCTGCGCCTCGATCCAGATGGCAGAGGCCTGATCGCGCCGTTCCAGCACACCCAAAGCGCGCAACAGCTGTGCCCATTCCTCGGCACTGCCCCCTTCCGTCGCCAGCCGGTTGTTCAGATTGGCCACCATGCCTTCGATCATCGCGGTCCGGTCTTCGGGCGACATTTCGCCTGCGGCATCCAATGCGGCGGCATCCGGCCCGCCCAACCCACCGGCGGGCGGCAACTGGTATTTCTCGCCCGCAAGGGATGCGATTTCCTCGATCTGCGCCCGGATCGGCGCCACCCAAGGGTCATCAGGCTGTGATTCGGCCAACAGCCCGCGCCAGAAGGTGAAGGCCCGGTCCGGCCGGGCCAGCTGTGCAAACATCAGACCGGCATAATAGCGGGCGGTGCCATTCTTAGGGTCCAGATCCAGCGCGCGGACAAGTGCGGCCTCCGCCTCGGGGGAAACATAGCCGCCCGCGGCAAATATCAGCAGTTCCCCAAGGCTGGCGTAATCGGCAGCGNNCGCGGAAACGGCCCAGACGCGCCTCGTTCTGTGCCAGCAGTTTCTGCCCTTCCAGATCGGCGGGGCGGCCTGCCACGGCACTGCGCAGCTTTTCCATCAGCTGCAGGAATTCGGGGTCAACCCCTTCCTTCTGTTCGGTTTCCGGCGCCTCGGCTTCGGCGGCGGCCTGACCGGGGCGATTGGCGTGCAGCTCTTCTGCCATGGCATGGCGCTGCGCCAGCGGCATGTCGGGATAGCCCGGCACCCCAAGCTGGGCATAGACCGCAACCCCGCCCGCCATCACCGCGAGGATCGCGCCCACGACGAAGGCGCCGCCCGGGCCGCGCGCCTCGCCCGAGGTCACGACCTGCATGGCGCGGTCTGCTTCCAGAATCCGGCGAGATACTTCGGTGCGCAAGCGTGCCGCCTCTTCGGCGGCGATCACACCGCGCGCCATATCACGCTCGATCTCGGCCAGCTGATCGCGGTAGACCTGAAGATCCTGCACGGCCGGTGCCTCGACCCTGCGCCCCTGACGAAAGCCGAAGATCAGCGCCAGCGCCGATCCCAGAAACAACGCCCCCGCCGTGAGCCAGAAAACCACCATGCCGCCAACCCCTGCATTCCTGTTGCGCCCCATGTAACGGCTCTGGCCGCCCGGCAAAAGAGGCTTGGCGTCGCACCTTTGGCCGGCATCACGGCACTGCGATCCGCCGATGTCGCAATTTTCCCCATTGTGCCGCTTCTCTTGGCGGAACATTTTGAAGCGCAAGGCATCTAGATGCCATACCCGAACGGGAGCTGGACAACCCATGAAACGCTATTCGGTCTTTGCCATTGCCCGCGAGGCGCTGCGCTATCATCAGGGGTGGGAAAAGGCGTGGCGCTCGCCCGCGCCGAAAGCCGCCTATGATGCCATCATCATAGGGGCAGGCGGCCATGGTCTGGCCACAGCCTATTACCTGGGCAAGAATTTCGGCATCACCAATGTCGCCATCATCGAAAAAGGCTGGCTGGGCGGGGGCAATACCGGGCGGAATACGACCATCATCCGGTCGAACTATCTGCAGGATCCCTCGGCCGCGATCTATGACAAGGCGCTGAGCCTTTATGAAAACCTCAGCCAGGATCTGAACTACAACGTGATGTTCAGCCCGCGCGGGTTGCTGATGCTGGCGCAGACCCACCACGAGGTTCGCGGCTATCTGCGCACGGTCCATGCCAATAACCTGCAGGGTGTGAAGACCGAATGGATCGGCCCGGAAAAGGTGAAGGAGCTGGTGCCGATCATCAATATCGACGGCCCGCGCTATCCGGTGCTGGGTGCGCTCTATCAGCCGCGGGGCGGCACGGCGCGGCATGATGCCGTGGCCTGGGGCTATGCCCGGGCCTGTTCGGCCATGGGGATGGACATCATCCAGCAATGCGAGGTCACCGGCGTCCGCCAGGCCAATGGCCAGGTGACCGGGGTGGAAACCACCAAGGGTTTCATCGGCACCAAAAAGCTGGGCATCGTCGTTGCGGGCCATTCCGGTCAGGTGGCCGATATGGCGGGCTTCCGCCTGCCGGTCGAATCGCTGGCGCTGCAGGCGCTGGTGTCGGAACCGATCAAGCCCTGCATGGATGTGGTGGTGATGGCCAACACGGTGCATGGCTACATGTCGCAATCCGACAAGGGCGAGATGGTGATCGGCGGCGGCACCGACGGGTTCAACAACTTCACCCAGCGCGGCAGCTTCCACCATATCGAGGAAACGCTGCGCGCCCTGGTCGAAACCTTCCCGATGATCTCGCGGTTGAAGATGCTGCGCCAATGGGGCGGTATCGTGGACATGACCGGCGACCGTTCGCCCATCATCTCCAAAACCCCCTTGGGCAACTGCTTCATCAACTGCGGCTGGGGCACTGGCGGCTTCAAGGCGATCCCCGGTTCCGGCTGGGCCATGGCC
>DOMY01000072.1 GCA_003509785.1 Gemmobacter sp.
CCGGGGCGAGGGCGAAACCGAAGCCAAGTTCCTGAATCGGTTCGGGGTTCATCGCGGCCGTCATGGCAACGGCGCCGGCAGGCGGATGCACGGCGCGCAACAGGATCATCGCGGGGATCGCCAGCCCGACGGCAAGTGTGATCCGCAGGGCGGGATCGGTGATCGCAAGGCAGACCGCGACGCCGATCAGTGCGGCTGCGGTATTGCCCACCACCGCCGACCAGGGCTGCGCCAGCGGGCTGTTGGGCACGGCAAACACCAGCACCGAGGTCGCGCCGAAAGGGGCGATGAGGTAAAGACCAAGCTGCAGGTCAATGGCGGGCGACAGCACGAATAGCGCCGCAATGCCCAGCCCGGCCAGCGCCCCCAGCCCGGCGCGCAGGGCTTCGCGCCAGGATCCCGGCGGGATGGCGGGGCCAAGGGCGCGCAGAAGCCGTTTTCCAGGTGATGCCATGCCGGGGCCCCCTTCCATCCGCGATGACGCGGGGTTGGCGTAACGTGGCGCGGGCGGCTTCACAACCTGCAAAGGCAGGCGCAGAGGCGTAGAAAGCAGAACGCCCGCACCTTGGCAGGCACGGGCGTTCCAGGAAAAACCTTGGCGTCAGCCTTAGCGGCGCAGGCCCAGACGGGCGATCAGCGAAGCATAGCGCGCAGCGTCTTTGCCTTTCAGGTAGTCCAGCAGCTTGCGGCGCTGGGCGACGAGCATCAGAAGGCCACGACGCGAGTGGTTGTCCTTGCGGTGGGTCTTGAAATGCTCGGTCAGCGTCGCGATGCGCGAGCTGAGGATCGCAACCTGAACTTCCGGCGAACCGGTATCGCCTTCTTTGGTGGCGTATTCCTGGATCAGGCGGGCTTTTTCTTCCACGGTGATCGACATCGGGATCTCCTTTTCAGGGTTGGTGTGACGGCACGAGCCGGGATGTCGTCCAGCAAGGCCCTTGGGTCCGCCGCGGATTCCGCTTCGGATGCGCGCCTATACGGGACTGGCGTGAAAAAGAAAAGCCTGTTCTGCGGGCCAGATGATGCCGGGCCTTTTAACCAGTTTGCAAGATTTCGCCTTGCGCAGCTGGCTGAAAGGCCGGTTTTCTGCCATGATTTCCGGGGTAAATGCAGAACATTTCCAAGGGGTGGGCCTGCGGGAAAAGGTGGTCTGGGCAACGCTTGCCACGGTGCAGGCGGGGGTGTGGTGTGTGATGTTGGGATTGTTTGCCATTCTGGGGGCGCTGACGGCCGGGCTTATGCTGGATACCGTTTTCAGCTCTGACCGCGAGACGGAAACGGATGACGAGGATGACCTGCCAGAGCCGGAAGAGGCCGGGGCGGCAGGCCCGGGCGGGGATCTGCTGGATGATCCGGCCCCCGGCGGCGAGGCGGTGGGCGATGTAGGCCGCGATGCCGACGGAGCACAGGTTGCGGCGGGGCGGGATGCGGTGGATGGCACTAGCGGCAATGACAAGCTGGCAGGCGGCGCCGGGGATGATGTGTTTCACGGGCGTGCCGGGCTGGATCAGATCGTGGCGCGGGGGGGCGATGACCGGCTGCTGGGTGGCGGCGGGCAGGACTATCTGTTCGGCGGCGCGGGTGCCGACAGCTTGCAGGGCCATGGCGGGGACGACCGGCTGGAGGGGGAAGGCGGCCATGATCTGCTGGCGGGCGGCGGCGGAGACGATGCGCTGGCCGGGCATGATGGCGCCGATACGCTGTCTGGCGGGGCGGGGGCGGATTCGCTGCTGGGCGGCATGGGGGCGGACGGCCTGTTCGACGGTGATGGCGACGACTGGCTGAATGGCGGTTTTGGCGATGATCTGCTGCAGGGCAGTGCCGGGCAGGATACGCTGGATGGTGATTTCGGGGATGATACGCTGATCGGCCATGCCGGGGGCGCCGCGGATGCCGAAACCGATTTCCTGAACGGCGGCGGCGGGGATGATCTGATGGTGATTGGCGGCGCCGATATCGCCACGGGCGGCGCGGGTGAGGATGCCTTTCGCCTGGGAGACTGGCTGGCGCCGGGACAGCCAGCCCGGATCATGGATTTCGAACCTGGGGCCGACCGGCTGGAGCTGACCTATGATCCGGCGCTGCATCCTGATCCGCAGCTGGCGCTGGAGCCACAGGGCGAAGACATGGCGCTGTTGCTGGACGGGCAGGCGCTGGCGCTGATTTCGGGCGCCAAGGGCATGACACTGGCAGATATCCTGCTGGTGCCCGCCCCGCCTGTCGGTGGCCCGTCTGTCAGTACCCCGTCTCTCAGTGGTTGAACACGCGGCTGGGGTGCAGCTCGCCCGCGCGGTAGCTGCCCACCGCCACTGCCTTGCCCTGATACGAGGCCCAGGCTTCATCGCCATATTCCACGTTCGAGGCGATCACCATGCCGGGATTGCCGTTCTTCAGCCGCGCCGCACCTTCCGGCGTTGCGGGCAGTTCCGGCACATCGGCCAGACCGAGTTCCAGCGGCAGCAGATGCACATCCAGCGCCGGGGTCTTGGCGCCTGCCTCGATGGTTTCCAGGCTTACCCCCTTGTCGGCCTCGAACGGGCCAGACCAGACGCGGCGCAGCCACAGCACATGGCCCAGACAGCCCAGAGCCTGCCCCAGATCCCGTGCGATGGACCGGACATAGCCGCCCTTGCCGCAGACCATTTCCAGTTCGACATGATCGGCATCGGGGCGGGCGATCACCTCCAGGCTGTCCACCCATAGCGGCCGGGCGACCAGATCCATTTCCACCCCTTCGCGCGCCAGATCATAGGCGCGTTCGCCTTCTACCTTCACGGCGGAAAACTGCGGCGGCACCTGCATGATATCGCCACGGAACGCTGCCAATGCCTCGGCAATCGCGGCATCCTCGGGGCGGCTGTCGCTGGTGTCGATCACCGTGCCTTCGGCATCATCTGTCGTCGTCGCCTGGCCGAAGCGAATGACGAAGCGATAGCATTTCAGCGCATCGGTGATGTAGGGCACGGTCTTGGTGGCCTCGCCCAGGGCGATGGCCAGAACGCCCGTCGCCGCCGGATCGAGCGTGCCGGCATGGCCTGCCTTCTGCGCATCGAAGGCCCATTTGACCTTGTTGACCACAGCGGTGGAGGTGATGCCCGCGGGCTTGTCGATCACGACCCAGCCTGAAACTGCCCGCCCCTTTTTTGTCCGCGCCATGATCGCCTCCGGTTCACGAAAGCCGCCTGCTAGCCCCCGCCTGATGCAAGGTCAAGGTTTTGGCACCGCCAGCCCGACAATCGGCCCCATCGGCAGCCCGAAATCACTGCGCCGCAGCGCAGGCGCATAAAGCCGCGAGATCTTGCCATCGAAATACAGTGCATCCGGCAGATCCAGCGCATCGCGGAACAGCCGGCCGAAAGTATCGAAATTCACGGCGGATTCCGAAATGACAAAGACGGCGCGCTGGCCATCCGCCGAAACACCAACACCATTGCGGATATAGCGGCTGTCGCCATCGGGGATGAACCGGGGGTGCAGCTTGCCACCATTCACCAGCAGCGGCCCGGATTGCGTGGCAAAGCGGCAGGCCGGTGGCGATTTGGCGAAGGCCCGCGATTCGATCACCGCAAAACCATCTTCCCTGATGCAGAACACACCGTTCGGCAGCAGCCCGAAGTTCCCGCGGGAGGCGGGCAGCACGATCGGCGCCTGCTCTGCCCCGTTTTCCACATACAGGCCGACGGGCGCGCGATCCGGGTGATACATGCCGGCATTCATGGCAAAGGCCAGCTGTCGGCCTTCGGCGGCCAGCGCGCGGTTCACCGCGCCAAAGCTGCCCAGCAGATCGCCTGACAGATCGCTGTGAAACAGCCGCAGATCCTGCCCCGCACGCACTTCGCAGAGCGTGTAGCCGGTACCTTCGAAGCGGGTGGTGGAACAGGGGGCGGCAGCGATGGCAGGCGTGGCCAGAAAGGCCAGCGCTGCCAGCAGCTTACGCATGATCCGCAGGGTCTGCGTCATCATCATCGTCGGGCTGTGCCAGATCGCGCTTCACCTTCTCGTCCGAGAACAGCCGCCGGGTTTCATCCAGCTGGTCATAGGTGCTGTCAGGGCGGAAGCGCAGGTCGGGCGCGTATTTCAGCGTCAGCTGCGCGCTGACATGGCGGCGCAGTTCAAACCTGTTGCGGGCCAGCGCGGCAATCGCGTCTTCGACGGGAACAGACCCCATCAGCGGCATGACGTAAACCGTCGCCACCTTCAGGTCATTGGAACAGCGCACCTCACCCACGGTGATCGACATGCGGTTCAGCTCCGGGTCGTGGATTTCGGCCCGGTTCAACACGTCAGACAGGGTGCGGCGGATCAGTTCGCCGACGCGAAGCTGACGCTGGGTTGGGCCATCGCCCGAGGAGGTGCGGTTTTTCGACATGCGCCCCATGTAAGGCTTTTGCGCAGCCCCTGCAACGGCAGGCTTTTCCGGGCGCCGCCCAAGCGCTATGGGGGCGGTGCAGCAAGAAGGAGACGGCCATGGGCGAACTGCCGGGAATCGTGATCACGGGCGCTTCGGGGCGCATGGGGCAGATGCTGATCCGCACCGTGCTGGACAGCGGCAAGGCGCGGCTGGTCGGCGCGGTGGAACGGCCGGGCAATCCCTGGATCGGGCGGGATCTGGGCGAATGTCTGGGTGGCGCCCCGCTTGGCCTTGCGGTCACCGATGATCCGCTGGACGCCTTTGCCAAGGCGCAGGCGGTGATTGATTTCACCTCGCCTGCGGCCACGGTGGAATTTGCGGCGCTGGCGGCACAGGCCCGCGCGGTGCATGTCATCGGCACCACCGGGCTGGAGCCTGAACATCTGGCAAAGATCGCCGCCGCCGCCCATCATGCGGTGATCGTGCGGGCCGGGAACATGAGCCTTGGCGTCAATCTTCTGGTGCAGCTGACGAAAAAGGTGGCGCAGGCGCTGGATGCGGATTGGGATGTGGAAATCATCGAAGCGCATCACGGCAAGAAGGTGGATGCGCCCTCTGGCACCGCGCTGATGCTGGGCGAGGCGGCCGCCGAAGGCCGGGGTGTGGCGCTGGCCGATGTGCGCGATTCGGGCCGCGACGGCATCACCGGCGCGCGCGTGCCCGGCGCCATCGGCTTTGCGGCCATCCGGGGGGGCGATATCGTGGGGGAACATGATGTGATGTTTGCCAGCCCGGGCGAACGCATCATCCTGCGCCATGTTGCCACCGACCGGGCCATCTTTGCGCGGGGCGCGCTGAAGGCGGCGCTTTGGGGGCAGGACAAGGCGCCCGGCGAATATTCCATGCTGGATGTGCTGGGGCTTTGATCCGCGCGCGGCACTGTCGCGTGGCAAGTTTTTTTTGCACAGGGTGTGAACTGTCCGGGGGGCTTTTGCGTAATGCAGAAGAACAGAACCGGAGGTTCCGCCCATGCCGTGCCGCATCCCGCTGCTTGCCGCCCTGCTGACCCTCACCGCAAGCCCGGTGCTGGCCGATGGGTTTGAACCCGTGCGCGACCGCGATGCTTTCGTGGCGCTGGTCGAAGGCCGTGAATTGCGGCTGGGCCTGTTCCGTATCGGGTTGAATGTCATGCCAGATGGCAAGATCGAAGGGTCTGCCCTCGGCTGGCGCGTCACCGGCACATGGTCCTGGAAAGACGGCTATTTCTGCCGGGAAATGGAATGGAGCGGCAAGCCCATCCCCTATAACTGCCAGCTGGTCGAGGCCCGGGGAGACGAATTGCGCTTTACGGTGGATCGCGGCGCAGGCGATTCCGCGGCCTTCCGGCTGCGCTGATCCTCGGGCGGCGCGGGTGTACCGTTCACGCCCCGCCGGTGTCCCGCCAGCGTCCCGCCTGTGTATTGTCATTCGCCACACCCCCAAGGCGATCGCGGGCTGAGATTTCTGCCCGCTTTCCTGTGGGGAGAGAGGGGGGATGCCCCCTCAGAAGTCGATCGCCAGCCCCTTCTTTTCCCAATCCCCATAGCGCACGGGCTCTGGGCCGTCGCGGCCGCCCAGCTCGGGTGGCAGGTCCGGTGCGGCGGCGGCCTGGCGGCGGGCTTCGGCTTCGGCCAGGGCCCGCAGCGCTGCGGGCGGCAGGTCAGTTGCGGGAAGATCGGGTTTCGTGTCGCTCATCGGTCAATTCCTTGCGGCAGATGCCCCCATGATATACGCGGCGATGGATTGGCAACAAGGCTTGGGCAAAACATGGCAAAGACGGCGCGGATGGCGGCAGTGCGGATGCTGGATGCGGTTCTGGAAGAGGGCCTGCTGCTCAGCCAGGCGGATACCGTTCTGGAAGACCTGCCCCCGGCCGATCGTGCCCGCGCCCAACGGCTGGCGGCCGAGGTGCTGCGCCATATCGAACAATGCGACCGCGTGCTGAAGCCGTTCCTGCGCAAGGCGCCGCCGCCCATGGTGCTGAACATCCTGCGGCTGGCGACGGTTGAACTGGTGCAGGGCGCCGCCGCCCATGGCGTGGTGAACGAGGCGGTCAGCCTGGTGCGCAACGACCGGCGGCATGGCGCGCTGTCGGGGCTGGTCAATGCGGTGCTGCGCAAGATCGCCGCGATAGAGGCCCCGTTTGCCAAGCTGCCGCCGCAACGCCTGCCCTACTGGCTGCGCAAGCCTCTGGTCGACAGCTGGGGCCGCGAGGCCGTCAGCGCGATGGAGGCGGTGCAGGCAAAGCCCGCGCCGGTGGATATCACGCTGAAGCCCGGTGCCGCAGTGCTGCCCGATGCGGTTGCGCTGCCCAGCGGCAGCCTGCGCCTTCCGGCCGGTGTGCAGGTTTCGGCGCTGCCGGGCTATGCGGAAGGCGATTGGTGGGTGCAGGATGCCGCCGCCGCGCTGGCCGTGCCGCTGCTGGCGCCGCGTGCGGGGGAACGTGTGCTGGATCTTTGTGCGGCACCCGGGGGCAAGACGCTGCAACTGGCCGCCGCCGGGGCGCAGGTGACGGCGCTGGATATCAGCGGGCCGCGTCTGGCGCGGCTGCAGGAAAATCTGGCGCGCACCGGGTTGCAGGCGCAGGTGGTGGCCGCCGATGCGCTGCATTGGCAGCCCGAGGCGCCCTTTGATGCCATTTTGCTGGATGCGCCCTGTTCGGCCACCGGCACCATCCGCCGCCATCCCGATCTGCCTTTCGTCAAGGACGGATCGGAGCTGGCAGAGCTGATCCCGTTGCAGGCCGCTTTGCTGGACCGGGCGCTGGGCTGGCTGGCGCCGGGCGGGCGGCTGGTGTTCTGCACCTGTTCGTTGCTGCCGGAAGAGGGCGAAGAACAGCTGGCCGCCGCGCTGGGACGCCATCCGGGCCTGAAGGTGGAACCCGCCGCCCTGCTGGGGGTCGAACCCGGCTGGCTGACCCCGGAAGGGGCGCTGCGGCTGCGGCCCGATTACTGGGCGGCGCAGGGCGGGATGGACGGGTTCTTCATGGTGCGGCTGACGCGCTGAACTGGCCGGCCAATGCGGGCAGATCGCGGAAATCCGCAAAGGCTGCCGTATGGGGCAGGGCGGATACCGGCGATTTGCGATAGCCTTCGCTGAACAGCAGGAAGGGCAGGCCCGCCCGTTCGGCGGTTTCGGCATCCACTTCGCTGTCGCCCACGAAGACGGCAGGGCCGCCCCCCATCTGTGCCACGGCGGCCAGCAGCGGCGCCGGATCGGGTTTGCGCAGGGGCAGGCTGTCGCCGCCCAGAATGGTGGCGAACAGGTGGTCGATGCCGAAATGGCGCAGCACGGCCAGCGTGGGGGCCAGCGGTTTGTTGGTGCAGATGCCCAGCTTGGCCCCGCCAGATGCCAGATCCTGCAGGGCCGTCAGCGCATGGGGGTAAACCGTGGTCAGCGTCACCGCGCTTTCATACTGGTGCAGGAAGTCCGCCAGAACCGCGTCAAATTCCGGCCCATCCACCGGGCGATCCCGCGCCGCCATCAGCCGGGCCACCAGATTGGGGGCGCCGCGCCCGACAAAGCTGCGCACTTCGGCCTGGGTGAAGGCGGCATGACCACGCGCTGTCATCACCCGGTTGGCGGTGGCGTGGATGTCTGGCGCGCTGTCGATCAGGGTGCCGTCAAGATCGAAGATCACGGAATAAGGCATGTCAGGTTCCTGTTCGGGCCGTTTCGCGGTGACCATGGCGCGGCAAATGGCCTGCGTCCAGTGCTGACGGGGTTTTGCGGTGACAGTCGCCGCCCCAGAAGTTATGGTGCGGCGCAAGACCCGGAAATGACCCTGAACAGGGCAGGCAGACAAAAGCGATGACAAGGCAGGGCATGGCAGGCAAGGCCGAAAACGCTTGGTGGACAGAGACTTGGCTGCGGGCGATGAACCGCCGCGCCGCGCGTCGTGCCGCCCGCACCCCTGCGACTGCAGGCTTTGTTTCGCCGCCTGAACCGCGCACCATCGGCCTTTACGCCCGGGGCAAACAGCTGGTGGCGGGCAATTTCCTGTTCGCGGGCCATCTGGTAGAGGCGGCCGGGACGCCAATCTGGGATATCCGCGTTCCGGGGCCCGAGTTCGAGGCCGAGCTGCATGGTTTCGCCTGGCTGGATGATCTGGCCGCTGTCGGTGATCCGGTGGCGAAAAGCCGCGCGCAGGAATGGACCTTTGCCTGGATCGACCAGTTCAGCCGGGGGCAGGGGCCGGGCTGGACCCCGGATCTGACCGGGCGGCGGCTGATCCGCTGGATCAACCATGCCGTCCTGCTGACCTCGGGGCCTATGGCCGAGCGGGCGCCGGACTATTACGCCGCCTTGTCGCAGCAGACCGCCTTTCTGGCCCGGCGCTGGCATGTGGCCACCCCCGGCCTGCCCCGGTTCGAGGCGCTGACAGGCCTGATCTATGCCGGGCTGGCGCTGCTGGGGATGGAACATCACGTCGATCCCGCGGCCGCCGCACTGGCCCGCGAATGTCTGGCCGAGGTAGATGAAGAGGGGGGCATCCCCACCCGCAATCCCGAAGAGCTGCTGGAGGTGTTCACCCTGCTGACATGGGCCGCACAGGCCCTGACCGATGCCGGGCGCCATCTGCCCGCCGCCCATCTGGAGGCCATTGCGCGCATCGCCCCCACGCTGCGCGCGCTGCGCCATGCCGATGGCGGGCTGGCGCGGTTTCACGGTGGCGGGCGTGGGCTGGAAGGGCGGCTGGATCTGGCGCTGGCGGCCTCGGGGGTGAAGCCTGCGCCCAATGCCGGTCTGTCGATGGGCTTTGCCCGGCTGCAGGGGGGCCGCAGTTCGGTGATCGTCGATGCCGCTGATCCGCCTTCAGGCCGGGCGGGGGCTTCGGCCCATGCCTCGACCCTGGGGTTTGAACTGACCTCGGGGCGCCGCCCGATGATCGTGAACTGCGGCTCTGGCGCGCCCTTCGGGGCCGACTGGCACCGCGCCAGCCGCGCCACGCAAAGCCACAGCACGCTGAGCCTGGATGGCTATTCCTCGTCGCGCTTCGCGCAGGATGGCCGCGAGGTGCTGGAAGACCGCGCAAGCATCATCCTGATGCGGCAGGGCACCAGCGCCGAAGGCCAGCATCTGCTGGGCGGCCATGCCGGATGGCGGCTGACCCATGGCCTGCTGCATTTCCGCGATCTGACGCTGTCGCCCGATGGCCGCCATCTGGCCGGGATCGACATGCTGGCCGCCGAAACGGCAGATGACCGGGCGCGCCTGTCGGGGATCCTGCGGCGGTCTGTGCAGGGGCTGGGCTTTGCCATCCGCTTTCATCTGCATCCCGATGCCGATGCCGAAATCGACATGGGCGGGGCGGCGGTTTCCATCGCGCTGCGCTCGGGCGAGATCTGGGTGTTCCGCCATGACGGGCAGGCGCGGCTGACGCTGGAGCCTTCGGTCTATCTGGAAAAGGGCCGCCTGATGCCGCNNAACAGATCATGCTGACCGCGTATTTGCAGGATTTTCAGGCCCGGATCGGCTGGACCTTGGCGAAGGCACAGGATACTCCGCTCGCCATCCGCGACCTTGACCGGGATGACCCCGCGTCCCGCCCCTGATGCAGGAGTGACCCATGCACACCGCCGCCCCCGCCGCCCCCGTGAACCTCGTCCATGTCGGGCGCGCCCTGATCTCGGTTTCTGACAAGACCGGGCTGGTGGAATTTGCGCGCGGGCTGGCCGCCCAGGGGATCGAGCTGATCTCGACCGGCGGCACCTCGATCACGCTGCGCACCGCGGGGCTGAAGGTGCGCGACGTGTCCGAGGTGACGGGGTTCCCCGAAATGATGGATGGCCGGGTGAAGACGCTGAACCCGATGGTGCATGGCGGGCTGCTGGCGCTGCGCGACGATGCCGAACATCTGGCCGCCATGGCAGCCCACGGGATCGAACCCATCGACCTGCTGGTGGTGAATCTTTACCCGTTCGAAGCCACCGTGGCCAAGGGCGCCAGCTATGCCGATTGCATCGAGAATATCGACATCGGCGGCCCGGCGATGATCCGCGCGGCGGCAAAGAACCACAAGTTCGTCAATGTCGTCACCGATCCGCAGGATTACGACGCCATCCTGGCAGAGCTGAAGGCGCATGACGGCGCCACCTCTTATACCTTCCGCCAGAAGCTGGCGCTGACCGCCTACAGCCGCACCGCGGCTTATGACGCGGCGGTTTCGGCCTGGATGGCGGGCGCGCTGAAAGAGCCTGCGCCGCGCCGCCGCGCCTTTGCGGGCACGCTGGCCCAGACCCTGCGCTATGGCGAAAACCCGCATCAGGCGGCGGCTTTCTATGTCGATGGATCGGGCCGCCCCGGCGTGGCCACCGCGCGGCAGCTGCAGGGCAAGGAACTGTCCTACAACAACATCAACGATACCGATGCCGCCTTTGAACTGGTGGCCGAGTTTGACCCGGCGCAGGGTCCGGCCTGTGCGATCATCAAACACGCCAACCCCTGCGGCGTGGCGCGCGGCGCCTCGCTGGAAGAGGCCTATGCGCGGGCTTATGA
Organism: Gemmobacter sp.; assembly: GCA_003509785.1. Classification (GTDB taxonomy): domain Bacteria; phylum Pseudomonadota; class Alphaproteobacteria; order Rhodobacterales; family Rhodobacteraceae; genus Gemmobacter. Next base: position 10,889 of record DOMY01000072.1, read on the forward strand.
TTGTGATCGCACCTCGGCCTTTGGTGGCATCATCGCGCTGAACCAGCCGCTGGATGGCGCGACGGCCCGCAAGATCAGCGAGATCTTCACCGAAGTCGTGATCGCCCCCGGCGCCACCGACGAGGCCCGCGCGGTGTTCGAGGCCAAGAAGAACCTGCGCCTGCTGGTCACCGACCGGCTGCCCGATCCGAAGGCGAAGGGGCTGGCCTGGAAACAGGTGGCCGGCGGCTTCCTGGTGCAGGGCCGTGACAATGGCGCCGTGCTGCCCGCCGATCTGAAGGTGGTGACCCAGCGCCAGCCCTCGGAGGCCGAACTGCGCGATCTGCTGTTCGCCTGGACGGTGGCCAAGCATGTGAAATCCAACGCCATCATCTATGTGAAGGATGGGGCCACGGTGGGCGTGGGCGCAGGCCAGATGAGCCGGGTCGACAGCACGCGCATCGCCGCCCGCAAATCGCAGGATATGGCCGAAGCCATCGGCGCGGCCGCGCCGCTGACGCAAGGATCGGTGGTGGCATCGGATGCGTTCTTCCCCTTCGCCGACGGTCTGATTACGGCGGCCGAGGCGGGGGCGACGGCGATCATCCAGCCCGGCGGGTCGATGCGCGATGCCGAAGTGATCGCCGCCGCGGATGAGCGCGGGCTGGCGATGATCTTCACCGGTATGCGCCATTTCCGGCATTGATCCCATGAAGCGCGTGGCCCTGATTGCAGCCCTGATCTTCGGGATCGACCAGATCACCAAGCTGGGGGTCGTCTTTGGCCTGGATCTGATCAACCGGGGCGAGATCGACGTGATCCCGCCCCTGCTGAACTTCCGGATGGCGTGGAATCAGGGCATCAACTTCGGCCTGTTCGCCTCCAGCGCCGAGGTGATGCGCTGGGTGCTGGTGGTGCTGTCGCTGGCCATCACCATCTGGGTCTGGCGCTGGACGGCGCGGGCCAAGCACGGGCCCTGGGCGCGGGCCAGTGCGGGGGTGCTGATCGGCGGGGCGCTGGGAAATGTGGTGGATCGCGTGGCCTATGGCGCGGTGGCCGATTTCCTGAACATGTCCTGCTGCGGGTTTGAAAACCCCTACGCCTTCAACGTGGCCGATATCGCCATCTTTGCCGGTGCGGCGGGTCTGGTGCTGTTCACCGGCCAGACGCCCCCGGCAAAGCCCCGCAAGCCGCGCCGAAAGACCCCGTGACGCAGCCCAACCTTTGCGCTAAAGACAACGGGACGAAGTTCTGGGAGTAGATGATGAAGGCAGCACGGGGGGCCATACTGGCAGGAGCCGCAACGCTTTCTCTGCTTCTTGCGGCCTGTGGCGGCAGCAAACAGCCCGAACTCATGAATATCCGCAAGACCAGCGAAGGCCCGGATGAATTTGCGATCCTGCCGCCCAAGCCCTTGCAGATGCCCGAATCCCTGGCGGCCCTGCCGGTGCCGACACCGGGTGCAGGCAATCTGACGGATCCCACGCCGGAATCCGATGCGATTGCCGCGCTTGGCGGCAAGCCCGGTGCCGGGGCCAGCGATGCGGCATTGGTGGCCCATGCGACGCGGCTGGGCCTCACATCCGGCATCCGGAGTGTTCTGGCTTCGGAAGATCTGGAGTACCGGCGCGAAAATGATGGCCGTCTGCTGGAGCGGATCTTCAGCGTGAACGTCTATTTCGACGCCTATGAGCCGATGTCGCTGGATCAGCACGCAGAACTTGCCCGCTGGCGCAGGCTTGGCCTTGCCACACCTTCGGCCCCGCCCGAGGTGCCAGAGTAAACTCCGCGTCAGCCCGGCTTGACCTGCGGCTGCCTGCGCGTAGGTGTGGGGGCGAAGCACAGGAGATGCCAGATGCGGATGACCTTCCGGGCCGTGGCCCTTGCGGCGCTTGTTCCGATCACGGCCGGTGCCGTGGCGGTTCAGGCAGAAACCGTGACGGATTTCACTTTGGACAATGGGTTGCAGGTGGTGGTGATCGAAGATCACCGCGCCCCGGTGGCCGTGCAGATGCTGTGGTATCGCACCGGCGCGGCAGACGAGGCGCCCGGCCAGTCGGGCATCGCGCATTTCTTTGAACATCTCATGTTCAAGGCCACCGATGATCTGGCGGCCGGCGAGTTTTCGCAGATCGTGGCGGCGCAGGGCGGCGAGGACAACGCCTTTACCAGCTGGGATTACACCGCCTATTTTCAGCGCGTGGCCGCAGACCGGCTGGATCTGATGATGCAGATCGAGGCGGACCGGATGCGCGACCTGATCCTGACGGATGATGTGGTGGCGACCGAGCGCAATGTGATTCTGGAAGAGCGCAATCAGCGCACCGACAGCGATCCGGGCAGCCTGTTTTCCGAACAGCTGCGCGCGGCACAATATCTGAACCATCCCTATGCCATCCCGATCATCGGCTGGCGCCACGAGATCGAGGGGTTGGACAGGGCCGAGGCCGAAGCGTTTTACCGCACCTATTATGCGCCCAATAATGCGGTTCTGGTGGTGGCAGGGGATGTGACGCCCGATGCCGTGCGCGACATGGCGGAAAAGCATTATGGCCCCATTGCCCCGACGCCCGGCCTTGCCCCGCGTCAGCGCCCGCAAGAGCCGCCACAGCTGGCCGAACGCCGGTTGACCATGCAGGATGCGCGGGTGACCGAACCCTTCCTGCTGCGCAGCTATCTGGCGCCCCAGCGCCGCAGCGGTGACCAGAAAGAGGCCGCCGCGCTGGTCTATCTGGCCGAATTGCTGGGTGGATCGGGCACCACCAGCCTGCTGGCCCGCAAGCTGCAGTTCGAAGATCCGAAGGTGGTTCACGCCTATGCCTATTACAGCGGCGATGCGCTGGACAGCGGTGTGTTCGGCCTGGGCCTGATGCCGCTGCCGGGGGTGACGGCTGATGCGGCAGAGGCGGCGATGGATGCGGTGATTGCCGATTTCCTGGCCACCGGCCCGGAAGAGCGCGCCTTTGCCCGCATCAAGACCCAGCTGCGCGCCTCGGAGGTTTACGCGCTGGATAATGCCGAAGGTCTGGCCCGCCGCTATGGCGAGGCGCTGACCACCGGGCTGACGGTGCAGGACGTGCAGGATTGGCCGCAGGTGCTGCAAGAGGTGACGCCAGAGGATGTGATGGCTGTCGCCCGCAAGGTGCTGGACCGGCGGCAATCCGTCACCGGCTGGCTGCTGCCCGAGGAGGAAGTGCAATGATCCGGCGTCTGGTTACCCTGTGCCTGCTGCCCCTGCTGCTGGCCAATCCGCTGCGCGCCGAGATCGCGATACAAGAGGTTACCTCTCCGGCCGGGATCAAGGCCTGGCTGGTCGAGGAACACGCGATCCCCTTCACCGCGCTGGAAATCCGCTTTGGTGGCGGCAGCGCGCTGGATGATCCGGCCAAGCGCGGTGCGGTGCATCTGATGACGGCCCTGCTGGAGGAAGGCGCGGCCGAAATGAACGCGCAGAAATTTGCCGAAAGCCGCGATGCGCTGGCCGCCGATTTCCGTTTCGATTCCGGCATGGATACGGTTTCGGTTTCGGCGCGGATGCTGACCGAAAACCGCAGCAAGGCGGTCGAGCTGCTGCGTCTGGCGCTGGTGCATCCGCGTTTCGATCAGGATGCGGTGGATCGGGTGCGCGGGCAGGTGCTGGCCGGCATCCGTGCCGGGCGCAAGGATCCGGGCACGCTGGCGTCGGAAACCTTCAACCGGCTGGCCTTTGGCGCCCATCCCTATGGCCAGGCGGCCGAGGGCACCGAAGACAGCGTCGCCGGTCTGACCCGTGATGACATGCTGGCCGCCCACAAGGGCGCCCTGTCGCGGGACCGGCTGTATATCTCGGCGGTGGGGGATATCACCGGCGAAGAACTGGGCGCGCTGCTGGATCATCTGCTGGGCGAACTGCCCGCAACGGGCGCGCCGCTGCCCGGTATGGCGGCGGGGGTNNGAACCCTTCCCCACACCGCAGGCTGTGGTGATGTTCGGCCACGAGGGCATCCCGCGCGATGACCCGGATTATGTGCCGGCCTATGTGCTGAACGAAATCGTGGGCGGCAGCCGCTTCGGCTCGCGTCTGATGACGGAACTGCGCGAAAAGCGCGGGCTGACCTATGGGGTGGGCAGCTATCTGGTGGATTACGAACAGGCCGATCTGGTGATGGGGCAGATGGCCACGGCCAATGGCACTGCGAAACAGGCGGTCGATCTGTTGCAATCCGAATGGGCGCGCGCCGCCGAAGGCGTGACACAGGCCGAACTGGATGCGGTGAAAACCTATCTCACCGGCGCCTATGCCCTGCGGTTCGACAGCAACCGCGCCATTGCGGGCGTTCTGGTGGGCATGCAGATGGCGGGCTATGGCACCGATTACCCCGCAAAGCGCAATGCGCTGATCGAGGCAGTCACGCTGGATGATATCGCCCGGGTGGCCAGGCGGCTTTACCGGCCCGATGCCCTGCGTTTCGTGGTGGTGGGTGAACCCGAGGGGCTGGTTTCCACCCCGTAATCCGGTGGTGGAATCGGCCGCATGATGCTATCCATGGGGGTATGAAACTGGATACCCCCAAGATCACGCGGCCCATCATCCGGCAGTTGGACGAATCGGCCATCAACCGCATCGCCGCGGGCGAGGTGGTGGAACGTCCGGCCTCTGCCGTCAAAGAGCTGGTCGAAAACGCGCTGGATGCAGGCGCACGGCGCATCAGCGTCGATTATGCCGATGGCGGCAAGACGCTGATCCGGGTGACGGATGATGGCTGCGGCATGACGGCGGAAGATCTGCCGCTGGCCCTTTCGAGCCATGCCACATCGAAGATCGACGGGTCAGATCTGCTGAACATCCAGAGCTTCGGCTTCCGGGGCGAGGCGCTGCCTTCGCTGGGGGCAGTGGGGCGGCTGGTGCTGACCTCGCGCGCCGAAGGGCACGAGGGCGTTGCGCTGACGGTCGAGGGCGGGCGCATGGGCGCATTGCGGCCGGCGGCGCTGACGCGTGGCACGGTGGTCGAACTGCGCGATCTGTTCTTCGCCACGCCTGCGCGGCTGAAATTCCTGCGCAGCGACCGGGCGGAGATGAGCGCGATTGCCGATGTGATCAAACGGCTGGCGCTGGCCGAACCGCATGTGGGCTTCACCCTGCGCGATGTGTCGGGTGGCGGTGAAGGGCGGGTGGTGTTTCGCGCCGATCCGGAGAACGGCGATTTCTTCGACGCGCTGCATGGCCGTCTGGCCCGGGTGATCGGCAGCGATTTCACCGATAATGCCCTGCGCATCGACCTGGACCGCGAAGGGCTGCGGCTGGTGGGCTATGCCGCCCTGCCCACCTATTCGCGCGGGTCATCGGTGGCGCAGTTCCTGTTCGTGAATGGCCGCCCGGTGCTGGACAAGCAATTGTTCGGTGCCCTGCGCGCCGCCTATATGGATGTGCTGTCGCGGGATCGGCATCCGGCGGCGGTGCTGAACCTGATCTGCGACCCCGAACGGGTGGATGTGAACGTGCATCCTGCCAAGGCCGAGGTGCGGTTCCGCGAACCGGCGCTGGTGCGCGGGCTGATCGTATCGGGCCTGCGGCTGGCGCTGACTGGCGCGGGGCATCGGGCATCGAGCACCGTGGCCGAAGAAACGTTGGCGGCATTTCGCGCCGAACCCACGCCGCAGGCCGCCCAGCCGCCGCGCGTCTATCAGATGGACAGGCCAAGCCAGCAAAGCCTGAGCCGGGCCTATGCCGTGCAGGCCCCGGCCCCGGCTGCCCCCTTCGGCTTTGCTGAATCGCCTTCTGCCCGGATGGAGCCGGTGGCAGAGGCGCTGCCCGACCTGACGGCCCGCCCCCTGGGCGCCGCCCGGGCGCAGCTGCATGAAAACTACATCATCGCGCAGACAGAGCGCGGCATGGTGATCGTCGATCAGCACGCCGCGCATGAACGGCTGGTCTATGAACGGCTCAAGGCGCAGGCCGCGGCCAGCGGTATTGCCGCACAGGCGCTGCTGATCCCGGAAATCATCGAATTGTCAGAAGCGGATGCCGCCCGGTTGCTGGATCTGGCCGAAGATCTGGCAGGCCTTGGTCTGGGGATCGAACCGTTCGGGGGCGGCGCCGTGGCCGTGCGCGAGGTGCCTGCCGTGCTGGGTCAGGTGGATGCCGCCGCCCTGATCCGCGACATTCTGGATGATCTGGCTGATCTGGGCAGTTCTGACCGGCTGAAAGGCCGGATCGACGCGGTGCTGAGCCGGATGGCCTGCCATGGCTCTGTTCGCTCTGGCCGCCAGATGCGGGCGGAAGAGATGAACGCCCTGCTGCGCGAAATGGAAGCCACCCCGATGTCGGGCCAGTGCAACCATGGCCGCCCGACTTATGTTGAACTCAAACTGGCCGATATCGAACGGCTGTTCGGACGCAGATGACCCCGCTTTCACAAATCGACCTGTCCAACCCGCTGATCCTGATCGCGGGGGGTGCCGTGGCGCTGATACTGCTGATGATGATCCTGATCCTGCGGGCCAGCGGTCGCACACCGCCCGGCCTGTCGGAAGATCTGGGCTGGCTGGGCGACCGGGTGCAGCAGCTGGCCGAAGGGCAGGAACGGCTGGCCGGCGGGTTGCATCATGTGTCAGAGGCGCAGGCTGTCAGCCAGACCGCGATGCTGCAGGTGATGGAACAACGGCTGGCCGAGGTGCAGCGCCATATGGGCGAAAGCCTGCATGGCAGCTCGACCCGCACGGCGCGATCCCTGGGCGAGCTGCATCAGCGGCTGGAAACCATCGACAAGGCGCAGGCCAATATCGAGAAACTTTCCGGCAATGTGCTGAGCCTGCAGGATATCCTGTCGAACAAGCAGACGCGGGGCGCCTTTGGCGAAATTCAGCTGCATGACATCGTGCTGAAGGCGCTGCCGTCAGACAGCTATACGATGCAGGCCACACTGTCGAACGGGCGGCGGGCGGATTGCCTGATCCACCTGCCCAACCCGCCGGGGCCCATCGTGGTGGACAGCAAATTCCCGCTGGAAGCCTATGAGGCGCTGCGCCGGGCGCAGACCCCGCAGGATCTGGACCTTGCGGCGCGGTCTTTGCGCGTGGCCGTGCGCAGCCACCTGAAGGCGATTGCCGAACGCTATATCCTGGAGGGGGAAACCGCGGATGGGGCGCTGATGTTCCTGCCCTCGGAAGCGGTCTATGCCGAACTCCATGCCAATTTCCCCGAACTGGTGCGCGAGGGCTTTGCCCTGCGGGTCTGGATCGTCTCGCCCACCACCTGCATGGCCACGCTGAACACCATGCGGGCCGTGCTGAAGGATGCGCGGATGCGCGAACAGGCCGGGGCCATCCGCAAGGAGCTGGCCGAGCTTTACAAGGATGTGCAGCGGCTGGGCGACCGGGTTGGCAATCTGGATCGCCATTTCGGTCAGGCGGCCAAGGATATCGAGGAAATCAAGATCAGCAGCGAAAAGGCGGGCAAACGCGCCCGGCGGCTGGATAATTTCGATTTCGAGGAACTGGCGCCCGAAGGCCGCGCGATGATCGGCGAATAGCGAAGTTTCCAGCGGTTACCGAATAGCGCGCCTGCGGCGCAAGACTTTGTCTCGGCGACCGGCCTGTGGCCGGATCGCCTCGGGTCTGCCTCCGGCGGGGGTATTTGGGCCAAGAGGAATGGGCAGAAAAAAGCCCCGCGCGATGGCAGGGCTTTTCTGACAGGGATCGGGCCGGATCAGCCCTTTTTCAGGCAGCGGTTGCCCAGCACTTCGGCGATCTGCACGGCGTTCAGCGCAGCGCCCTTGCGCAGGTTATCGGACACGCACCAGAAGCTGAGGCCGTTTTCCACCGTGGAATCCTGCCGGATCCGGCTGACATAGGTGGCGTAATCGCCCACACATTCCACCGGGGTGATGTAGCCACCGGCCTCGCGCTTGTCGATCACCAGGATGCCCGGCGCCTCGCGCAGGATGTCCTGAGCCTCTTGCCAGTCGATCGGCTCTTCGAATTCGACGTTGATCGCTTCGGAATGGCCGACGAAGACCGGCACGCG
>DOMY01000187.1 GCA_003509785.1 Gemmobacter sp.
GAAGGGGTGGTGACGCAGATGCTGTCCGCCGCCGAAGCAGCCGAACGGGGCCGCGCCACCGGCAAGGCGTGGAAAGGCGGGGTATTTTCGCCCAGCGACGGCATCGCCGATCCGCAGCGCGCCGCGCCGGTGATCGCGCTGGGGATCGAGGCCTTCGGGGGCAGCGTGCATCAGGGCTGCGCCGCCCGCGGGCTGGAACTGGAGGCCGGGCGCGTGGCGGGCGTGGTGACCGAAGCCGGGGTGATCCGCACGCGAACCGTGGTGATGGCGGGCGGGGCCTGGGCATCCTCATTCTGCCGGCAGCTGGGCATCCGGTTCCCGCAGGCCTCTGTCCGGGCTTCGATCCTTGCCGTGGCGCCGGGGGCCGATCTGCCCGATGCGCTGCATACGGCGCAGGTCAGCAGCACGCGGCGCGGCGATGGCGGCTATACGCTGGCGATTTCGGGCCGGGCGCGGGTGGATGTGACGGCGCAGCAGCTGCGCTTTGCCACCAGCTTTTTGCCGATGTTCTTCAAGCGCCGCAAATCGCTGGCCCCCGGCGGGCTGGAGGGGCTGCGCGCCGGGCATGAGACCCTGCGCCGCTGGCGGCTGGATGCCCCCACCCCGATGGAGCGCAACCGCATCCTGGACCCCCGCCCCGACCAGAGCCAGATCACCGAAACCCTGCGCCGGGCGCGGGCGCTGTTTCCGGCGCTGGCCGATGTGCCGGTGACCGCGGCCTGGGCCGGCTATATCGACAGCACACCGGATGGTGTACCCGCGATTGGCGAGACCCATATCCCTGGCTTCATCCTGGCGGCCGGGTTCAGCGGCCATGGCTTTGGCATCGGGCCGGGCGCCGGGCATCTGATCGCCGATCTGGTGACGGGCGATGCCCCGATCCTGGACCCAAAACCCTACCACCCTTCCCGGTTCGAACAATCCAGCTGGGGCAAGGTCGCGGATTTCTGATCCCGCGCTGAAAGGAACTGCCATGTCTCCGCCTGTTCGCGCTGTCACCAGCGACGCAGCCCTGCCCCGCCATGCGCAAGTCGTGGTGATCGGCGGCGGCATTTCCGGTGTGGCCGCCGCATGGGAGCTGGCGCGGCGCGGCACATCGGTTGCACTGCTGGAAAAGGGCGTGATCGGCGGCGAACAATCCAGCCGCAACTGGGGATGGTGCCGCCAGCAGAACCGCGATGAACGCGAATTGCCGCTGGCCATTCTGGCGCTGCGCATGTGGGAAACACTGGCGACACAGGCGGGCGCGGATGCGGGGTTCCGGCGCTGCGGGCTTGTCTATACCTCCAACGCCGATGCCGATCTGGCCGCCTGGGAGGCCTGGGGCGCGATGGCCCGGGGCTATGGGGTGGACAGCCGGATGATATCGGGGGCCGAGGCTGCCGCCCTGCTGCCGCATCAGGCGCAGGCGTGGAAGGGCGGGGTCTATTCCCCCACCGATGGCCGGGCAGAACCGGCGCTGGCCGTGCCGGTGATGGCCGAAGCGGCCCGCCGGGCCGGTGCCACGCTGCATCAGGGCTGTGCCGCGCGCGAGATCGAATTCAGCGCGGGCCGCGTCTCTGGTGTGCTGACCGAAGCCGGGCGGATCGGCTGCGATGCGGTGCTGGTGGCGGGCGGGGCCTGGGCCGGGATGCTGCTGCGCCATCACGGGATGCCTNNTGATGCCGTTCTTGCAGGCCTCGATCCAATCCACCTCTTTCGCCACCGAACCGGGGCCGGAGCTGTTGTCGGGGGGGCACTCCATGCCGGATCTGACGCTGCGGCGGCGGCTGGATGGCGGCTATACCGTGGGACTGAGCGGGTTTGGCAAGCTGCATCTGGCGCCGATGGGGATGATGCAGGCGCGGCCATTCTGGCCCACCTTTGTAAAACGCCGGGCCAAGCTGCGCTTTCACCTGGGCAGCAGTTTCTTCACCGGGCCGGATTCGCTGCACCGCTGGGGCGCCGACGGCCCTTCGCCGTTCGAGCGTATCCGGGTGCTGGACCCGAAACCCGATGCCGCGCTGCTGCGGCGCGGACTGGCAGAGATGGCAAAGGCCTATCCGGGGCTGGCCGGGCTGCGCATCGCCCATGCCTGGGGCGGGATGGTGGATTGCACGCCGGATGCCATTCCGGTCATCGGGCCGGTGCTGTCGCGGCCCGGGGTCTATATCTCGGCCGGGCATACCGGTCATGGCTTCGGCATCGGGCCTGCGGCGGGGCGGCTGGCGGCGGATCTGATCCGGGGCGATGCGCCCTCGGTGGACCCCCGGCCCTTCCGCTATGAACGGATGATTGATGGCACCGATCTGGGCAGCATGGGGATGATGTAGGCGCGCGCGCCTACCCCAGCGCCTGATTGACCAGCCCGAAGGTGAAGGCAGGCCCGGTGGCGGGGGGCACCGCGCCCAGGCCCATGCGGGTGACGGTATCGTAATGCCGGATGCCCGACCCGATCAGAAACTGGCGGAAGGGGCCATCGGGCTGCCGGGTATCGACGCGCAGAAAGCTGCCCTCCATCGCTTCGGCATGGGGGGCCAGCAGCGCGATGGCATCTTCTTCGGTTTCGGCCACGATGGGGCCGACAACATGCCCACGTCCGAACTTGCGGCACAGGGCAAAGCCCGTCACCCGGCCCGCGCACTCCACCACCGTGCCGGTGGACAGCGGCAGCAGCCGGTCCAGCACATCGGGGCGGGCGGCGCCCATGGCGATACTGTCCAGCGTATGGATCGCAGGCACGTCTTCCGGCTGCAGCGCGCGGGCATGGCGCGGACCGGGCGGCACCGGCCCCACAACCCCGTTATGCTGGAACACCGGGCTGAGCGGCATGAACCCCATCGACAGATACAGCCGATAGGCGGGGCGTGTCGCGCTCAACACCTTGCCGCGGGCGCCCACGCGATCCAGAATATGCCCCATCAGCCAGCGCCCGGCGCCGTGTTCCTGCAACCGGGGCGAAGTGATGACCATGCCGATCGCCGCAAAATCCGCCCCCAGCGGAAACCACATGGCAGAGCCGATCACCCGGCCGATTTCATCCCGCGCCACCACGCCTTCGCCCAGCCCGATGGCCAGCGCCCAGTCTTCGGGGCGGTGCGGCCAACCAACACCGATGGAAAGCTCGTGCAGCTTGGGCACGTCTTCCAGCGTCATCGGGCTTGCGACAAGCTCGTAGGATTCCAGAATCTTGGTTGGTGCGGGCTGCACTGGCACTCTCCACGCGGGACCGATTGGCCTATCCTGCACATCCTAGGCGGCAGATGCGAGCATTTGCTGCGTGTTTTCATGCCTTTGAAAGCAGAAACTGCGGGCCGGGCAGGCAGAACGGGCCGAAGCCGCCCTGACGCCGCGTCAGCCGTTGCGCAGCGACAGCGCCGATTGTTCATCGGTAATCAGCACCGTGGGCGACAGGTTTTCGATGGCCGCCCGCAGCGCCACCAGCTTTTCCGGCCCGCCGGAAATCAGCACCCGTTCCGGCGTGCGGCGCAGTTGCGCGAGGTTGACCGAAATCACCCGGGCGTTGACCTCGTGTTCCACCACCTGACCGGACTGGTTGATGAAATTATACAGCACGTCGCCCACCGCCCCCGCCTCGATCAGCGAGCGGCGGTCGGCCTCGCTCAGATATCCGGTGCGATAGCTGGTGGTCAGGGTGGAGATGCCGCCAACCGACAGCAGCGCCATATCCAGCTTTTCGGCCATTTCAAAGATCGCCGCCAGCCCGCAGCGTTCCAGCAGGGCATGTTTGGTTTCGGGGCTGTCGACCACGGCGGGCGCAGGGATCAGGAAGCCTTCGCCCTGAAACAGTTCGGCAAACTGCCAGGCAAATTCAGCCGGGTTGAACCGGCGGGCGGCAGCAATACCCCCTAGCAGCGACACCACCCGAAAATCATCCAGCGTCGCGCCCGAAATGAACGGCAGCGTGTTATAAAGCGTGCGGCCCCAGCCCACCCCCACCGTCATGCCCGGCTTCATCTCGCCCGAGATATAGGCCCCGGCAGCGGCGGCGATGACCTTGACGGGATCGCCCTCGGTATCGGTGAAGGGCGCCACGATCACCCGGCGGATGCCATAGCGCTGTTCCAGATCGCGCTCGATCTCGATCAGATCGGTCAGCGGCGCGGAAATGGTGATGCGCACCTCGTTGCGGCGGCGGGCATCGGCCAGCAGGCGTACCACCATCACGCGGTTTATGCCCAGCTGGTTTGCGATATCGTTCTGCGTGCAGCCCTCGACATGGTAAAGCCAGACCGCCCGCGCGCGCAGCCGGTCTGCCTCGCTCTGGATTCCCGTCGCCTGTGGGGCAGCCTGCATCGAACATCCTTCCAAAGGGCTGGTTCAGGCCGGGGCTTCCACCGCCGAAACCTGACGCATGATGATGCGCGCCACCCGGTCAGGACATTCGATCTGCGGCACATGTCCGGCGCCCGCCAACAGATGAATAGCGAATTCACCGTCGGCGGCAAGGGCGTGGCGCTGCGGCAGAATGTGATCCTGCCTGCCCCAGAGGATCTGCGCGGGCAGATCCAGCCGGGCCAGCGCCGCCCGCAGATCGAAGGTCTGCACCCCATCGGCAAACAGGGCCTGCGCCATATCCCCCTGTGCGGCCCGCAGCGCCGGGTCACGCCGGGCGGCCATGGCGGCGCGGGCGTAATCGTCGCTGATCGCATCGGGCGTGGCGGTCAGCCGGCGCAGCCAGGGCGCCAGACTTTCCGGCCTTGTGGCCCGGGTGATGCCCTGCAGGGCGGTCGCGTCGATTTCCGGCCCCAGCCCGGCCGGCGCCAGCAGCGACAGGCTGGCCACACGCCGGGCGCGAATGTCGGCCAAGGCCAGCGCCAGCGCGCCGCCCAGCGAATGGCCGATCACATGCACCTGCGCCACATCGCGCGTTGCCTCGTCGAACGCCTCGACCATCATGCGGGCGAGTTCGGCAAAGCTGCCGATCCGGCGTTTCGGGCTTTTGCCATGGCCGGGCAGATCCATGCGGATCAGCGGGCGGCGGGGGCCAAGCGCCTTTTCCAGCGGCGCCCAGCTCTGGCTGTCGGCAGTGAAGCCGTGGATCAACAGCAGCGGGATACCCGCGCCGCCCCGGCGGCTGACATGCAGGGGCCCGGGTTCGGGCGTCCAGCCGCTGGCGCGTGGCGCGGGTTCAGCGGATTGGCTGNNGCCCCGCCACATCCGCGCGCAGGATACGGCCCAGCGGGCCGGTGCCCGGCACCTGTGCCAAGGCGATGCCCGCCTCGCGCGCGGATTTGCGGGCGGCGGGTGTGGCGCGCAGGCCAGTGGCCGGCATATCTTCGGGCCGCGATGCCACAACCGGCTGTGCCACCGCCGCAGGCTTGACCGCGTCAGGCTGCGCCGCCACCGGCTCGGCTACGCCAGGCAAGGAGGGGGGGGCAGGCAGGCCGGGGGGGGCGCCCACCGCCTCGCCCTCGGCATAAAGCCAGGCGATCACGGCACCCACCGGCACCTTGTCACCGGGTTTGGCAAGGATGTGATGCAGATGGCCCGAGGCCGGGGCCTCCACCTCCATCGCGGCCTTGTCGGTTTCGATATCGAACAGCGCGGCGCCCTGTTTCACCAGATCGCCTTCGGCCACATGCCAGGTGGCAAGCGTGCCATGGCTCATGTCCATATCCACCTTGGGCAGGATGACTTCTACCGGCATGTCAGACCTCGCGCCGGATCATCCGCCGCGCCGCGGCCTCGATCGTATCGACCTGCGGCACGGCAGCGCGTTCCAGATCTGGGTTATAAGGGATCGGCGCTTCGGCCCCGCCCAGCCGCAGGATCGGCGCATCGAGATAATCGAAGGCATCGCTTTCGGCCACGGCGGCGCTGATTTCGGCCCCCACGCCAAAGCTCTTGACGCCTTCGTAAACGATCATCAGCTTGCCGGTCTTCCGGACCGAGGCCAGGATCGTCGCATGGTCGATGGGCCGGATCGACCGCAGGTCGATCACCTCGGCGTCGATGCCGTCCTGCGCCATGCGTTCGGCGGCTTCCAGCGCGCGATGCACCATGATGGCCCCCGCCACGATGGTCAGATCGCGGCCTTCGCGGCGGATCGCGGCCTTGCCGATCGGGGTCAGGTAATGGCCCGCAGGCACCGGGCCCTTCATCTTGTACAGCAGCTTGTGTTCGAAGATCATCACCGGATCGGGATCATCCAGCGCCGCCAGCAACATGCCCTTGGCATCTTCGGGGGTCGAAGGCTGGATCACCTTCAGCCCCGGCACATGGCCAAACCAGGCCTCCAGGCTCTGGCTGTGCTGCGCCGCCGCCCCGGTGCCCGAACCGGCGGGCATCCGGAACACCACCGGCACCGAGGCCTCGCCGCCCAGCATGTAGCGCAGTTTCGCGGCCTGATTGACGATCTGTTCCATCGCCAGCGTGGCGAAATCGGAAAACTGGAATTCGAAGATCGGCTTCAGCCCGGTCAGCGCGGCGCCCACGGCCACACCCGCCCCGCCCAGTTCGGAAATCGGCGTATCCATCACCCGGTCGGGGCCATAGCGGTCGATCAGATCCAGCGTGACCTGAAACGCCCCGCCATAGACGCCGATATCTTCACCCATCAGGATCACCGTCGGGTCGCGGTCCATCGCCAGCGCCATCGCTTCGCGGATCGCTTCAGAATAGCTGAGCGTGCGCAGGCCGGTTTCTTGGGTCATGGCGTTCATCTCAGGCCTCGGCATGGACATAGCGGGTCAGTTCGGTCACGGCGGGAGCGGGGCTGGATTTGGCGAATTCGATCCCCTGCTGCACATCGTCGATGGCGGCCTGCGCAATGGCATCGGCGCCCGATTCGTCCAGGATGCCATGGGCGATCAGTTCGGCACGGAAGCGGGCGATGGGATCGCGCGCCATCCAGTCTTCGATCTCTTCCTTGGTGCGATAGCGGTTGCGGTCGGATTTCGAATGGCCGCGCCAGCGATAGGTCAGGTTTTCCACCAGGCTTGGCCCCTCGCCCGCCCGCGCGCGGGCTATGGCGTGATGCACGGCTTCGGCCACGGCCGAGAAATCATTGCCATCCACCGTGATGCCCGGCATGGCATAGGCCACCGCGCGTTCCGCGATATGTTTCACGGCCGTGGAACGCTCGGTCGAGGTGGACATGCCGTATTTGTTGTTTTCACAGACAAAGATCACCGGCAGCTTCCAGATCGCCGCCATGTTCAGCGCCTCGTGAAAGGCACCTTCGTTATTCGCGCCATCGCCAAAGAAGCACACCGTCACATCGGATTTGCCCAAGCGTTTGGCCGACAGCGCGGCCCCTACGGCAATGGGCAGCCCGCCGCCCACGATGCCATTGGCGCCCAGATTGCCGGTCTTCACATCGGCAATATGCATCGACCCGCCGCGCCCGTGGCAGTAGCCGGTCTCCTTGCCGAAGAATTCGGCGAACATGCGCCCGACCTCCGCCCCCTTGGCGATGCAATGCCCATGGCCGCGATGGGTAGAGGTGATCTTGTCGGCATCGGTCAGTTCCATGCAGGTGGCCATGGCGCTGGCCTCCTGCCCGATGGACAGGTGCATGGTGCCGTGGATCAGGCCGCGCATATAGCTGTCTTCGGCGCCTTCCTCGAAGCGGCGGATCAGATACATCCGCTTCAACGCCTCGCGCAGCTGATCGGGCGCATAGGTGCGGATGGCGAAGGGGCGGTTGTCGGGCGTATCGGTCATGGCGCGCTCACAGCCCCAGCATGGCATCTTGCCGGGCACGCAGCACGGCGATCTTGCTGCCTGCGGGCACGGCGGCATTGGCGGTGGTGATCAGCTCGCCCTTGCGGATCGGCGCCNNCCCGCCTCCATGATCCAGGCGCGATAGCAATATTCGCCGATCTGATCCAGCGTTTCGCCCACGGCCAGATCGCGCTTGGCCACAGCGGCCACTTCGGCCACCGGGCGGGCCAGCGGCACCATGTCGGCCTTGCCATAAAGCACGACCCGCGCGCAGGTCAGCGGCACTTCCAGCGAGGTCAGGTGATAGGGCCGGAAGAAGGTGAAATAGGGGCCCTTGCCCATCTTCAGATCCTCCATCCGTTCCCAGATGCGGGGATGGTCCATTTCCGCCACCACAAAGACGCCGGGCGCCACGCCCTTGCCGATGGTATAATCCACCCGGCCCGCGCCCGAAGACAGCAGCCCCCCGGCCGATTGCGGGATCAGCATCTTGTTCAGCTCGTCACGCCCGGCGGCAGGGCCGTGCATCCCCGGCTTGTCGGGGATCAGCCCGGTGGCATTGGCGATGGCCGCCATTTCCACCATGGTCTTCGATCCGTCGACGAATTCCACCAGCATCCGGGGGTTCATGTGCCGCCGGATCGCCTCGGCGGTATATTCATCGGGGGTGGCGTCGATGTTGAGCGGGTTGTTCTTGCCCTTGCCCGCACAGACGATGCGGTGCCCCATGGCGCTGACGAATTCGATCAGCTCCATGCAGCTGGAGGGTTCATCGCCCGCGCCCAGGCTGTAGATCACACCCAGCCGTTCGGCCTCGGCCCGCAGATATGCGCCGATGGTCACATCGGCCTCGACATTCATCATCACCAGATGCTTGCCGCGCTCCATCGCGGACAGGCCGATTTCGGCGCCCACCGCAGGTACGCCGGTGGCATCCACCACCACGTCGATCAGCCCGGCCTCCAGCAGCGCATCCACATTGTCGGTGACGGCCACCTTGCCGCCTTCCATGGCGGCATTGGCGCCATCGGCACTCGACACCTCTTGCACCCGGTCATCGCTGCCATAGGCGATTTCCACCGATTTGCGCGCGGCCCCCGGCTTCAGCTCGCTGATCGCGCCGATTTCGATGCCCTGCATATGGGCCACGCGGCTGACGATATCGGTTCCCATCTCACCCGCGCCAACCAGCCCGATGCGAATCGGCCTGCCGCTGTCGGCCCGTGCAGCAAGATCCTTGGCCAGCCCGGTCAGGGCGACATTGGTGGGCATAGCTTTCCTCCCTCAGCTCAATTGGCCCCACCGTAGTTGAACATTTGTTATTACGTCAACATGAAGTTCATGCTGCATCGCAGAAATTGCCGTAAATATTCTGATTGACAGCCCATATGGTCTGCACACATTGTATATCAGTGTAACGAAAGTTCACACATCATGGCCAAAGAGCCCGGTGCGGAGAGGAGACCGCGTCAAACTCGATCTTTGCGCGAGGGCGCCGAGAGCCATAGAACTGACGCCAAGGGAGGACGTTCATAATGAAGACAACATTCAGCGGGCTATCGCGCCGCTCGTTCCTGCGCACGGGGGCCGCCTTCGGCCTTGCCACCAGCGCGGCCGGGCTGAAAATGCCCGCCTATGCGCAATCGGGCCTGCCCGATATCCAGAGCGTGCTGGACCGGATTTCGGTCGACGGCTATGTGCGCGAGGATTACCGCAAGCTCTACAACATGACCAACGAGCCGCTGTGGGATCCGGCAAAAGACTGGATCCGCTCGGTGGATTGGGAAAAGGTCCGCTCTGAACTGGCGGGCACCACCGTGCGCTTTGCCATCGGCGCCGCCGATCAGGAATCGGCCGCCGAAGGCCTGAAACCCTTCGAAGAACTGTCGGGGATCAAGGTCGAGCTGGTGCCGATCCCGGATGACAGCTTCTATGACAAGGCCGTGGCCGAATTCATCTCGGGCAATGCCTCTTTCGATGCGCTGCAGTTCTTCTCGCCCTGGCTGGGCGATTTCGCGGCGCCGGGCTTCCTGGCTCCGCTGGATGATTACGCCGCGAAATGGGCGCTGCCGCTGGATGATTTCTACGACACCTATCGCCTGAACTATGGCTATTTCGGCGGCAAGCTGGTGGGCATCCCCTTCGACTGCGACGTGCAGATGGTCCATCTGCGCAAATCGGTCATGGAAAAGATCCTGGGCGGCCCGATCGACCGCGCCACCTCGGTGCCCAGCTATGACGAACTGATCCGCATCACCGCCGAAGCCAACAAGCTGGGCGGCGGCGTGGCGGGTGTGGGCATGCTGGGGGCGCGCGGCTTCTGGTCCACCTATACCTGGGAACATATCGCGGCGCAGGCCGGGATGCAGCTGTTCGATGAAAACTTCAACCCGACGCTGGCCACCGATGCCGGGATGAAGGGGATGGATATCATCCAGTCGCTGGTCAAGAACGCCATCGAAGGCGTGTCCGGCGCAGGCTGGGGTGAAAACCGCGCCGCCTGGCTGGGCGGGCAGGTTGCCGCCAACATCAGCTGGCAAGACAGCGGCACGCAGGCGATGCGCCCGGATCAAAGCCAGATCGTGGATGACTTCATCACCATCTATGAACCCCGCATCGCGGGCGGCGTCTTTGCCCCGCCGAATATCGCAGGCTCCACCTCCTGCGTCACGGCCACGGCGCAGAATCCCGAAGGTGCCTTCCTGATGCTGGCCTTCCTCACCACCTCGTCGATCATGGCGATGAACGAGGCCAATGCGAATGGCGTGGCGCCGGGCTATAAATCCGTGCTGTCGAACCCGCGCCTGCAGGCCGTCAGCCAGCCCGCCAAGGTCTGGGCCGACAGCCTGGAACATGCCTGGTGCTCGCCCCGCCTGCCGGGGATGTTCGAGATGGAACAGGCGCTGGGGAACGAGATCAACCGCGCCATCGTGGGGCAGATCACCGCGAAGGAAGCGCTTGAAAACGGTCAGGCCGCCTGGAAATCCATCATGGAGAAGANNGCCCGCCGGTGAACTTCGCCGATGTGCAGCCCGGCATGTATGTGGGCGGCGGCAAAGCGCTGCCGTTCTGATCCGATGATGACGCAAGTTCCCGCAAGCGGGACGGAGGGGGCGGCCTATGCCGCCCCCGACCGCCCTTCACCGCCGCTGCGCCGCCGCTCTCCGGCGCTGCGCAAGGCATTTCCCTATCTTCTGGTGGCCCCGGCGCTGGCCTATCTGCTGGTCATCACGCTCTATCCCGGCATTTTCGCGATTTACCAAAGCCTGTTCGTGGTCAAGTTCAACAGCTGGGATTGGGCAGGGATCGACAATTACACCCGCCTGATGAAAGACCGCGAATTCTGGGCGGCCCTTGGCAATACCGCCATCATCGGCGGGCTGTCTCTGGCGCTGCAGACCGGCATCGCGCTGGCCATCGCCTATTTCGCCTATCGTGACCCGCTGATCCGCGGCTGGCGGATCATCTTCCTGATGCCGATGCTGTTCATGCCCTCGGCCGTGGCCTTCATCTGGAAACTGGCCTTCAACGACGGAAGGGTGATTTCAGACCTGCTGATGCGGGTGGGCATCGTCGATGGCAATGTGGATTGGCTGGCCCATATCTGGCTGGCGCGCTTCACCCTGATCGTGGCCGATGTCTGGCAATGGACGCCGTTCCTGTTCATCATCTTCGTGGCAGCCCTTCAGGGCCAGGACCAGGAGATCGAAGAGGCCGCCCGTCTGGATGGTGCCAGCTGGCCCCGCATCTTCTGGAACATCTCGCTGCCGATGATGCGCCCGATCATCGTGGTCGCCATCACCCTGCGCGGGATCGACATCACGACGATGTTCACCAACGTCTATATCATGACGCAAGGCAGCCCCGGTGGCGCGACCGAAACGATGAGCTTCTTCATCTACCGGCAGGGCTTCCGCATGTTCAACTTCGGCTATGCCTCGGCCGCTTCGGTGCTGATGCTGGTGATGACCGTCATCATCGCGCAGACCGTGGTGAAGCGCGCCTTCCATTCGGGAAAGAAATGATGGCCAGCGTCCGTAAAACCCGCGGCGAAAGCCTGCTGCTGCGCTATATCGTGCTGGGCAGCTGGGCCGCCGTCTGCCTGCTGCCGATCCTGTGGTTCCTGACGGTGGGCTTCCGCCCGCGGACAGAGATCATCACCCCCCAACCGATCTACTGGCCGAACTGGAGCCTGGATGCCTGGTATCTGCTGACCAGCGATTGGCCCATCGCGCAATATCTGCGCAATTCGGTGCTGGCCGTGGCCGGTTCGGTGGTGATCGACCTGATCCTGGCGATTCCGGCGGCCTATGCCCTGTCGCGCTACGAATTCAAAGGGCGCGAGGATATCGGCTTTTACATCCTGTCCACCCGGATGATGGCGCCCGCCATCGTGGCGGTGCCGATCTTCTTCCTGTTCCGCAACATGGGCCTGCTGGATACCGT
Source organism: Gemmobacter sp. (assembly GCA_003509785.1). Lineage (GTDB taxonomy): Bacteria > Pseudomonadota > Alphaproteobacteria > Rhodobacterales > Rhodobacteraceae > Gemmobacter. Next base: position 12,115 of record DOMY01000187.1, read on the forward strand.
CTGGGCCCTGATGCTGATCTATGCGGCGATCAACCTGTCACTGGTGACCTGGATCATCCGCAGCTACATGCTGGATATCCCGAAGGAACTGGAAGATGCGGCCCGCACCGATGGCGCAGGCGATCTGACCATCCTGCGCGAAATCATCGTGCCCGCCTGCCTGCCCGGCATCATCACCGCCGCCGTGATCGCCGCCATCTTCGCGATCAACGAATTCCTGTTCACGCTGCTTATCGCCTCGACCTCCAAGGCCTATACCATGTCGGTGGCCCTTGCGAATTTCACCGGCGGTTCCGACGGCGTGATCTACAATGCAATCGCGCTTGTGTCTTTCCTCGCCTTCGTGCCGATCCTGATCCTGGTGATCCTGATCCAGAAGCACCTGAGCCGGGGTCTGACCATGGGCGCCGTGAAAGGATAAGCCATGGCTTCGATCCATCTGCAGAACATCGTCAAACGCTATGGCGCCTTCACCGGCGTGCAGCACATGTCGCTGGATATCCAGGACGAGGAGTTTCTGGTGCTGCTGGGGCCTTCGGGCTGCGGCAAGACCACCACGATGCGCATGATCGCCGGGCTTGAAACCCCGACCGAGGGCAATATCGTGATCGGCGGCGAAGTGGTGAACGAGATCGACGCCCGCGACCGCGATGTGGCCATGGTGTTTCAGGGCTATGCGCTTTACCCGAACATGTCGATCTACGAAAATATCCGCTTCCCGCTGCGGATGCGCGGCGTCCCAGCGGCGGAACATGACCGCCGCATCCGGCAGGCCGCCGACATGGTGGAACTGGGCTCGTTCCTGGATCGCAAGCCCGGCGCGCTTTCGGGCGGGCAGCGGCAGCGCGTGGCGCTGGCCCGCGCCCTGGTCAACGAACCCCGCGTGTTGCTGCTGGATGAACCGCTGGGCGCGCTGGATCTGAAACTGCGCGAGGCGATGCAGGACGAGCTGAAGGCGCTGCAGCAGCGGCTGGGCATCACCTTCGTCTTCGTCACCCATGACCAGCACGAGGCGCTGAGCATGGCCGACAGCCTTGCCGTCTTCAACGAAGGCCGCATCGCCCAGATCGGCACCCCGGAAGACATCTATGCCCGGCCCCGCACCCGGTTTGTCGCCGATTTCGTCGGCTCGTCCAACGTGCTGCCCCCTGATGTCACCCGCGCCCTGGGCGGGCCTGCGCACTGGGCCTCGCTGCGGCCGGAATCGCTGCGTCTTACATTCGGCGGGCCGGTCACCGGCACGGTAACGGCGCTGCGCTATCTGGGGGCCGGATCGCGGGTCTCGGTGCAGATCGCCGGCGCCGAACTGGCGGCCTTTGTCCCCGCAGGCCAGCCGCTGCCCGAACCCGGCGCCAGCGTCGGGCTTGGCTTCGACATGGCCGCCCTGCATGTGATGGAGGGCGCATGACCACCGCCGCCATCCTGCCCGAACGCGGCCCGGGTGACCGGCTGACCGCGATCTTCTGGCGCCATCCCCGGCTTCTGCTGGTGCTGCTGCTGTCGCCGCCGCTGATCTGGCTGGGGCTGGTCTATCTCGGGTCGCTGGCCGCGCTGCTGCTGCAGAGCTTCTATTCGATCGACGAGTTTTCCGGCGTGGTGAAGGAAGAATTCACCCTGAAAACCTATGCCGAACTGTTCCGCGCCCAGAACCTGGATATCATCCTGCGCACGGTGCTGATGGCGGGCGCCGTCACCCTGGGCTGTGCGGTGATCGCCTTTCCCATCGCCTATTTCGCCGCCCGCTTTGCCCGGGGCCGCTGGAAGGCGCTGTTCTATCTGGGGGTCATGCTGCCCCTGTGGTCCAGCTATCTGGTGAAGGTCTATGCCTGGAAACTGATCCTGGCCAAGGAAGGCATCCTGACCTGGGCCGCCGAACATACCGGCACCTCGATCATTCTCGATGGCGTGCTGGCCCTGCCGGGCATCGGGGGCAATTCGCTGTCCACCTCGCCCATCGGCACCTTTCTGGTCTTCGTCTATGTCTGGCTGCCCTACATGATCCTGCCGATGCAGGCGGCGCTGGAACGGGTGCCGGTCTCGCTGCTGGAAGCCAGCGCCGATCTGGGCGCCGGCCGCGCGCAGACCTTCCGCAGCGTGATCCTGCCGCTTGCGCTGCCCGGCGTGGTGGCGGGGTCGATCTTCACCTTTTCGCTGACTTTGGGCGATTACATCATCCCGCAGATCATCGGCACTTCGGCACGGTTCATCGGGCTGGCGGTCTACCAGTTTCAGGGCACCGCCGGAAACCTGCCACTGGCCGCCGCCTTTGCCGTGGTGCCCATCGCCATCATGCTGGTCTATCTGGCCATCGCCAAGCGCATGGGGGCTTTCGATGCACTCTGACCGCGCGCCGCTTGGCCTGAAACTCGCCGCCGCTGCCGGACTTTTGTTCCTGCATCTGCCGATCCTGCTGATCTTCCTCTATGCCTTCACCACCGAGGAGAAAAGCTATCAGTTCCCGCCGCCCGGCCTGACGCTGAAATGGTTCGCTGTCGCCTGGCACCGCGCCGATATCTGGCCGCCGCTCTGGCTATCCTTGCAGGTGGCCACCATCGCCACCGCGCTGGCGCTGATCCTTGGCACGCTGGTCTCTGCCGCCATGGCGCAAAGCCGGTTCTTCGGGCGCGAACAGATCAGCCTTCTGATCCTGCTGCCCATCGCCTTGCCCGGCGTCATCACCGGCATGGCGCTGCGATCCGCCTTTTCGGTGATGGAGATCCCCTATTCCGTCTGGACCATCATCCTGGGCCACGCCACCTTCTGCATCGTCATAGTCTACAACAACGCCGTCGCCCGCTTTCGCCGCCTGTCGGGCGGCATATTGGAGGCTTCAGCAGACCTTGGCGCCAACAGCTTTCAGACCTTCCGCCATGTGCTGCTGCCCAATCTCGGCTCGGCGCTGCTGGCGGGCGGGATGCTGGCCTTCGCCCTGTCATTCGACGAGGTGATCGTGACAACCTTCACTGCGGGCCAGCAAAGCACCCTGCCGATCTGGATGCTGCAGGAACTGGTCCGCCCCCGGCAGCGGCCCGTCACCAATGTGGTGGCCATCGTGGTATTTGCCGCCACCGTGCTGCCGATCCTGATCGCCTATTACCTGACCCGCGGCGGCGCCGATACCGCCGGTGCGGGCAAATGAGGGAGAGAGACATGACCCAGATCGACACCGCGCTGCTGATCGGCGCCCGCTTCGAAGCCGGGCAGGAAACGCCCGAACCGATCCTGAACCCGCGCAGCGGCGCGCTGATCCTTGATGTGGCCGAAGCCTCCACCGCGCAGGTCGATGCCGCCGTGGCCGCCGCCCGCAAGGCGTTTGAAGGCTGGAGCCGCAGCACCCCCGGCGAACGCTCAGCCGCCCTGCTGCGCATCGCCGACCGCGTGCAGGCCGAGGCCGAAGGCTTTGCCGCGCTGGAGGCGCTGAACTGCGGCAAGCCGATCGATGCCGCGCTGAACGACGAAATTCCCGCCATCGTCGATTGCTTCCGCTTCTTTGCCGGGGCGGTGCGCACCCAGCACGGGCAGGTGGCGGGCGAATATCTGGCGGGCCATACCTCGATGATCCGCCGCGATGCGGTGGGGGTGGTGGCCAGCATCGCCCCCTGGAACTATCCGCTGATGATGATGGCCTGGAAACTGGCCCCCGCCATCGGCGCGGGCAATACCGTGGTGTTCAAACCCAGCGAACAGACCCCGCTGACCGCGCTGAAAATGGCCCGCATCCTGGCGGAAGAACTGCCCGAAGGCGTGGTCAGCGTCCTCACCGGGCGCGGCCAGACGGTGGGCAGCTATCTGATCAACCATCCCGGCATCGACATGATCAGCCTGACCGGCGATGTCGCCACTGGCCGCAAGATGCTGGATGCCGCCGCGAAAACCGTGAAACGCACGCATTTGGAACTGGGCGGCAAGGCCCCGGTTCTGGTCTTCGACGATGCCGACATATCCGAGGTGGTCGAAGGCCTGCGCGCCTTCGGTTACTACAACGCCGGGCAGGATTGCACCGCCGCCTGCCGCATCTATGCCGGGAAAAAGGTCTATGACCGGCTGGTCGGCGATCTCACCTCTGCCGTCTCCTCCATCGCGCTGGGGAATGAGGATGACAGCACCAACGAAATCGGCCCGCTCATCAGCCTGCGCCAGCGCGATCGGGTGGCCAGCTTCGTCAACCGCGCGCGCGAACTGACCCATGTGGAAATCACCACCGGCGGCACGGTGATGGATCAGGGCTTCTACTACAAACCTACCGTGATCGCCGGCGCCCGGCAGGAAGATGAAATCGTCCGGCGCGAGGTGTTCGGCCCCGTCGTCTCCATCACCCCGTTCTCAGACCCGGATCAGGCCGTGGCCTGGGCCAATGACAGCGATTACGGTCTGGCCAGCAGCGTCTGGACCCGCGATGTCGGCCGCGCCATGGCGACGGCGGCGCGGCTCCGCTATGGCTGCACCTGGATCAACACGCATTTCATGCTGGTCAACGAAATGCCGCATGGCGGGCTGAAGCAATCCGGCTATGGCAAGGACATGTCATCCTACGCGCTGGAGGATTACAGCGTGGTCCGCCACATCATGGTGAAACACGGCTGACGCCAGCCCCCACNNCCCGCCAGTTCAGCGGCGCTGCCAGCGCCAGCCAGATCAGATAGGGCACCAGCATCACGAAAGCCCAGAAATCCAGCATCCAGAAGGTCACGGCCATCCCGGTGACCGCCGCCACCAGCCCGATCATCACCAGAACCGAAACCCCCATGCGCCGCGCCCCAAAGAAGGTGGGCGTCCACAAGGTGTTCAGCGCGATCTGCAACGCCCAGAACCCCATGGCAAAGGCATTGCCGGGCAGAACCGCCACCCGCGCCGCCGCCAGCGACGACAGGATATAGATCGTGGTCCAGGCCACCGGGAACATCCAGTTCGCGGGCCGCCAATCCGGCTTCACCAGGCTTTCATACCAGGCGCCGGGCTTGAACATCCAGCCGGTCAGCCCCGCCGCAAAACTCGCCAGCAGGAAAAGCCCGGCCAGCTGCCAGTCAATGCCAGAGGCCACAACCACCGTTTCCATGAATCATTCTTCCTTCATCACCGGGCGCAATCCGTCCATCACATGTACAAGCTCCGCCGAGATGCCCGGTTCCGACAGCGCATGGCCCGCCATCGTCACCATGCGCAGATCGCAACCGCGCCAGCCCTTGGCCAGCCGATATGCCGACAGCGGCGGGCAGATCATGTCATAGCGCCCCTGCACCACCGTGGCCCCCAGATGCTCGATCTGGTCACGGTTCTGCAGGATCCAGCCATCGCTTTCCAGAAAGCAGCCATTCTGGAAATAGTGGTTTTCCAGCCGCGAAAAGGCCCGCGCGTAATCCGATGGGCTGTCATGGTGCATCCCGTCGGTGGCAATCGCCGCCAGCGCGTTTTCCCACTGCGCCCAGATCCGCGCAAAGCGCATTTCCTCGACCATATTGCCGGAAAACAGCCGCCGATTATAGGCGCCGATCAGATCGCCGCGCTCCGCCTCGGGGATGGGATCGACGAACCGCGCCCAAAGCTCGGGGAAGAACGCCCCCGCCCCGCCACCATAGAACCAGTCCAGCTCTGACCGCTGGCCCAGAAACACCCCGCGCAGCACCAGATGCCGCACCGCCTGCGGATGCGAGATCGCATAGATCAGCGCCAAGGTGGCGCCCCAGCTGCCGCCGAACAGGATGAACCGCTCGATCCCCAGCATCCCGCGGATGGTTTCGATATCGCCCACCAGATGCCAGGTCGAATTCTGCACCACCGCCGCCGAGGGCCGCGACCGGCCGCAACCGCGCTGATCGAACAGCACAACCCGATAGACCGCCGGGTCGAAATAGCGCCGCATCGCCGGGCTGCATCCACCCCCCGGCCCGCCATGCAGCACCAGAACCGGCACCCCGCCGGGGTTGCCGCATTGCTCCACATAGATGCTGTGGCCATCGCCCATGTCGATCATCCGCTGGTCGAACGGCTCGACCGGCGGGTAAAGATATTCAACTGCGCGCTTTTGGCCTGATCTGTAGTCCATGATCGCACTATATAACGCTCCAAACCCAAGATTCCACGCCAAACCGGAGCCCAGCATGACCATGACCACAATCGACCCCGCCGAAGTGGCGAAGTTCGAGGCGATGGCCGCCGAATGGTGGAACCCCAATGGCAAGTTCAAGCCGCTGCACCAGATGAACCCCTGCCGTCTGGGCTATATCACCGCCCAGATCGCCGCCGAATTTGACCGCGACCTGCGCGAAGATCACCCCTTCGCCGGGCTGCGCCTGCTGGATATCGGCTGCGGCGGCGGCTTGCTGTCCGAACCCATGGCGCGGCTGGGGGCCGAGGTGGTGGGCGCCGATGCCGCCCCCCGCAATATCCCCGTCGCCCAGATCCATGCCGAACAATCCGGCCTCGCCATCGACTATCGCCACACCACCGCCGAAGATCTGGCCGCCGCGGGCGAGGCCTTCGACGTGGTGCTGAACATGGAGGTCGTGGAACATGTCGCCGATCCGCTGGCCTACCTGACCGCCTGCCAGCAGCTGCTGAAACCAGGCGGGCTGATGGTCTGCTCCACCCTCAACCGCAATGCCAAAAGCTTTGCCATGGCCATCATCGGCGCCGAATGGGTGATGCGCTGGCTGCCCAAGGGCACGCATGACTGGAACAAGTTCATCACCCCGGAGGAGCTGGCCGATCTCGTCACCCGCGCGGGCCTGACCCCGGTGGATCGCAAGGGCATGGTCTTCAACCCCATCAGCTGGAGCTGGAGCCTGTCTGACCGCGACCTGTCGGTGAACTACGTCACCGCCAGCGTCAAACGGTGAAATCCGTGCTGTTCTGGCTGCTGCTGGTTCTGGGGGGCACCTGGGCGGGCATCGCCTTGTGGGTGCAGTTTCCGCAGGCCCGCTGGCTGCCCGCGCTGTTTGCCTGCGCGCTGGCAGCGGTGATCTGGGCGCGGCTTGCCACACCCTATGGCTGGCCCGCGCTTGGCCTGCTGACCCTGGCAGTCACCGCCTGGTATCTCAGCCTCAGCCCCCGCGCCGACCGCGACTGGGCACCCGATGTCGCCCATCTGGCCACCGGCCGGATCGACGGCACTATCGTCACCCTGCACAACCTGCGCGCCTTCCGCTGGCAAGACCGCGACCACGCGACCGAAACCTGGGAAACCCGCCGCCTCGACCTCGACCATCTCGCCACGGCCGATATGATAACCTCGGTCTGGTCCAACCCCGATATTGCGCATCTGCTGGTCAGCTTCGGCTTCACCGATGGCCAGCGCGTGGTCTTCTCGGTCGAGATCCGCCGCGAAAAGGCCGAGAAGTTCAGCTCGATCGGCGGCTTCTTCCGCCAGTTCGAACTGGCGCTGATCGCCGCCGATGAAGAAGACATCGTGAAACTGCGCACCCACCACCGCGCCGAGGATGTGCGGCTCTACCCGCTGCGCCTGACGCCCGATCAGCTGCGCGTGGTGTTTCTGGAATATGTGAAGCTGGGCAATGATCTGGCCGCCAAGCCGCGCTGGTACAACACCGTCACCGCCAATTGCACCACCGTCGTCTGGCACCTGACCCGCGCGCTCAACCCCGATCTGGGGCTGGATCCCAGCCTGCTGCTCTCCGGCCGCCTGCCCGCCTGGCTTTACCGCATGGAGCTGATCGCCCTGCCCGGCACGCTGGCCGAAATCCGCGCAGCCGCCCGCATCAGCCCGCGCGCCCTGGCCGCGCCCGAAGGCGCCGATTTCTCGGCCGCCATCCGCGCCCGCTGACCCCGCGCGCCGTTTTGCCACCCCCGCAAAACCGCTGCCCCTGCTCCTTCCCAAATACTCCCGCCGGAGGCATCCACCCCCGCCACTTGTCGCAAGGCCCGGCAAAGGCGCCCCCCTCTCCCCCCGGGGGAGAGGGAGGGGGTGAGGGGGTCACCGCAACACGCTCACTCCGTCTCGGAAGACCGCGCCCAGAGGTTGATATCCTCTTCCGCCGCGATCCGGTCGATCTCGGCCAGCTCTTCCGCCGTGAACGCCAGATTGCCCACCGCCCCGGCGCAATCCACCACCTGTTCGGGCTTGCTGGCCCCGATCAGCGCCGTGGTGATGCCGCCGCCGCGCAGCACCCAGGCAATCGCCATCTGCGCCAGCGTCTGCCCGCGCGCCTGCGCCAGCGCATCCAGCGCCTTCACACTCTCAATCGCGCGCGGCGTGATGGTTTCCGGCGCCAGAGATTTGCCCTGCGCCGCCCGGCTGCCTGCCGGAATCCCGCCCAGATATTTCTTCGTCAGAATCCCCTGCGCCAGCGGCGTGAAGGCAATCGACCCCACGCCCAGATCGGCCAGCGTGTCTTTCAGCCCGTCATGTTCGACCCAGCGGTTCAGGATGTTATAGCTCGGCTGATGGATCAGCAGCGGGGTGCCCATCTCTTTCAGGATCGCCACCGCCTCGCGGGTGCGCGCACTGTTATAGCTGGAAATCCCGATATACAGCGCCCGCCCCGACCGCACGATGTGATCCAGCGCCCCCAGCGTCTCTTCCAGCGGGGTATTGGGGTCAAAGCGGTGCGAATAGAAGATATCCACATAATCCAGCCCCATCCGCTTCAGCGACTGGTCGCAAGAGGCGATCAGATATTTGCGGCTGCCCCATTCGCCATAGGGCCCCGGCCACATGTCATACCCGGCCTTGGAGCTGATGATCAGCTCGTCGCGATAGCCCGCGAAATCGGTCTCCAGAATTTCACCAAAGGCGGTTTCGGCACTGCCGAAGGGCGGGCCATAGTTGTTGGCCAGATCGAAATGGGTGATCCCCAGATCAAACGCCGCCTGACAGATCGCGCGCTTGGTCTGATGCGGCGTGTCCTCGCCGAAATGGTGCCACAGGCCAAGGCTGACAGCCGGCAGCTTCAACCCCGACCGGCCGCAGGCGCGATACACCATCTTCGTGTAACGGTCTTCGGCCGGGATATAGCGTTTGGGAAATCGTGACATGGCATCCTCCTGTTGGCGCGCATGGTAGCGCCAACATCAAGGATGTCGAGAGCAATTTGTTAGTTATTCATGTTATAACTTGCAACATGGCGCTCACATGGAGATAATGTTTACGAGCTAACACATTGGTCGCATTCATGAATGACATCCTCAAAGAGTATATTGAAGCCTGGTCGCAAAGAATTCGCAGCCCAGTTCTAGGTTATTTCATCATTTCATACACAGCCTTAAACTGGCAGGAATTATTTTATATTATTTTCTCTGATGAGAGCGTGTCTGTAAGACTCCGCTTTTTTGAACTAAGAACGAGCTGGCAAAGCCTCTACCTTTGGCCTGCTGTATGCAGTGTAGTTGCAGCGCTTTTTTTGCCCTGGGTAAATTTCATTTTTTCCTGGGCCACAAAGGAGGCTATACTGCGGTCACGCCAGATGCAAACATCTGAAGCATTCAAAAATGAATTACATAAACTTCGGCAGCGCGCAGACCTTGAAGATGCTAGAGCCGCCGATGACAAAGCACGCGAGGATGCAAAAATTGCTGCAGCAAAGCGGCTTGAAGAGGTTCGGTCCCTCAATATTCCAAACCTTGAGAACGAAATCATCGCTGATCGAAATAAACACGAAGATCAAAATAATCAATACATTATTAAAATCGGAGGGTCTGGCAACCTAACCCCAATACAAAAAGATCTTATAAGGGTAATTGGCGCCTCTGAATCTGGATTGCGGGAGTCCGAAATTAAATACAGCAAATCATCCTTTTCAAACTACACAGCAAACACAAAGAACATTACAGGTCATAGGTTTGTCGCAGACTTAAACACTGCACTCTCAGGGCTTTCAAGTCTCGGAGTCACAGACACTAGTATAAATGGCATTATTAGACTAACTTCTGCCGGTTTTACTATTCTGGATGAATTGCCTTAAATCTTCCCTCACCGCCCCCGCCGCACATCCCGCAGGCGTTTCAGTTCCTCCAGCCGCTGCCGCTGTTTCTCGCCCTTGCTCAGCGCTGCCTGTGCCTCTTCCTCGGCGCGGCGCTGTGCGGCGACCAGATCCAGCAGTTCGCGGTGCAGGGCGCGGGTTTCATCCTCGATGGTCGGGGCGTAATCGGGGGTGGCCTTCACCACCTCGGCCAGCCGCGCCAGCATGAAGGCGCGCAGCACCGCATTCATCCGCGTCAGATGCCCGCGCCCCATGCTGCGGAAAAACGCCAGCACATCCGCATCCACCCGCAGCGTCAGCTTGGCCTTGGCCGGGGCGGGCGCCTCTTGTGCCAGATCGTGCCAGGCGGCGGGGATGCGGGCCGAACCCTCCAGCCCCCAGCGGAGGTCGGTTTCCAGATCGCGCAGCACCTGGGCAAGCTGGTGATAGGCGGCTTTGGCGGGCAGTTTTGTGCGGGTCATGGCGGGCTCCTTTTCCGGCAGATTGCCGCAAAACCCACGCCGCCCGGTTAATGCAGCGTCCCGACGCAGGGCCGACGCGAACCAGACGGGGGCCAGACGGCGGCGGGCTGTCACATCACTTGCACCGAAAGGTCATAGGCCCTATGTGCACCGCTTCTGTCCCTTTTGGCCGCCGGGGGGAATCCCATGATCCAGACACCGTATTACCTCATCGACCGGGCGAAACTCGCCCGCAACATGGAAACCATCGACCGGCTGCGCCATGCCTCTGGCGCCAAGGCCCTGCTGGCGCTGAAATGCTTTGCCACCTGGGGCGTCTTCGATCAGATGCGCGACCATATGGATGGCACCACCTCCTCCAGCCTGTATGAACTGCGGCTGGGGCGCGAGAAGTTTGGCAAGGAAACCCACGCATATTCAGTGGGTTGGGCAGATCACGAAATCGCCGAGGCCGTGGGCTACGCCGACAAGATCATCTTCAATTCCATTGGCCAGCTGGAACGGTTCGACAATCAATCCGCCCAGATCGAACGCGGCCTGCGCCTGAACCCGCGGTTTTCCACCAGCGGTTTCGATCTGGCCGATCCGGCCCGGCCCTTCTCGCGTCTGGGGGAATGGGATGCCGGCAAGATCGAAACGGTGATGGACCGGATCACCGGCTTCATGATTCACTACAATTGCGAAAACGACGATTTCGATCTGTTCGACCAGCAACTGTCGAGAATCGAAGAAGAATTTGGCCCGCTGCTGAAACGCCTGAAATGGGTCAGCCTCGGCGGCGGCATCCATTTCACCGGCGAGGGCTATCCGGTTGACCGTCTTGCCGCGCGGCTGCGCGCCTTCCAGGATCGCTTTGGCGTGCAGGTCTATCTGGAACCGGGCGAGGCCGCGATCACCAATTCCGCCACGCTTGAAGTGTCGGTCATCGACATTCTGAACAATGGCAAGGATCTGGCCATCGTGGATTCCAGCGTCGAGGCGCATATGCTCGATCTGCTGATCTACCGGCTTCCCGCCAAGATGGATGTGCAGGGCGATCATCCCTATATGATCTGCGGAAAATCCTGCCTTGCCGGCGATATCTTCGGTGAATTCAACTTCCCCGCACCACTGAATGTGGGCGACAGGCTCAGCATTGCCGATGCGGCAGGCTATACCATGGTCAAGAAAAACTGGTTCAACGGCGTGAAGATGCCCAGCATCGTCGTGCGTGAGCTGGATGGATCCCTGACCGTGAAACGCGAATTCGGCTATGCCGATTTTGAGGCCAGCCTCGGCTGACCGCCCCTCCCCCAATACCTTCCCTCTGTCCTTAAAGGAGACGGTTCGAAGTGAAACGGAACGTTCTTATCATCGGCGCCGGTGGCGTGGCTCAGGTCGTGGCGCATAAATGCGCGCAGCATAACGATAAACTGGGCGATCTGCATATTGCCAGCCGCACACAGGCCAAATGCGAGGCGGTGATCGCCAGCGTTCACGAAAAGAACGCGATGAAAGTACCCGGCGTGTTTGCGGCCCATGCCGTCAACGCGATGGACAGCGCCGCCGTGGCTGCGCTGATCCGCCAGACCGGCGCGCAGATCGTCATCAACGTCGGCTCGTCATTCGTGAACATGACCGTGCTGGAGGCCTGCATCGAAACCGGCGCGGCCTATATGGATACGGCCATTCACGAAGATCCGAAAAAGATCTGCGAAACGCCGCCTTGGTACGGCAACTACGAATGGCAACGCCGTGACCGCTGCAAGGCGGCGGGCGTGACGGCGATCCTTGGCATCGGCTTTGATCCCGGCGTGGTGAACGCCTGGGCGCGCGTGGCCGAAGGGATGCTGGACAAGATCACCTCGATCGACATCGTGGATATCAACGCGGGCAGCCATGGCAAATGGTTTGCCACCAACTTTGATCCCGAGATCAACTTCCGCGAATTTACCGGCACCGTCTATTCCTGGCAGCAGGGCGCCTGGCAGGAAAACAAGATGTTCGAGATCGGCAAAACCTGGACCCTGCCGGTGGTGGGCGATCAGAAGGCCTATCTGACCGGCCATGATGAGGTGCACAGCCTGTCGAACCGCTATAAAGAGGCCGATGTCCGCTTCTGGATGGGCTTTGGCGATCACTACATCAACGTGTTTACCGTGTTGAAAAACCTGGGCCTTCTGTCCGAAAAGCCGGTGAAGACCGCCGAGGGGTTGGAGGTTGTGCCGCTGAAGGTGGTGAAGGCCGTGCTGCCCGATCCGGCGAGCCTTGCGCCGAACTATACCGGCAAGACCTGCATCGGTGATGTGGTGCGCGGCGTGAAGGACGGGGTGGAAAAGGAAATCCTGATCTATAACGTGGCCGATCACAAGGAAGCCTATGAAGAGGTGGGCAGCCAGGGCATCAGCTATACCGCAGGCGTGCCCCCCGTTGCCGCCGCGCTGCTGATTGCCGATGGCACCTGGGATGTGGGCAGCATGATGAATGTCGAAGATCTGGACCCGAAGCCGTTCATCAACCTGCTGAACACCATGGGGCTTCCCAGCCGGATCAAGGATGAAAACGGCGACCGTCCGCTGGAATTCTGAGCCAGAGGTTTACAAACGGCCCTTCACAAACGAAAACCCCCGCCACCGGCGGGGGTTTTTCATTCAGCCCTGCGGCCGTTCTGCCCAGCCGGCAAAGATGCGTTCCAGCAGGACCACGGCGTAGTAAAGCACGATCCCCAGGAAGGCGAGCGCGATCAGAACGGCAAACATCAGCGGGTAATCCCCGTTGGTTTCCCCCGATTTGAACAAGGCCCCCAGCCCCCGGCCATGCGGGCTGACGATTTCCACCAGATTGGTGCCGATGAAGGCCAGCGTGACCGAAACCTTCAGCGCACCAAAGAACTCCGGCAGGGTTTTCGGCAGGGCGATCTTGCGGAAGATGGTGAAGCGCGAGGCGCCAAGGGCGCGCAGGATATCGCGATATTCCGGCTCCAGCGTCGACAGGCCGATGCCAACCGAAACGGCAATGGGGAAGAAGCTGATCAGGAAGGCCATCAGCACCGTGTTGAAATCATGCTGCCCGATGAACAGCAGCGCCAGCACCGGCACCAGCGTGGCCTTGGGCACCGCGTTGAACCCCACCAGCAGCGGATAGAGCGCCTCGCGCGCCAGACGCGAAAAGCCCATCACCATGCCCAGAAGCGTGCCGAAGATCACCGCCAGCCCCAGCCCCAGCACCGTGCGCCACAGCGTCTGCCAGCCCATCACCAGAAACAGCTCCCAGAAGCGGACATAGGCGGCGGGCAGATCGGTGGGCGAGGCCATGACGTAATTGGGCCAGCCATTGGCCCAGACGATCAGCTCCCACACAGCCAGAAAGGCGGCGATGGCCGCCAGTGGCACGGCGATTTTCTGTAGCGTTTCCATCAATGCCCTCCGTCGCGGCCCTGCGCGATGCGGATCTGGTCGCGCAGCACATGCAGCATTTCGGTGGCCTTTGGCGTGTAAAGAATATCAATCGTGCGATCCGCCGGCAGATCGACATCCAGCACATATTGCGTGCGCGCAGGCCGCCCCGACAGCACGATGACCTGATCGCCCAGAAACACGCTTTCGCGCAGATCATGGGTAATCAGCACGCAGGTAAAGGGTTCGGCGGCGCGCAGGTCGCGCATGGTCTGCCACAGATCCTCACGCGTGAAATTGTCAAGCGCGCCAAAGGGTTCATCCATGATCAGCACATCCGGCCGGTGCACAATGGCGCGGCACAGGCTGGCGCGTTGCCGCATCCCGCCCGAAAGTTCGGATGGGCGCTTGGCCTCGAAGCCTTTCAGCCCGACCATTTCCAGCAGGTGACAGGCGCGGGCCTCGGCCTCGGCGCGTTTCATCTGCGGCGCCACGATTTCCAGCGGCAGCATCACGTTTTCAAGGATGGTCCGCCATTCCAGCATGACCGGGTTCTGAAACGCCATGCCCACCGTCTTGCGCGGCGAGGTGACGCGTTCGCCATGCAGCCAGACCTCGCCCCGGTCGGGTTTCATCAACCCGGAGACCAGCCGCGTCAGCGTGGATTTACCGCAGCCCGAGGGGCCGACCACAGCGCAGAATTCGTCCTGCGGCACCGTGACATTCAGATTGTCCAGCACCGGCAGCGGGCCGGATCTGGTGCGATAGGCGTGTGAAACGCCCTTGATTTCAATGAGATTGTTCATCCTGCCCCCGGATTTGGCGGGGCGGCACGGGGCCGCCCCGCCAGATGTTCATTCCAGCTTCAGGCTGCCATCGGTGGGCAGCCAGGCGGGATCGAAGTAAAGGGCCGCATCCGGTGTCGTCTGAAACTCGTAAACCGTCTTCGTCTGCTCGATGGCTTTTGCCATTCTCTCGGGGTCGATCGCACCCATGCCATTGGCGCGGGCGAAATCGGTCAGCACGTTGTCGGCGATGGCCAGACCGAGGCGGCGTTCCTCAAGCCCGGCATCGGCGGCGGGATTGCGTTTCATCAGGCTTTCGACAGCCAGGGCCGGATTGGCGATGGCCTCTTTCCAGCCCTTGGCAGTGGCCCGCAGGAAGCCGGTCACCGCTTCGGGATTGGCTTTGGCGAAATCGGTATTGACGATGATGGCATTGCCATAGAGCGCCACCCCGTAATCCGACATCAGCAGCACGGTCAGATCATCGGCGGGCNNCCGCCGCAACCTTGCCCTCTGCCAGCATCGGTTCGCGAACGGGAAAGCCCACCGGCTCTACCGTGATCTTCGCCATGTCGAGGCCCTGTTCAGCGGCGAAGATCGGGAATTGTGCCCAGGCGCCATCCGGCGGCGGGGCGCCCAGCGCCTTGCCCTCCAGATCTTTGGGGGTGGTGATGCCCAAGGATTTGCGGCCCACCACGGCGAAGGGCGGTTTGTCATAGACCATCATCACCGCCGTCACCGGAGCGCCGGGGTTCTGATCCAGGAATTTCATCAGGCTGTTGATATCGGCAAAGCCCACCGGAAAGGCGCCGGTGGCCACTTTCGGAATCGCACCCAGCGAGCCGGAGCCTTCGGTCACTTCGACCGCCAGCCCTTCGGCGGTGTAATAGCCGTTGTCTACCGCCAGGAAATAGGGCGCGGCCGGGCCTTCAAACTTCCAGTCCAGCGCGAAGGGCATGGCGGTTTCGGCCAGCACGGGCGCGGCAAGAAGGCTGGCGACAAGGGCAAGGGCGGCGGGGCGGTGATGGAACATATTACACTCTCTGCGGGGTCTTTTCCTGATCTTGGCGCGGATTCGGACCAGAAAAAACGGAACCGCCCGCAGCGGGGCATCCGGTGCGGGCGGTTGATCGGGATTGTGGCATCAGGGGCCAATCTGCCCGCAGAACGGGCAGATTGTCAAAATCAGCTGCGCGGTTTTGGCGCTTTGCCCCCCATCATCAGCTTCAGTTTCATGATGGCGACATAAAAGGACGCCACGAAAAAGATGCCGATCACCGCCGAAGAGGCCATGCCCCCCAGCACGCCGATGCCGATGGCGCGCTGTGCCCCGGCGCCTGCCCCCGTGGCGATGGCCAAAGGCAGCACGCCCAGCATGAAGGCGAAGGTGGTCATCAGGATCGGGCGCAGCCGCTGTTTTGCCGCTGTCACCGCCGCATCGACCAGCGGCATCCCCTTTTCATACAGGCTATGCGCGAATTCGACGATCAGGATGGCATTGCGCGCGGCCAGACCCACCGTGGTCAGCAGACCCACCTTGAAATACACATCGTTCGACTGGCCGAAGACCAGCGCCGCCGCCAGGGCGCCCAGAACCCCGATCGGCACGGTCATCATCACCGACAGCGGCACCGACCAGCTTTCATAGAGCGCGGCGAGGCAGAGGAACACCACCACCACCGACAGCGCATAAAGCAGCGGCGCCTGATTGCCCGACAGCCGTTCCTGATAGGAAAGCCCGGTCCAGGCCACGCCATAGCTGCCGGGCAGATCGGCCACCAGCTGTTCCATGGTTTCCATCGCCACGCCGGAAGACACGCCCTTGACCGGCGAGCCGCTGATTTCCAGCGCCAGCGTGCCGCCATAGCGTGACAGGCGCGAGGGCAGCTGTTCCCAGGTCTGGGTGGTGATGGCGCTGAACGGCACCATTTCATCGGCGGAATTGCGGGCGTGCCATTTTTCGATGTCTTCCGGCTGCATCCGCGCCTCGGCCACGCCTTGCACGATCACCGGGCGCAATTCACCGCCAAAGACGAAATCATTGACGCTGCGCCCAGAAAAGATCACCGACAGCATCGAATTCACTTCGGAAATCGACAGGCCGAACGCGGTGGCCTTCTGCTGATCCAGATCCAGCCGCAGCGCGGTTTCGCTGGCACTATCGGCCCCGCGCAGCCCTTCGACCAGCCCGCTTTCGGCGGCCCGTTCCGTGAGCGTGGTGGCGGCTGCGGCCAGAGCTTCGGCCCCGGCGCCGCCCTGATCCAGCAGATACATGTTGAACCCGGCAGAGTTGCCCAGACCCTGAATCGCCGGCGGCTGGATGAACACAACCCGCCCGGCACGGCCGTTCAGGAATTTGGCATTGGCCCGCTGCACCAGCGTTGCCACGTCAAATCCGGCCCGGTCGGCAAAATCATGCAGGCTGACGAACAGCATCGCCCGGTTCGGCCCGGTGCCGCCAAAACCGAAGCCCTGCGCGGCAAAGACCGACCGCACGGTATCGGATTCCTCGGTCAGCAGATAGGATTCCAGCTGCTGCACCACGGCCAGCGTGCGTTCGGTCGTGGCGCCATCGGGCAGTTCGACGATGACCATCATGGTGCCCTGATCTTCCTGCGGCAGGAAAGAGGTGGGCAGCCGTTCGTACAGCAGCGCCACCGCCCCGCCGATGGCCACCAGCACGATCAGCGACCGCAGGGCGCGGCGCGACAGATAGCCCGCTACCCCGCCATAGCCCAGGGTCGCCCGTGCCAGACCGCGGTTGAACCAGCGTGCAGGCGCGATGCCGCCCCCATGATTGCGCGGTTTCAGCAGCACCGCGCACATGGCCGGCGTCAGGATCAGCGCCACCCCCAGAGACAGCACCATGGCCGAGATGATGGTGACGGAAAACTGCCGGTAGATCACCCCGGTCGATCCACCCATGAAGGCCATGGGCAGAAACACCGCCGATAGCACCAGCACGATACCGATCAGCGCGCCGGTGATTTCCTTCATGCTTTTCTCGGTCGCCTCCACCGGGCCGAGACCTTCTTCCTCCATCACCCGTTCGACGTTTTCCACCACAACGATGGCATCATCGACCAGCAGGCCGATGGCCAGCACNNGTGCCCAGCAGCACCACCGGCACGGCGATCGTGGGGATCAGCGTCGCCCGCCAGCTTTGCAGGAAGACCAGAATGACAAGGAAGACCAGAACCACCGCCTCGATCAGCGTGTGATAGACCTTTTCAATGGATTCCTTGACGAAGGGCGAGGTGTCGAAGGGGGCATCGACCGTCACGCCTTCGGGCAGGGCCGAGGCCAGGCCCTGCATCGTGTCGCGCACCGCAGCGGCGGTGCTGACGGCATTGGCGCCGGTGGCCNNCCCGCCGCCTGTTTGCCGTTGAACCGGGCCGAGGCGCCATAGCTTTCCTGCCCGATCTCCACCCGCGCCACATCGCCCAGAAACACGGTCGATCCGTCTTCATCGACACGCAGCAGGATGCGTTCGAATTCTTCCACCGATTTCAGCTGTGATTGCGCCGTGACCGACACCTGCAGCTGCTGGCCCTGCACGGCCGGCCGGTCGCCCAGGGTGCCCACGGTGACATTGGTGTTCTGGGCCGAAACCGCCGAGGTCACATCCGAAGGCGTGACGCTGTATTGCACCATCTTCAGCGGATCGAGCCAGATCCGCATGGCATAGCCCGAACCGAAGACATCCACCGAGCCCACACCTTCGGTGCGCTTGACCGGATCAAGGATGTATTGTTCCACCAGATCGCCCAGCTCGGTCGAGCTGCGGCTGCCATCTTCGGAAATCAGCGCCCCCACCATCAGGATCGACGAGGTGGAGCGCGACACGTTCAGCCCGTTCTGCTGCACCACATCCGGCAATTGCGAGGTGATGAGCTGCAGCTTGTTCTGCACCTGCACCTGCGCAATATCCGGGTCTACCGTATCGTCAAAGGTCAGCGCCACCGAGGCCGAACCCTTGCGCGAGGTCGAGGTCATGTACAGCAGCCCGTCCAGCCCGGTCAGCCCGTCTTCGATGACGGTGGTGACCGAATTCTGCACGGTTTCCGAAGAGGCGCCGCCATAGCTTGCAGAAATCCGCACGGTGGTGGGGGCGATATCGGGATATTTCGAAATCGGCAGCGACCACAGCGCGAAGACGCCGAACAGCATGGTCACGATGGCCAGAACCCAGGCAAAGACCGGGCGGTGAATGAAGAACGATGCCATCCCCGCTTACTCCGATTGCGCCGGGGCGGTTTCAAGGTCGCGCACCACGCCGTTTTCGTCGATCCGCACCGGCACCGGGGCCACTTCGGCGCCCGCGCGCAGATTGGTGGTGCCATCGACGATCAACTGCTCGCCGTCCTTCAGGCCATCCACCACGACCCAGGCGTTCTGGTGGCTGCCATCGGCGGTGATGCGACGCTGCACCGCCTTGCCGTCTTCGGCCACCCAGACGGTCAGCGCGCCCGCCCTGTCGCGCGAGGTGATCATCTGCGGCACCAGGATGCCTTCGATCCGCCCGATCTCCAGCGCGCCGCGCAGGAACATGCCGGGCAGGATGCGGCCATCGGGGTTGGCGGCACGAAAGCGGTATTCCACCGTGCCGGTGGTGGTGGAAACCTCGCTGCCCGAGGCGACCAGAACGCCCTGCGACGCATAGGTGGAGCCGTTTTCCAGTGTCAGGGTGATATTGAGCTGTTCTGCCGCGCGGATGCGGCCGCTTTCGATCTCGTCGCGGATCTGCAGCATCCGGGCCGAGGGTTCGAACATATCCACCTCGATCGGGTCCAGCCGGGTGACCGTGGCCATGATATCGGATTGGCTCGCCGTCACCAGATCCCCGACCGAAACCTGCGCCAGACCCGAGATACCGTCAATCGGGCTGGTCACTGTGGTCCAGCCCAGTTCGATTTCCGCCAGATCCAGCGCGGCTTCGGCGCTTTGCAGGGCGGCTTTGGCCTGTTCATATTCGGCGCGGGCGGTTTCCAGATCGGCCTGCGTCACGCCTGACCCCACCAGACGTTCCGCCCGGTCCAGCGTGGAGCGGCGCACCGTCACCCCCGCGCGGGCCGATCCCACGGCCGCCTCGGCGGCGCGCAGATCGGCGCGGGCGCTGGTGTCATCCAGCTGGAACATCGGGGCGCCACGGGTGATCGGCTTGCCCGGCTCATACAGGATTTCGGTAATCACCCCGGTCATCCGGGGGCGGATATCGGCCTGTTCATAGGCAACGGCCCGGCCCGGAAGGGTATAGCTGCGCGGGACCTCCTGCAGTTCGGCGGTAATCACCCCCACCGAACGCGGCTTGGTCGGTGCTTGCCCTGCCCCCCCTCCGGTCTGCGCCAGCAGCGGCAGCGCGGCCAGTGTCAGAACCGACCCGATCACCATGGCCCGGCCCATCCGCCACATCCCGCCTGTTCCGCCCATATCCGCCATATCGAAATCCCCTTGGTATTCTTGCTGCTTGTCCGAAGATCACCGGCCTTGGCAGACGGTGACGGCTTTCGAACGTCAGACAAGGGCGTATCCGCCGCACCCCACGGAAATATGATCGGAATTCCGCCCTCTGCCGCCCGTTTCGTCACCGCTGCCGCAGGGCCACAGGCCGGAACGACATGCCGGCGTCGTTTTCTGGATGCCCCCTCCCAGGTCCGGCGGCTAGGCTGACCCCAGATGACAGGAGAACCGCGATGCTATCCGCCTTTGATGCCCGCGATGCCACCGATCTTGCCGCCCTTGTGGCGCGGGGTGCCGTCAGCCCCGATGCGCTGCTGGATGCCAGCCTGGACCGGATGGCGCAATGGAACCCCCGGTTGAATGCCGTGGTGCTGGTGCAGGAAGCCGTCGCGCGGCGGTCCATTGCCGCAGGCCTGCCGCGCGGGCCGTTTCGCGGCGTGCCCTTCCTGCTGAAGGATCTGGGCTGCGAGGCAGTGGATTTTCCGTCGCATAACGGATCAAACCTGCTGGCCGATACGCAATATGCGCGGGATTCCGCGATCTTTGCCCGCATCCGCGCCAGCGGCGTGGTGACCTGGGGCCGGACCACCAGCCCCGAAGGCGGCATCGGCGCCGCGACCGAGGCGGCGGTTTATGGCGGCCCGACGCGCAACCCCTGGAACCTGGATCACACCTCGGGCGGATCATCGGGCGGGGCCGGGGCGGCGGTGGCGGCGGGCATCGTGCCCTTCGCCCATGGGTCGGATGGCGGCGGATCGGTGCGGATACCGGCCTCCAGCTGCGGGCTGTTCGGGTTCAAGCCCACCCGGGCGCGGCTGCCCGATGGCCCCTATGCGGGCGAGGGCTGGGCCGGCATGGCGATCGACGGGTTCCTGACGCGCAGCGTGCGCGACACCGCCGCGATGCTGGATGCCTGCGAAGGCGTCGATCCGGGCGCGCCCTATTGGGCACCGCCGCTGGCACGGGGCCATATGCAGGCAATCAGCCGCCCGCCGCGCCGGTTGCGGGTGATGGTCTGCGACACCACCTTTACCGGCGATCCGATCCACCCCGAAGTGCGCGAAGCGGTTCTGGCCACCGCCCGGCTGCTGGAAAGCCTGGGCCATCATGTAGAGCCGGGCCGCCCGAGGGCCGATATCAAGGCGATGATGCGGGCCTGGACCGATATTGTGGCCTGCGGCACCGCCCTGGGTGTGCGCAAGGCGCTGGCCGCCAAGGGCCGCGCCCTGCAGCCCGGCGATGTGGAGGGGGTGACGCGCGGCGCCATCGCCCATGCCGCCACCCTGTCCGGCGCGGATTATCTGGAGTCGGTGGGCCGCATCCATGCCTTTGGCCGCGATATGGCGGCGGTCTTTGATCCCGAGGATGGCGCAGGCTGCGACATCATCCTGTCGGCCACATTGGCCGAACCGCCCGCCAGCATCGGGCGTTTTGCCCATGATACCGAAGATTATCTGGCCTATCGCACCGGGCCGGGCGGGATCTTCGATTATTCGCCGTTCTGCGCCGCCTTCAATGCCTCTGGCCAGCCTGCGGCCTCGCTGCCGCTTGGCTGGTCATCCAACGGGTTGCCGTTGGGGGTGCATCTGGCTGCACGCTTTGGAAGCGATGAAGAATTAATCGCTCTTTGCGCAGAAATCGAACATTCGCAACCATGGATTGCGCATTACGCGAAACTTGAAGGATAGGTCAGGTTTTTGTTGCGCCACGGCGATTCCGTCGCAAAATATGATCAAAATATCGGAGGCGAGTCACCTTGACCCATGTGAATGCCATCGAGGCGCGGAACACGATCAAGGCCTTCGGGCAGGGCGATGCAGCGGTTCGCGCGCTGGATGATGTATCCGTGACCATCCGGCAGGGCGAGTTCTTCACGCTGCTTGGCCCCTCGGGCTGTGGCAAGACCACGCTCCTGCGGCTGATTGCCGGGTTCGAAATGCCCAGTTCCGGCATGATCCTGATCGACGGGGCCGAGGTCACGAACCTGCCGCCCAACCGGCGGCCAGTGAATACGGTGTTTCAAAGCTATGCCCTGTTCCCGCATCTGACCGTGGCCGAAAACGTGGGGTTCGCGCTGAAGATGCAGGGCCGACCCAAAGCCGAAATCACCGAAACGGCCGCGCGGATGCTGGCTCTGGTCAAGCTGGAACATCTGGCCGGGCGCAAGGTGGCGCAGCTTTCGGGGGGGCAGCAGCAGCGCGTCGCGCTGGCCCGGGCGCTGGCGCCGCAACCCAAGGTGCTGCTGCTGGACGAACCGCTTTCGGCGCTGGATCTGAAGCTGCGCAAGGAAATGCAGGTCGAGCTGAAACGCCTGCAGATGGAAACCGGCATCACCTTCGTTTTCGTCACCCACGATCAGGAAGAAGCCCTGACGATGAGCGACCGCATCGGCGTGATGAGCGCGGGCAAGCTGCAACAGGTGGGCAGCCCGCGGGACATCTATACCCGCCCGGTGAACCGCTTTGTGGCCAGCTTCATCGGGGAAACCAACTTCCTGCCCGTCACCCCGTCGCAGGGCGGCGTGAAACTGGGCTGCGGTGCGGTGGTGGTGGCCGAAGGCGAGGGCAGCACCCTGACCATCCGCCCCGAACAGATGCGGCTGGTGGCCGCGGGCGAACCGGGCACCCTGCCCGCACAGGTGGAAAATCTGGTCTATTTCGGCACCGATACCCATCTGAACCTGCGCCTGCCCGATGGCGAATTGCTGACCGCGCGGGTGCAAAGCCCGCCCTCGGGCGATGCCGGTTTTGCCGCAGGGCAGGCCATCGGCGTGGCCTTCCTGCCGGGTGCCGCCCGGCTGATCCGGGATTGACCGCATGAGCCCCGCCGAAGAACAGCAGATCCGCCAATCCTCCCGCAACGGCTGGCTGCTGTCGGCCCCGGCGCTGGTGATCCTGACGCTGGCCGCCATGGGGCCGCTGCTGGTGGTGATCCTGTATTCCTTCCTCACGCCCGGCCAGTATGGCAATGTGGTCTGGGATTTCAGCTGGGATGGCTGGATCAGCATCCTGTTCACCCGCGATATCTTTGACGGCACTCTGGGCCTGGCCGATGCCCATCTGACGATCTTCTGGCGGTCCATCAAACTGTCGCTGCAGACCACGCTGCTGACCTTTGCCGTGGGCTTTCCGACCGCCTGGTTCATCGCCACGCGGCCCCCCAAGGCCCGGGCGCTGTGGCTTTTCCTCATCACCATTCCCTTCTGGACCAACCTGCTGATCCGCACCTTCGCCATCAACGAAGTGCTGCGCAGCGAGGGCCTGATGAACACGCTGCTGATGAAGATCGGCCTGATCGCGGCGCCGATCCAGGTGATGTATACCGATACGGCAGTGCTGATCGGCATGGCCTATGTCTATCTGCCGCTGATGGTGCTGCCGCTGTTTGCCGCGATCGACCGCTTTGACCTGCGGCTGCTGGAGGCAGGCTATGATCTTTACGCCAGCCGCTGGCAGGTGCTGCGCCATGTCATCCTGCCCATCGTCAAGCCGGGGATCGTGGCCGGGTCCATTCTGGTCTTCGTGCCCTCGCTGGGGGCCTATGTCACGCCACGGGTGCTGGGTGGCGGCAAGAACATGATGATCGGCAATTTCATCGAGCTGCAGTTCCTGCAGGGCCGCAACTGGCCGCTGGGCGCCGCGCTGTCGATCCTGCTGCTGATCGTGGTGATGATCGCGCTGCTGATCTACACCCGCGCCGCGGGCAAGGGGGCCAATCCGCATGGCTGAACGCCGCTTCGATATCGCCCGCCTGCCGGGCTTTGCCACCATCGCCATTGCCGCCTTCGTGGTGCTGTATGTGCCGATCTTCACCCTGGTCGCCTTCAGCTTTAACGGCGGCAATTCCATCGCGGTCTGGAGCGGGTTTTCCCTGCGCTGGTATACCGATGCCTGGGCGAACGAGGCGGTGAAGGCCGCCACCATCCGGTCGCTGGTCATTGCCAGCAGCGCCGCGATCCTGGCCACCACCGTGGCCACCATGGCCGCCATCGGCACCACCCGCCGCCGGGCGTTCAAGGGCCAGACGCTGATCTATGTGGCGATCAACCAGCCGCTGATGGTGCCCGAAATCGTGACCGCCGTGGCCTTGATGATCGTGTTCGGCATCGTGAAACAGGCCACCGGCTATCAGGGCCTTGGCTATCTGATCCTGGCCCATGCCGCCTTCTGCGTGCCCTTTGCCTATCTGCCGATCCGGGCCCGGCTGGAAGGCATGGATCTGAGCCTGGAAACCGCCGCCGCCGATCTTTACGCCACCCCCTGGCAGTGCTTTCGCCATGTCACCCTGCCGCTGCTGGGGCCGGGCATCATCGCCGGGGCCATGCTGGCCTTCGTCATCAGCCTGGATGATGTGGTGATTACCGAATTCGTGAAATCCGGCGGGCAGGATACGCTGCCCACCTATATGCTGGGCCAGATGCGCCGCGCCATCACGCCCGAGGTCAATGCGATCTCGACCCTGCTGCTGATGCTGACCGTGGTGCTGCTGACCGCCTTCTTCCTTCTGACCCGAAAAAAGGCCTGACTGACCCGAAAAAGGGCTGACCAAAAGCCCGGCCCTGCCACATCCAACAGAGAGAGACGAAGATGAAAAACCTTCTGACTGCCACAGCGCTTTTGCTGGCCACCACCGGGCTTGCCTCGGCGGAAGGCGTGCTGAACCTGTACAACTGGGGCAATTACACCAGCCCCGATCTGCTGGCGAAGTTCGAAAAGGAAACCGGCATCAAGGTGACGGTGACCGATTACGACAGCAACGATGTGGCGCTGGCCAAGGTCGAGGCGGGCGGGCATGGCTTTGATCTGGTGGTGCCTTCGGCCAATTACGTGCCGATCTGGGTGGAAAAGGGCCTGATCGTGGAACTGGACCAGTCGAAACTGGCCAATCACGGCAATATCGCGCCGGAATGGAAAGATGTGGCCTGGGATCCGGCCCGCAAGTTCACCATTCCGTGGCAGTGGGGCTCCACCGGGATTGCCGTCAATACCAAGGTCTATTCCGGCGATATCAACACCTCTGACATCTTCCTGAACGTGCCGGCCGAACTGAAGGGCAAGATCAACGTCGTGCCCGAAATGAACGACATCATCTCGATGGCCACGATGTGGGCGGGCGGTCAGCCCTGCAGCGAAGATACCGAAGTGCTGAAAAAGGCCCGCGACGCGCTGCTGGCGGCCAAGCCCGACTGGATCGCCATGGATTACGGCGCCACCGAAAAGCTGACGAATGGCGATTGGGCGGCCTCGGTCAACTGGAACGGATCGACGATGCGCGCCCGCGTCGGCACCAATGGCGATGTGGCCTATGGCTATCCGAAAGAGGGCTATCCGCTGTTCATGGATTCGGTCGGCCTTCTGAAAGATGCGCAGAACGTGGAAGAGGCCTATAAATTCCTGGATTTCGTGATGATCCCGGAAAATGCCGCGATGATTTCGGCCTTTGCCCGCTATGCCAATGGCATTGCCGGGTCCGAAGCCTTCATGCCCGAAGACATGAAGACCGCCCCCGAGGTGGTGATCCCGGCAGAATTCAAGGCGGCGGGCGTGTTCCTGCCCACCTGCACCGGCAAATCGCAGGAATACATTTCCGCCATCTGGACCGAGCTGCAGAAATAATCCCCTTCGGGCGGGCCGCCAAAGGCCCGCCCCCTTCCCCCCGGATTTCCCATGACCGCCGATCTGATCCTGATCCATGCCCGTGTCCTGACGATGGACGCGGCAAACCCCCATGCCGAAGCCGTTGCCGTTGCGGGCGGCAAGATCCTGGCCATTGGCGCCACCGCCGATATCGCGGCACTGGCCGGCCCCGACACCCGGGTGATTGATGCCGCCGGGCGCAGCGTGCTGCCGGGTTTTGTCGAAAGCCATCTGCATCTGGTGCTGGGCGGGGCCGAACTGACCCATCTGCACATCGGCGGGCTGCATGGGCTTGATGCCATCCGCGCCGCCTTTCTGGCCTTTGCCACCAAACACCCTGACCGGCCGCTGCTGATGGCGCAGGGCGCGGATTACGGCATCCTGGGCCATGCCATGACCCGGCATGATCTGGACGCAATCCTGGCGGATCGGCCCATTGCCGTCACCTCGCACGATCACCACACCGTCTGGGCCAATACCGCGGCGCTGCAGGCGGCGGGCATCCTTCAAGGCCTCGCCACCCCGCCGGGGCATGAGGTTGTGATCGGCGAAGACGGCCTCGCCACCGGCGAACTGCGCGAGTTCGAGGCCTTTGGGCCGGTGATCGCGCTTGGCGGCGAGGCGCGGCTGAACCTTGGCATCGCCACCGGCGCCGAACCCGACCCCTGGCCCACCGCCGCCGAGCTGATGGTGGACAAGGACAAGGTCGAGGCCGGGCTGCACCACTGCGCCATGCACGGCATCACCAGCATGGTGAACATGGATGGCAACCGCTTCACCCTGGCGCTGCTGCGCGAGATGCAGGCCGAAGGCCGGTTGCTGGCGCGGGTGAAAGTGCCCTTCCACTTCAAGCCCCATATGGATCTGGCCGAGCTGGACAGGGCCGAGGCGATGCGGGCCGAATTCAACGACGACTGGCTGCAATCAGGCTTCGTGAAGATGTTCATGGATGGCGTGGTCGACAGCCGCACCGCCCATATGCTGAACGATTACCCCGATCAGCCCGGCCACCGCTCGGAACCGCTGTTCGAACCGGAACGCTTCAAGGCCATCGCGACAGAGATCGACCGCCGCGGGTTGCAGATCGCGGTTCACGCCATTGGCGATGGCGCCGTGCGCACCACGATTGATGGCTATGCGGCGGCGCAGCAGGCCAATGGCCGGCGCGACAGCCGCCACCGCATCGAACATATCGAACTGATCGACCGGGCAGACATCCCCCGCCTCGGTGCGCTTGGCATCACCGCCAGCCTGCAGCCGCCGCATCCGCCCGGCGCGATGGATTTCCCGCTGGAACCGACGCTGACGCGGATCGGCAAGCCGCGCTGGCCCGATGCGTATCTGTGGCGCACGCTGGCCGAGGCCGGGGCGCCGGTGGCCTATGCTTCTGACTGGCCGGTGACGGATGTTTCGGTGCTGCGCGGGTTGCAGGCCGCGCTGACCCGCCAGCCCTATGAGGGCGGGCAGGATGAGCGGCTTTCGCTGATGGATTCGCTTTACGCCTATACCGCAGGCGGCGCCTGGGCCGCGCATATGGATCACATCACCGGGCGGCTGGTCCCCGGCATGGCCGCCGATATCGTGATGATCGAGGGTGATATCGAAGCCACCCCGCCGGATCAGATCGCAGGCCTTGGCATTGCCCTGACAGTTGCAGGCGGGCGCATCACCTGGCAGGCGGAATAGGAAAGGGCGGGGAAATCCCCGCCCTTTGCCTTAGAAATCCAGATTTTCCACGTTCAGCGCGTTCTGCTGGATGAATTCGCGGCGCGGCTCCACCACATCGCCCATCAGCTTGGTGAACACGTCATCCGCCTCGGCCACGTCATCGACGCGCACCTGCAGCAGGGTGCGCGCATCCGGGTCCAGCGTGGTTTCCCACAGCTGTTCCGGGTTCATCTCGCCCAGACCCTTGTAGCGCTGCAGCGACAGGCCCTTTTCACCCTCGGTCAGAATGGCCTTCAGCAGATCGGTCGGCCCGTGGATGGGCAATTCACGATCCTTGCGCACCAGCTGCGCCTCGGTGGTGAAATGCTCTTTCAGCCCGCCGGCAAACTGGCTCAGCTTGCGCGCCTCGCCCGAACGCAGAACGGCACCATCCAGTGTGCGCAGCTCTTCGACGCCGCGCAGGATCCGGCTCAGCCGGATGCCGTGATCCTGGGTGATCCGGCCAGACCAGCCTTTTTCATATTCCAGCGCCACCGCATCCAGCCTTTGTGCCACGGTATTGGCCACCAGCTGCAGATCGCCATCCGCGCGGCCCGCGTCAAAGGCCCCCGACAGCGCGGCCTGTTCCAGAATGCCGCGCGGGTAATGCGTCGGGAAGGCATCCAGCACCCGGCGGAACGACCGCGCGCCTTCCACCACGCGGGCCAGATCGGCCCCCGCGATTTCGGTGCCATCGCCCAGCCGCAGAACGGCGCCTTCGGTGCCCTGCTGGATCAGGTAATCCTCGAACGCGGCCTGATCCTTCAGGTAAACCTCGGATTTGCCGCGCGCCACTTTGTACAGCGGCGGCTGCGCGATATACAGGAACCCACCATCAATGATCTGCGGCATCTGCCGATAGAAGAAGGTCAGCAGCAGGGTGCGGATATGCGCGCCATCCACATCGGCATCGGTCATGATGATGATCTTGTGGTAGCGCAGCTTGTTGATGTCGAATTCGTCGCGCCCGATCCCGGTGCCCAATGCGGTAATCAGCGTGCCCACGGTTTCCGAACTCAGCATCCGGTCAAACCGCGCGCGTTCCACGTTCAGGATCTTGCCGCGCAGGGGCAGAACCGCCTGCTGCTTGCGAGACCGGCCCTGTTTGGCCGAACCACCCGCGCTGTCACCCTCGACGATGAACAGTTCGGAAAGCGCCGGGTCTTTTTCCTGACAATCGGCCAGCTTGCCGGGCAAGGAGGCCACATCCATCGCCGTCTTGCGCCGGGTCAGTTCACGCGCCTTGCGCGCCGCTTCGCGGGCCAGCGCCGCCTCGACGATCTTGCCGACGATGATCTTGGCCTGCGACGGGTTTTCTTCAAACCACTCGCTCAGCTTTTCGTTCACCAGGTTTTCAACAGCGGGGCGCACTTCGCTGGAAACCAGCTTGTCCTTGGTCTGGCTAGAGAATTTCGGATCGGGCACCTTCACCGACAGCACGCAGGTCAGACCTTCGCGCGCATCATCGCCGGTGAAATCCACCTTCTCGCGCTTGGCAATGCCGCTGTCCTGCGCATATTTCGTGATGGTCCGCGTCAGCGCGCCACGGAAACCCGCCATATGGGTGCCGCCATCGCGCTGCGGAATGTTGTTGGTGAACGGCAGTACGGTTTCGTGATAGCTGTCATTCCACCACATCGCGACCTCGACACCGATGCCGCCGCGTTCGCCCACCATATAGATCGGCTCGGCCATGACCGAAGCCTTTGACCGATCAAGATATTTCACGAATTCCCGCACGCCGCCGTCATAATACAGCTCGGTCTTCTGCGGTTCGGCATGGCGCTGGTCTTCCAGGATGATCCGCACGCCGGAATTCAGGAACGCCAGTTCACGAAGCCGGGTTTCCAGAACCTTGAAGCTGTATTCCAGGTTGGAAAAGGTGCCATCCTCGCGGTTGACCTTGGCCGAGGCCAGAAAGCGCACGCGGGTGCCGCGCAGGCCCGGCGCCGGGCCGACCTCATGCACATGCACCGTACATTCCCCGAATTCGAACCGGGCGTTATATTCGGTATCATTGCGCCAGACCGTCAGCTCCAGCCATTCCGACAGCGCATTCACCACAGAAACGCCGACGCCATGCAACCCGCCCGAAACCTTGTAGGCATTGCCGCTGTCATCGGTATTGTTGAATTTGCCGCCCGCGTGCAGCTGGGTCATGATGACCTCGGCCGCCGACACGCCCTCTTCCTGGTGGATATCCACCGGGATGCCACGGCCGTTGTCATGCACAGAAACGCTGTCATCGGCATGAATGATCACATGAACGAAGTCCGCATGGCCCGCCAGCGCCTCGTCAATGCCGTTATCGACAACTTCATAGACCATATGATGCAGGCCAGAGCCGTCATCCGTATCGCCAATATACATGCCGGGGCGCTTGCGAACAGCCTCCAACCCCTTGAGAACCTTGATGGAATCAGCGCCGTATTCACTCGGCTTCTTCGCGGCTTCGGCCATGTATCCTGCATCCCTCGAATTACCCGCGATTTATAGCGGTTGAGGGGGCGAATGTCACCCCACCGACACAAGATTTGGGGTCACAGGAACGGAATCACCAGCGCCACACAGATCAGCATCCCGCCAGAGGCGACATTCAGCCGATGGATGTTTTCGGGGCTCGACAGCAGCGCCCGCGCGCGGTCCAGAAACAGCGCAAGGCCCAGGTTGCCCAGCATTGGCACGAAGGCGGAAATGGCGATGATGCAGGCCACATCCAGCACCGTCAGGCGGCCCAGATCAAAAAAGCCCGGCAGCGCGCCCATATAGAACAGGATCGCCTTCGGATTACCGATCACCGCCGCCAGCCCCACGCTCAGCCCGGCCCAAAGCCCCGGTCGCGTCATCCGGCTGTCGGTGCCCGGGGCCTGCGGTTTCTTGCGCAGCAGCGCAATGCCCATGAACAGGAACACCCCTGCCGCCACCCAGCGCAGGACCGACAGAAAATCGCCATAGACCGTGCTGATCCAGCTCAGCCCCAGAATGGCCGCCAGCGGCCAGAGCAGATCGCCCAGAGCCACGCCCACGGCCAGCGGCCAGGCGGCGGCAAAGCCCCCCGACAGTGCCCGCGCCAGCAGCGCCACCCAGACCGGGCCGGGCACCGCCCAAAGCGCCGCCATGCCGCCGGCATAGACCAGCAATTGCCAGAAGCTGACCGTCATTCCGGCAACCTCAGCGATCCATCGGCTTCAAGCGGCCAGAAGGGATTCATCGCAACCTCCCACACATGGCCGTCAGGATCGGCCCAATACCCGGAATATCCACCCCAGAATACCTTTTCGGGCGCCTTCAGGGCCGCTCCACCGGCGGCAAGGGCTGCGGCATAAGCGGCATCCACCTCTGCCTCGGTGGCGAAATTCTGTGCCAGCGTCACCGCGCCGGTGCCCAGCGTGGCGCTCGGCCGCCCCTGATCTGCCGCCAGTTCGGCGCGGCCAAACAGCGCCAGCGCCAGGCCGTTGATCTGAAAGAAGGCCACGCCGGGCTGGCTTTCCTTGTGTTCTGCCCAGCCCAGCCGCGCATAGAAGGCGCGCGCCGCGGCCAGATCGGCGACACCAAGGGTAACAAGCGTCACACGCTGCGGGCTAAGGGCTGGGGTCATGCCGCGATCTCCGTAATGCTGGATTGGCCGTTCAGGTCTGAAACAGTGAAGGTCTGGCCGCGATTGCCCAGGCTGTCAAACAATCCCGGTTCCGTCCCGGTCATGATCGCCTGCGCGCCCAATGCGCATAACTCTTCATAAAGCGCGGCGCGGCGGCCCGCATCCAGATGCGCGGCCACCTCATCCAGCAGCAGGATCGGCGGGCGGCCCAGATCAGCGGCCAGTGCACGGGCATTGGCCAGCATCAGGCTGATCAGCAGGGCTTTCTGTTCGCCGGTAGAACACAGATCCGCCGCCACCCCCTTGGCCGTATAGACCGCCGCCAGATCGGCGCGATGCGGCCCGACCAGCGCCCGCCCCGCCGCCATGTCGCGGCGGCGGCTGTCGGCCAGCGCCTGCGCCAGATCGCCATGATCCCCTTCGGGGTGCAGGATCGTCAGATCGGCCCGGGGAAAGGCGGTTTCAGCCCCCTCTTGCGCCGCAGCCAGCCGCAGTACGGCCGCCGTGCGGTTCGCGGCTATCACCGCGCCAGAGCTGGCCATCTGCGATTCCAGCGCGGCATACCAGAACGGATCCGTCACCTGATCTTTCAGCAGCCGGTTGCGGTCGCGCATCGCCTTTTCATAGGTCAGAACCGCCTCGCCATGATCGGGGGCGAAGCTCAGCACCATGCGATCCAGAAACCGCCGCCGCCCCTCGGCGCCTTCGATCCACAGCCGGTCCATGCTGGGCACCAGCCAGACCATGCGCAGGATCTGCGCCAGCGCCAGTTGCGGCGCCGCCTTGCCGTCGATCCGCACCTGCCGCGCGGCGCCCGGCTCGGCCCAGGTTTCCAGCTCATGCGCCGCCGTCAGACCAGAAACCGCCGCCGCCACCTTCCAGCCGATGGCGGCAGGCCGCTGCGCCAGCTCGTCACTGCCCGCCCGGCGCAGGCCGCGGCCGGGCGACAGCAGCGAGACCGCCTCCAGTATATTGGTTTTTCCCGCCCCGTTGACCCCAACCAGTGCCACGGGCCGCCCATCGAACTGCAACCGCGCGGCGCGGTGGCTGCGAAAATGCGACAGCGCAAGCGACAGGATAGCCAGACCGCCCACGCCCTGCATCTTCCTCTTGATTCAAATACCCTGGGGGTCGCCGATGGGCGCCATTGGTTCAAGCTCAATCGGCGACGGGGTGAACCCCCCGGCGCTTGTCACACGCGCATCGGCATCACGACATAGACCGCAGAGGTATCATTGCCCTCGCGCATCAGCGTCGGATCGCCCGAAGAGTTGAACAGGAATACCGCATTTTCGCGATCCACCTGGCTGGCGATTTCAAGCAAGTATTTGGCGTTAAAGCCAATTTCCAGCTTTTCATCCCCATAGGCCACTGCCAGCTCTTCTTCGGCGGCACCCGAATCCGGGGCGTTGACCGACAGAACCAGCCGGTCTTCATCCAGGCTGAGCTTCACGGCGCGCGAGCGTTCGGAAGACACGGTTGCCACGCGATCCACCGCCTTGGCAAAATCGCTGGCATCCACTTCCAGCCGCCGGGTGTTGTTGACCGGAATGACCCGCGTGTAATCGGGGAAAGTGCCGTCGATGACTTTCGAGGTCATGGTGATGGCCGGCGTGGCAAAGCGCACCTTGGTTTCAGACACCGAAACAGCGATCTCGGCGCTGTCATCATCCAGCAGCTTGCGCAGCTCGTTCACGGTCTTGCGTGGCACGATCACGCCGGGCATCCCTTGCGCGCCTTCGGGCAGCGGTGCCTCGATCCGGGCCAGACGGTGGCCATCGGTGGCCACGCAGCGCAGCACCTGGCCGCTATCGCCGGTGGCGACATGCATATAGACGCCGTTCAGGTAATATCTTGTTTCTTCTGTGGAAATTGCGAACTTTGCCTTGTCGAACAGCCGCCGCAGCACCGGGGCTGCTGCCGTAAAGCTGGTGGCATATTCGGACGAGGCCATGATCGGGAAATCTTCTTTCGGCAGTGTCGCCAGATTGAAGGTCGACCGGCCGGCCGTCACCGTCAGCCGCCCGGCGGCCGGATCATCGGCGAGGGTGACCAGCGCGCCATCGGGCAGCTTGCGCACGATTTCATGCAGCATCACCGCCGAAACCGTGGTGGCGCCGGCGCGTTCGACCATGGCGGGGGCACGATCCACCACCTCGATATCCAGATCGGTGGCGCGGAAGCTGACCTGCGCGCCTTCAGCCTCGATCAGGACATTGGCGAGGATCGGGATCGTATTGCGCCGCTCCACCACCGATTGCGCCTGCCCCACGGCTTTCAGAAGCGTGCCGCGTTCGATGCTGATCTTCATCCCTGTCACCCTTCATTGCGGGAAAACGAAGTTACCCGGTTCCCGCCGGTTCTCAAGCTGTTTTCGTGACAATCCAATGGAAACCCCGGAGCGTCAAGGCACGGCGCGCAAGGGATTGAGAACGTTGCATTCATGTGGCGCCCTGATGGCAGGGGCCGGGATGGTCTGCGACGGGTCTGCGTCGGGCATCCGTCCCGCCCCTGTCCCGACATGCAAACCGCGGGCATGGCTTTAACCATTTTGACGAATCGGCAGAAAAAAGGGGGCCCGAAGGCCCCCGAAGATTGCGGAACGGCAGGCCGGTCAGGCCTGAAGCAGACGTTTCAGCAGTTGCAGGTCATCGGCCAGCTGGCTGTCGGTCGACATCAGCTCTTCGATCTTGCGCACGCCGTGCATGATGGTGGTGTGATCGCGCCCGCCAAAGCGGCGGCCGATTTCCGGCAGGCTGCGCGGCGTCAGCTGTTTGGACAGATACATGGCCACCTGGCGCGGCCGCGCGATGTTGCGCAGACGCTTGGGCCCGATCATGTCGGACAGGCGGATGTTGTAATGTTCCGCCACCTTGCGCTGAATCTCTTCGACCGTGACCTTGCGATCCGAGGCGCGCAGGATATCGGCCAGGCAATCCTGCGTCAGATCCATGTCGATCGGCCGGCCCACCAGCGAGGCAAAGGCGAACAGCCGGGTCAGCGCGCCTTCCAGCACACGCACGTTGGTG
Organism: Gemmobacter sp.; assembly: GCA_003509785.1. Lineage (GTDB taxonomy): Bacteria > Pseudomonadota > Alphaproteobacteria > Rhodobacterales > Rhodobacteraceae > Gemmobacter. The sequence continues at coordinate 46,100 of DOMY01000187.1, forward strand.
GTGATGCGATGGGCCAGAAATTCCAGCACACCGGGAGCGATTGTCAGCCCCTTGTACTGATCGCGGTAGAATTCGGCCTTCTGCTGCAGGATGCCCAGCCGCAGTTCGTAATCGGTGGGGTGCAGATCGACGACCAGCCCGCATTGCAGACGGCTTTTGATCCGTTCCTCAAGATCCTTGATCTCGCCCGGGGCGCGATCTGCGGAAATCACGATCTGCTTGTTCTGATCGACCAGCGCGTTGAAGGTGTGGAAGAATTCTTCCTGCGTGCTGTCCTTGCCCGCGATGAACTGCACGTCATCGACCATCAGCACATCGACCGAGCGGAAGAGTTCCTTGAAATCCATCACCGAACGGTCGCGCAGCGCCTGCACGAAGCGATACATGAACTGTTCGGCAGACAGATACAGCACGCGCAGCTGCGGCTGGCGGGTCTGCAGCTCATGCGCGATGGCGTGCATGAGGTGGGTTTTGCCCAGACCGACGCCGCCATACAGAAACAGCGGGTTGAAGGTCACCGGCCCGCCTTCGGCCACGCGGCGCGCGGCAGCATGGGCCAGTTCGTTCGGCTTGCCGACCACGAAGCTGTCAAAGGTGAAGCGGTGATCCAGCGGTGCGCCCGGCATGTCTTCTTCTGCCACGCGCGGCTTGGCCGCCGCCGCCTTGCGCGGCCTGGCGGCAGGTTTGTCTGCAGCTTTGTCTTCTGCGGGGGCTGCAGCAGGCTGCGGGGCACGGGCCACCGCAAATTCGACCCGATCCACCCCGGCGCCAGTGGCGTTCAGGTGGTTGCGGATGTGATCGCCATAATTGCGCAGCACCCAGTCGCCAAAGAACGAGGTGGGCACTTCAAAGCGGGCAACGCCACCCGTCAGCTGAACGAGTTTGAGCGGCTCGATCCAGGTGGTGTAATTGTTCTTTCCGACACGCTTTTGAAGTTGCTCACGAATCTCGCCCCAAGTTTCGTTTGTCATTCTCTGTTCTACCCGTTCCGCGCCATTGCAGGCCTGATTGGGGCGCGTAAACCGCCCGGTCTTGCACATCATCGTCACTGCTGCGCACCCCTGTCCGGGTGGCAGGCGACAGGCCAGAGATGGGGAACAGGCAAGCTGCACCCGCCACGATCAGGCGATTCCCGATCGTGCCGTTTGCAACAAAACCTTTGATGCGCCTGAAGCGCTTAATATCAAACCTTTGATCTCAAACCGTTTTTCGGTTCCTTCAGCGGCAGCTCGAAGGGTGGCAGCCCGAATCGCGGTATTGTGATCTCTGGTCATCCCCCAGGATGGCGTGAATCGCAGGGCCAAGCTAGCAAGGCGGGAGAGGGGCCTGCAACCGAACTTCGCTGTTGACAGGTCTTTGCCGCAGCGAATCCCGAAGCCTGTGCAAAAGCGCCACGCCGGGTTCGTTTTGCTGCGTTCTGGAGGGGTGAAACGCAAAAAAGCGCGCCTTGCGGCGCGCTTTTCAAACGGTCGTGGAACCGACTCAGGCTTCGGCGCTGGTGGTTTTCACACGGGCGGCGAGGCGCGACATTTTGCGGGCCACGGTGTTCTTGTGCAGCACGCCTTTCGACACGCCACGGTCCAGCTCGGGCTGGGCGGCTTTCAGGGCGGCAGCGGCAGCCACCTGATCGCCGGAAGCGATGGCTTCCTCGACCTTGCGCAGGTAGGTGCGGATGCGCGAACGGCGGGCTTTGTTGATCGTGTAGCGCGTTTCCGACTGGCGGGCGCGTTTTTTGGACTGGGGCGTATTGGCCATGAGATGGCTCCTTGGTCTTTGCGTTACGATTGCGTCAAAGACCCAAGACAACTGCACCCAGAGGGAGCAGGTCTGATTCTTGCCTAAGCGGGCCCACACGCATGTGGGCCGGGGCTATAGGCCATAAACCGGGCCTTGGAAAGGGCCTTATTTATCGCGGAACTGCGGCGTGCGCTTTTCCAGGAAGGCGGCCATGCCCTCTTTCTGGTCTTCGGTGGCAAACAGCGCGTGAAAGATGCGGCGTTCGAACAGGATGCCCTCACGCAGCGTGGTTTCATAGCTGCGGTTCACACATTCCTTGACGACCATGGCGGTGAGCATGGATTTTTCGGCAATCTTGGTGGCGGCCTTGCGCGCTTCGGCCAGCAGATCCTTGGCAGGCACCACGCGGCTGACAAGCCCGCTGCGTTCGGCCTCGGCGGCATCCATGAAGCGGCCGGTCAGGTGCATATCCATCGACTTGGACTTGCCGACAAAACGGGTCAGGCGCTGGGTGCCGCCGATGCCCGCCACGACGCCCAGATTGATTTCGGGCTGGCCGAATTTCGCGGTATCCGAGGCGATGATGAAATCACAGGCCATGGCCAGTTCGCAGCCGCCGCCCAGCGCATAGCCGGAGACCGCCGCGATCACCGGCTTGCGGGTGCGCACGATCGCTTCGGATTCGGCGGCGAAGAAATCGGAGGAGAACATTTCGACGAAGCTTTTCTCCGACATCTCCTTGATATCGGCACCGGCGGCGAAGGCTTTTTCCGATCCGGTGATGATGATGCAGCGTACCGCATCATCGGCATCCGCCGCTTTCAGCGCGTCAGAGAGTTCGGACAGAAGTTTGCTGTTCAGCGCGTTCAGCGCATCGGGCCGGTTCAGCCGGATCAGCGCGATATAATCCTCGATCTCGACGATCAGCGTTTCATAGGCCATGCGGAGGCTCCCCTTTGGTCTGCCAGAGTCCTAGCAGGGTTCCGCCGGGGTGCAAGTCTGCTAGCGCTGGCAGTGGGGGCAGAAGAAGCTGGAACGCCCGGATTGCACGATCCGCTGCACATCTGCCGTGCAGCCGGGCGTTGTGCAGGGCTGCCCCTCGCGGCCATAGACGCGGAAGGTGTGCTGGAAATAGCCCAGCTCGCCATCGGCCTGCCGGTAATCGCGCAGGGATGACCCGCCCGCCTCGATCGCCTCGGCCAGAACTTCGCGGATGATCGGCACCAGCCCCGCCACCTGCGCGGGCGGAAGATCCCGCGCCAGACGGGCGGGATGGATGCCCGCCCGGAACAAGACCTCGCAGACGTAGATATTGCCCAGACCCGCCACCACATGCTGATCCAGCAGCGCCGATTTGATCGGGCTGCCCTTACCCGCCAGCCGGGCGATCAGATGCGCCTCGTGGAAATCATTGCCCAAAGGCTCTGGCCCCAGAACGGCCAGCAGGGGATGGGCCTCGGCGGTGGCGGTGGGCAGAAGATCCATGGCGCCAAAGCGGCGGGCATCGTTGAAGGTGACGCGCGCGCCGCCCGCCATGTCGAACACCACATGATCATGTTTGGCGGGCGCCGGGTGATCGTGGTGAAAATCACCGATGATCGCCCCGGAAATCAGCATCCGCCCCGACATGCCCAGATGCACCAGCAATGTCTCGCCGGTGGACAGATCGGCCAGAATGTATTTCGACCGCCGCCGCAGCGCCAGAACCCGCGCGCCGGTCAGCCGTTCGGCCATCCGTTCGGGGAAGGGCCAGCGCAGATCAGGGCGGTTGACGGCGGCCTGCGCGATCACCTGCCCCTCCATCACGGGCGCAAGGCCACGGCGGACGGTTTCGACCTCTGGCAGTTCCGGCATAATTCCCCCCTGGACAGTCGGGCGCATTGCAGCGCCCGGCAAGCGCCCTATAAGGAGGGCAAAGGCCGTGCAACGGCAAGATCCGAAGGTTTCCGCATGACCGACGAACAGCAACAGACGCATTTCGGCTTTCAGACCGTGAACGAGGCCGAAAAGGCCGGCATGGTGCATGGTGTCTTTACCCGCGTAGCCAGCAAATATGACATCATGAACGATGTGATGAGCATGGGCATCCACCGGATCTGGAAAGATGCGATGATGGACTGGCTGGCGCCGCGCCCCGGTGCCCGGCTGCTGGATGTGGCGGGCGGCACCGGCGATGTGTCGTTCCGGTTTCTGAAACGCGCGCCGGGGGCTGCGGCCACCGTGCTGGACATGACGGAATCCATGCTGATCGAGGGCCGCCAGCGGGCCGAGGCCGAGCGCATGGCCGACCGGCTGGACTGGGTGGTGGGCGATGCGATGGCCCTGCCCTTCCCGGCCAATACATTTGATGTCTATACAATCAGCTTCGGCATCCGCAACGTGACCCGGGTGCAGGATGCGCTGACCGAGGCCTATCGCGTGCTGCGCCCCGGCGGGCGGCTGATGGTGCTGGAATTCAGCCAGCTGCCGAACGAGGGGATGCAGAAGCTGTATGACCTTTACAGCTTCAACGTGATTCCGGTGATGGGCCAGATCATCGCGGGTGACCGTGACAGCTATCAATATCTGGTGGAGAGCATCCGCAAATTCCCCGATCAGGAGACATTTGCAGGCATGATCCGGCAGGCGGGCTTTGGGCAGGTGGCCTATCGCAACCTGTCGCTGGGCATTGCCGCGCTGCATTCCGGCTGGAAGATCTGAGCGATGCGCGGGCCGCACAACATCATCCGCCTGGTGCGGACGCTCGCCACGCTGGAACGCACCGGCGCCATCGGCGTGGTGCTGGAGGCGCTGGACGCGCCGCCGCGCCTGCGCGCCGTGGCCCGCGTTCTGGGCTGGCCGTTCAAATGGCTGGGGCTGAAGGGCGATCCCGCGCTGCCCCCCGCGACCCGGGCGCTGACGGCGCTGGGGCCTGCCTATATCAAATTCGGCCAGATCCTTTCCACCCGCCCCGATATCGTGGGGGCCGATCTGGCAGAACAGCTGAAATATCTGCAGGACAAGCTGCCGCCCTTCCCCGTGGACGTGGCGAAAGCGATGATCGAGGCGGAGCTGGCGCTGCCGGTGGACCAGATCTTTTCCGAGTTTTCCGAACCCGTGGCGGCCGCCTCCATCGCGCAGGTGCATCGGGCGCGGCTGGCGGAAACCGGGGCGGATGTGGCGGTGAAAGTGCTGCGGCCGGGCATCGAAAGGGCCTTTCGCAAGGATATTGACGCCTTCTGGTTTGCCGCCCGTGCCATCGAAACGCTGTCGCCCGCCTCGCGCCGGTTGCGGCCGATGGATGTGATCGCGCATTTCGAAGGCGTGGTGCTGGGCGAGCTGGACCTGCGGCTGGAATCGGCGGCGGCGGCGGAATTTGCTGCCAATATCCATGCGGATGCCGGCTTCCGGGTGCCAAAGCCGGTCTGGGCCTATTCGGGCCGGACGGTGATGACGATGGATTGGGCCGAGGGCATTGCGCTGGTTGACAATGCCGCGCTGGATGCCGCCGGGCATGACCGGGTGGCGCTTGGCGCGCGGGTGTTGCAGCTGTTCCTGAGCCATGCGCTGCGCGACGGGTTCTTTCATGCCGACATGCACCAGGGCAATCTGAAGGTGGGCGCCGAGGGCGAGATCATCGCCTATGATTTCGGCATCATGGGGCGGCTGGATGAATATACCCGCCGCGTCTATGCCGAGATTCTGTTCGGCTTCATCCGCAAGGATTATCGCCGGGTGGCCGAAGTGCATTTCGAGGCGGGCTATGTGCCGGCCGACCGTGACATCGACGAATTCGCCCGCGCCCTGCGGGTGGTGGGCGAGCCGATCTTCGGCATGGATGCCTCACGCATCTCGATGGCACGGCTTTTGTCTTATCTGTTTGAAGTGACAGAAAGATTCGGGATGCAAACCCGGACCGAGCTGATCCTTCTGCAGCGCACCATGGTGGTGGTGGAAGGCGTGGCGCGCGGTCTGGACCCGCATATCAACATCTGGCAGGTCGCCCAGCCCATCGTCGAAGGCTATATCAAGGCCAATGTCGGGCCAAAGGCGCTGCTGCGTGATCTGATCCGCACGGCACAGGTTCTGGGCCGGTTCGGCCCCAAGCTGCCCGCCCTGGTCGAGGCGCGGCTGGTGCAGCAATCAGAGCCGCAGCCGCCACGGCCTGCGCCCCCCCATCCGGCGCTGTGGCTGGCAGCGGGGGGCGGGCTGGTGGCGATCGGCGTGGCGATCGGCGCGCTGCTTTAAAGCGCCGCAAGCTCCAACCCCAGCGCCGCCCGGTAATCGGCGGTGCCTTCGGCCGCGCGCAGGGCGCAATGTGCCGCGATCCGCCAGTGCAACAGCGGGCGCAAGAGCCGGTAACGCGCCACGATATCCGCATCGGGATAGGCCGCCAGAAAGGCCGCGGTTTCGGCAGGTGAAAGCGGCGCGCCGCGATACAGCTGCTGCATCGCGGGCGACAGGAACAGCGCCAGATCCTCTGCCGGGTCACCCAGCCCGGGGCATTGCCAGTCGATCAGCGTCAGCCCCTGCGGGCCGGTGAGGATATTGCCGGGCACGGCATCGCCATGCAGCAGGCAGGGCGCAGGCGCGGCAACCGGCGGCACCATGGGCGGCGGCGGAAGGCCAGGGTGGGCCATGGCGCGGGCGCTGGCCATCAAGGCCTGATCCCCCAGCGGCATCGGGCGCAACCCGGGCGGCGGCGGATGCCGGTGAACGGCGGCCAGCGCCTGCGCCACAGGGCGCGGATCGTGATTCCAGGGGGTGCCCGGGACAAAGCGGTAGGCGATCCACCCCGGCCCGGCCAGCAGCAACCCCGGCGCCAGACCCGTGCCCGCAAGCGCCCGCAGCGCAGCCGCCTCTGCCAGCGGATCATTGGGGAACAGGGGCCGCGCCGATCCGGGCGCATAGAGCTTTGCCACCACCGATCCGATCCGCCACAGCCGGTTGCAGCGCCCCCCGCGCAGCGGAACCGCCGGTTCGGCTACCAGATCAGGCAGCATGGCCCGCAGCTGAGCCAGAACCGGCGGGGGCAGAAGATCAGGCGGGGGGGCGTGCTGGGTCATGTCAGCGCGGGAGGCTAGCGGCGCGCCGGGGCCCGCGCAAGATCAGCCACGCAGCCCTGTGATGGCAGAGGCCGGAATTTTCGCCCCGCCCTCCATCACCAGCCAGATGGCCGCCCCCTCTGCCTGCACCTCGGTGATGCGGGCGTAACTGGCCAGAGGCGCGGTGGTCAGCCGGTCTTCGCCCAGATAACTTTCCAGCGTGATGTCATAAAGGCCATCGGGCAGCGCATCCCCGGTAATATCCACCGGGGACCATGCGAATTCTGCGGTTTGCGGCAGAAGATCGACGCGATTCACCACGGTGCCCTGGGCATCCCGCACCACCATCACCGCCCGGTCGGCCCCCGCCTGCGGTTCGGCCAGCAGCGTGACAGGGCCAGCATCCTGCACCGCCACGGGCATCACCCCGCGCCCCTCCTGGCCGACCCAGCCCGCCATCTGCCCCAAGCCGAACTGGCCCAGCTGCGCCTGCATCGCAGCCAGCAGATCATTCGTCAGCGTCTGCTGTTCAACGCCCGAAAATGTCGCCAGCTGGACGGCGTAATCTGAACTGTCGATCGGGTTCAGCGGATCCTGATTCTGCATCTGCGTGGTGAGCAGATGCAGAAAGGTATCGTAATCCGAGACGATGGCGGCCTTTCCCACCGCAGTGGGGGCTGCACCAGACATGACCGATGTTATATCCATTTCAATACCTTACCATCTGATATCCAATCCCCCGCGACAGGCAGCCACCATTGCCACGGGGGGGGCCAAAACCGCAGCCTCTGTCGTATCGGCGGCATCTGTCGGGGGCAGTGGCGAGGGGGGTGGCCGTTGCCAAGCGCCAAACGACATCTGCGCCTCGCGGTAACCGGCCTCTTGCAGGCCCGCGATCAGATCGGCCGCATGGTGGCGCAACAGATCCAGGACATCCGCCTGCTGCGCCACAAGATGCACGCGGATCACATCCCCCACCGTTTCCATGATGAAGCGAATCGGCCCGATACCTTCGGTATCCAGCGTCAGTTCCATCACCAGCTCCGCATCTGCAGGCAGCCGGGCGGCCGATGCAGCCAAAGCCTCGGCCGCGGGGCGGAGGATCGCCAAGGTGGCAGAGGGCGGATCCTCAGCCCGCTGTGGCACGGGCTCTGGGAAAGGGGGCGAAGGAAAGGCAGCCTCGGGCGCATCTGCGAGAATATGCCCACTCCCGGAGGGTGGCAGAGGCGCGGGATCTTCGGCAGGCTGATCCTGCAAGGCAGGCGCCTTGGGTGATTCTGCCGTGACGGCAGGAAACGGGCCGCGCGGACCGTCAGGCCCTGACTCAGCATCAAGGGCACCCATAACCGCCGCCTCCGGTGCGGGTGGATCTGGCAGCGTGCCTGACGGAAGCGGCGACAGCTCGCCAAAGGCCTGTGCAACCGCATCCTCGCCGCCACCATCGGCGAGAGCCGTTTCCGCCGGTGCGGCCTGAGAAAACAGGCTTTCAAATCCGCCAGAGTCGGCAATGGATGCAGCAGCCACCGGGCCATCCCGCCCGGACAAAGCCAGAATAGGTGTAACGATCATCAGAGCCTCCGAATCCGCAGCGACAGCTCCTTTATTCCGCCAACTGGTTACTGGTTGTTTACCCGCGCCACGCCAATATCCGGAAAATGCACCGGAGCAGGAGTGGAACATGACCGAAATTTCAGGGCCTGCCGAATCTGCGGCGCGGCTGGTGGCGCTGCGGCGCAAGGCGGTCGAGCTGGAGGGGGTTTTCCTGTCGGAAATGCTGGCCGCCGCCGGGATGGACCGGGCCGCAGAGACGGCAGGGGGCGGGCAGTTCGCCTCTTTCCTGCGCGGGGAACAGGCGCAGGCCATGGCGCAACAGGGGGGAATCGGGCTGGCCGAAGCGCTGTTCCGCGCCATGCTTCGGGCGGAGAGGCCGGATGTCTGAACCAGCCGACCTGCCGGCCTTGCTGGATGCACTGCACGCGGCGCTGCGGGGCGGCCGGTTCGACGATCTGGCCGAAATCGAAACCGCGATCCGCAACACGTGCAACCGCCCCCTGCCCGCCATGGATCCCCTCTGGGCAGAGCAGATGCGGGCCAAGGCCCGGCGCAATGACCGGCTGTTGGCCGCAAGCCTGCGCGGGCTGCGCATGGCCCAGCGGCGGATCGCAGAGTTGCAGGCGATTTCAGCAGGTTACGCAACCTATGATGATGGCGGCCGCGTGCAGCATCACCGCAGCCTGCCCCCACAGCTGACACGACGTTTCTGAAGCGATTCAAATGCGCGATGTTTCGGCGCGGCGGTGCGGGCGAGTTTAGCGATCTGTTAGCGATTGCAGGTCAGTAATCAGGGGGCATCCCGCCAAGGGGTGGCGCGGCCGGCCGAAAGGCACCGCAGGGACAGAAGCCCGACACCGCCGCAGATTGCGGCATCCTGCCCGGCGCAAAGCGCGGGCCATATGAAAGGGTAGCAGGACATGTCGTCCATTCTGACCAACACCAGTGCCATGATCGCCCTTCAGACGATGAAGGGTATCAATACCAACCTTGAAAAGGTGCAATCCGAAATCTCGACCGGCAAGGATGTGGCCACCGCACGCGACAATGCAGCGGTCTGGGCTATTTCAAAGGTCATGGAATCGGATGTGGAGGCGTTTCAGGGCATTTCCGACAGCCTCGCGCTGGGATCCTCCACCGTGGGCGTCGCCCGTCAGGCCGCCGAGACCGTGACCGACCTGCTGACCGAGATCAAAGGCAAGATCGTTTCGGCCCAGGGGGAAAATGTCGACCGGGTGAAGATCCAGGCCGATATCGACGCGCTGACCGGCCAGATCGGTTCGGTGGTTTCGGCCGCGCAGTTCAACGGGCTGAACCTGGTGAACGGCTCCACCACCTCGATCGACGTTCTGGCCTCGCTGGATCGGGACGGCGCCACCACCAGCGCCTCGTCGATCACTGTCACGTCGCAGGATCTGTCGTTCGGCACCTATACGGCGAATGATGTCTTCTCCACCAGCGGCGCTGCGACGGTTTCGGCCAATTCCGATACTTTCGTGATGTCGCTGGACAATGGCGGCGGCTCTGACGAGATCACGATTCAGGATGGCGCCACCGCCTGGGCGGCCGGCGACAAGATCAGCATGATGATCGGTGACCAGACGGTGAGCTATACTGTCTCGGCCTCGGATGTGGACAGCGGCGCCAATACCATTGCCGATCTGGTGGCGGTGGGGCTGAAAGGCGCGATCGACGAGCTGGGGATCGACGGGCTGACCGTGGATTATGACAGCGCCAATGCCGGCACACTGGTCTTTACGAATGACGGCACATCCGATCTTTCGGTCAGCGGCCAGTTCACCAATACCGGCGCAGGCGGCCTGGGTGCCCTGTCGCAGATCGACGTGACCACCAACACCACCGATGCGTTGACCCGCATCGAAAGCATGTTGCAAACCTCGGTCGATGCAGCGGCGGCCTTTGGTTCGGTGCAGACGCGGATCGACATTCAGGCCGATTTTGTGGGCCAGCTGACCGACACGCTGAAAACCGGGATCGGTTCGATGGTCGACGCCGATATGGAAGAGGCCTCGGCCCGGCTGCAGGCATTGCAGACCCAGCAGCAGCTGGGGATTCAGGCGCTGTCGATTGCCAACCAGGCCCCGCAGAGCATCCTGTCGCTGTTCCGCTGACGGAAGGCAGGGCAGCGTGCAAAGCGCGCGCTGCCCCCTCTAACCCCCGGCACACATCGAAGGAAACGCCGTGAACATGATGTATCAGGCCCGGGCCGCTTATGGCCGCCCCGATCCGGCGCTGCGGTCCAACCGGCAGATCGAATACGATCTGTTTGCCCGGATCACCCGAAAGCTGAGCGAAGCCAACCAGACAAGAACCAAGGATTTTCCGGGATTTGCCCGCGCCCTGCATGAAAACCAGCGGCTGTGGACGGCGCTCGCCGCAGATGTGGCCACACCGGGCAATGCCCTGCCGCAGCAGCTTCGCGCGCGGTTGTTCTATCTTTATGAATTCACCGCCAGTCAGACACGCAAGGCACTGGCCGATGGGACAGATATCACCGTGCTGATCGACATCAACACCGCCATCATGCGCGGATTGCGCGGCGAGGGTGAGCCGAAATGACAGGGCTGGTGCTGAAACTCGGGCCGCATGAGCGGGTATTGATCAATGGCGCCGTTGTCGAAAATGGCGAGCGTCGGTCGCGGCTGGCGATCATGACCCCCAATGCCAGCATCCTGCGGCTGCGCGACGCGATCCACCCGGAAGAGGTGACAACGCCGGTGCGCCGGGTCTGCTATGTGGCACAGCTGGTGCTTTCCGGGGATGCCGATGCCGGGGAAGCCCGCCTGCAATTGCTGCGCGGGATCGAACAGCTGAGCCAGGTCCTGACCGATACCGACAGCCGGGCGCAGCTGGCGCTGGCCTCCAGGGCGGTGATGGAGGATCAGCATTATCAAGCGCTGCGCGCCCTGCGCAGCCTGCTGCCCCGGGAGGAGCGGCTGTTCGCCGCGATCCGCCCGTGACGGCCGTCGCCTTGCCCCTGTCCGGCTATGCGGGGTGGACGTTCCTGCAGCGCACGATGGAAAGCCAGAAAGCCCTGTTGCAGAAAGACGCGCAGCTTCAGCGGGAGGAGGCGCATTTCCGTGAAAAGATCGGCAGCATCACCAAGGCAGAGGATCTGGTGAAAGACCGGCAATTGCTGAAGGTTGCCCTGGGTGCCTATGGATTGCAGGATGATCTGGCGAACCGGTATTTCATCCGCAAAGTTCTGGAAGATGGCACGCTGGACAACAGCGATCTGGCAAACCGGCTGGCCGACAAATCTTATGCCGCACTGTCTTCGGGGTTTGGTTTCGGCGATTACGCGGTGCCCCGCACCCAGCTTTCCGATTTCGCCGACAAGATCATCGCGCAATATCGCCAGCGCAGCTTTGAAGTGGCTGTGGGCGAGGTGAATGGCGATTACCGGCTGGCATTGAACGCCGAGCGCGAATTGCCCGCACTTGCCAGCGGTTCAATGACCGAGGATGCCAAGTGGTATACTGTTCTTGGCTCTGAACCCCTGCGCCGCCTGTTTGAAACCGCTTTCGGCCTGCCTGCCAGCTTTGGCGCGATCGACATTGACGCACAGCTGGGCATCATCAAGGACAGGGCGGCGCGCTATTTCGGGAATGACAGCCTCAGCCAGTTTTCCCAGCCGGATCAACAGGACAAGCTGATCCGGCAGTTCCTGTTGCGGGCCGAACTGGCAAGCCTTTCTGCGGGCACCATCTCGCGGGCGGCAAGTGCCTTGCAGATTCTGCAGGCAGGTGGCTGAAGCGGGCTAACGCCCCAGACAACTGGCCAGACGGCGAAAGCTGGCAGCGACACCATCAGGTGCATCTTCGGCCAGAAAGCCATCCAACCCGGGCCAGAGGCGGATTGCCTGATCCACCACCGGATCAGAGCCTTTCACATAAAGACCCGCCTGTATCATCATTTCAGCCCGGTCATATGCCGCCAGAAAGCGACGGCAATCTGCAATCAGGCAGTTTTCTTCGGCTGTGGCGGCCTCGGGCAGGCTGCGCGAGACCGAGCGCAACAGGTCGATCGCCGGAAAGCGGCCACGTTCGGCAATCGCACGGTCCATCACAACATGGCCGTCCAGCACGCCGCGCAAAATATCGGCCACCGGCTCTTCCATGTCGGAGCCCGCGACCAGCACCGAAAAAACCGCCGTGATATCCCCGGCCCCTTCCAGCCCCGGCCCCGCCCGTTCTGCCAAGGCCATGATCGTATGGGCAGTGGAGGGCGGATAGCCCCGCAGACTGGCCGCCTCGCCCGAGGCGACAGCAACCTCACGATGCGCTTCGGCAAATCGGGTGACCGAATCGGCCAGCAGCAGCACATGCAGCCCCTGATCGCGGAAATGTTCGGCCACGGCCATCGCTGTCCAGGCACAGCGCCGCCGCGTCAGGGCGGGCTGATCGGATGTGGCCGTCACGACAATGCTGCGCGCCATCCCCCCTGGCCCCAGAATATGTTCCGTGAATTCGCGCAATTCACGGCCCCGCTCTCCGATCAGCGCGATCACCACCAGATCCGCCTCGACCCCGCGTGCAAATTTGGCCAGCAGGCTGGATTTTCCGACACCAGAGCCGGCAAAGAGCCCGATACGCTGGCCGCGCACCAGGGGCAGCAAGGTGTCGAAAATGGCGGTTCCGGTAGCCAGCCGCCGCCCCAGCCGTCGTCGCTGCGCAGCTGGCGGCGGTGTTGCACGCAGAGCCCGCGGCTGCGCCCCGCGCAACAGCGGGCGGCCATCCAGCGGCCGGCCATATGGATCCAGGATGCGCCCGATCCAGCTGGTATCGGGGGAAATGCTCGCCGCGCCAACAAGTTCGACCGGATCGCCCAGCGCCGCCCCCTCCATCGGGCCATCGGGCAAAACCAGGGCCCCTGACCGGGCAAGCCCCACGATTTCGCCCCCTGTCACCCCGATGGCGCTGCGGATCGAGACCCGATCCCCCAGCAGGGCCACATCCTCCAGCCCCGTCACTGCCAGAGTGCCGCGCCCCAGATCCTCCACCCGGCCGATGCGGGCCACAAACCGCAGATCGCGGATTTCTGCCAGCAAGGGATCAAAGCAACCGACCATTTTATTCTCCCTTTGTTCACTGCTTACCCTTTCTAAAGGAATCACCCTTAATCCTTGGTGAAGGTGATCGAGGGAGAAGCCCCGATGTTCGGAAAACTGGAACTCATTCATATGGCGCAGTCGCTGGCGCGACATGCAGGTGCGCGGCAGGCAGAAATTGCGCGCAATATCGCCAATGCAGATACGCCCGGGTATCGGGCGCAGGATCTGCAGCCCTTCGCGGACAGCTACGGCGATGACCTGCTTGCGCCACGCCACAGCCGGCCCCGCCATTTCGGCGCAGCCCAGGGGGCGGGCGAGGCACGGCCCATCCACACGGCCGACGCGGCAGAGCCGAACGGCAATTCGGTGTCGCTGGAAACAGAGATGATGCGCGCGGCCGAGGTGCGCCAACAGCACGACATGGCGCTGGCCATCTATCGCAGCAGCGCGGATATCCTGCGCAGCAGCCTGGAGCGGAGGTAAGCGATGGCCGATCTTTCCGGCGCCCTTTCCGTTTCCGCATCCGGCATGGGGGCGCAATCCAGCCGCCTGCGCCATGTGGCCGAAAATATCGCCAATGCCGATACGCCCGGCTACCATCGCAAGACGGTCAGCTTCCGCACGGATGATGATGCAGGCCTTGTGGCCCCCGGCCCGGTGCAGCTGGACCAGTCTCCCCTGGCGCGTATCTTCGACCCCGGCCACCCGCTGGCAGATGACAGCGGCCATCACGACGGATCGAATGTCGATCTTGTCATCGAAATCGCCGACGCCCGCGAGGCGCAGCGCAGCTACGAAGCCAATCTCAGCATGTTCGATCAGGCACGGCGAATGACGCAAAGCCTGTTCGAACTGCTGCGCAGATAAGGAGATCCAGGATGGATTTGCGCCCGACAACACTCGCCCAGACCTATGCTTCTGCCCGACAGGCCATCGCGCCGCAGCCCATGGACGAAGATGCCGCCCCCAGCTTTGCCGCTGCTGTGGCCGGGCTGAGCCAGACGCTGACCCAGGCAGAAACCACGGCGCGCGACGCCATGCTGGGCAATGGCGACCCCCATGCGCTGGTCGAGGCGCTGTCGGCCAGCGCGCTGGCTGTCGAAACCGTGGTGACCGTGCGCGACAAGGTGGTGGAGGCCTATCAGGAGCTGATGAGGATGCCGGTATGACGCAGGACATGATCTATGATGTGCTGCGGCAGTCGCTTTGGGTTGCCGTGCGCATTTCGGCACCGCTGCTGGCCGTAGCTTTGGCCACCGGCATCGTGATCGGCCTGTTGCAGGCGCTGACCTCGGTGCAGGAGATGACGCTGACCTTCGTGCCCAAGGTGGGCGCGATGATCCTGGTGTTCTGGGCCTCGATGAGCTTCATGACAGCCACGCTGGTGTCATTTTTCACCGACCGCATCATTCCCCAGATCGCCGGAGGTTGAGATGGACGCGGCAGGATATACGACGCTGACCCGGCAAACCGGGCTGCAGCGCGAAATTCAGGCCATCGCCAACAATCTGGCCAATAGCGCGACCACCGGCTTCAGGCGTGAGGGCGTGATTTTTGCCGAACATGTACGCCAGCTGGATGACGCGCCCTCGCTGTCGATGGCGCGGGCGTCAGGGCGCAATATCGACCTGACGCAGGGCGAGCTTTCGGTCACGGGCGGCACTTTCGATTTTGCCATCCAGGGTGAGGGGTTCTTTCTGCTGGAAACACCTCAGGGAAACCGGCTGACACGGGCCGGTGCCTTTACGCCGAATGGCACCGGAGATCTTGTCAATCCGGATGGATACCGGCTGCTGGATGCGGGCGGCGCCCCGGTTTTCGTGCCTGCGGGGCCGGGGAAGATCAGCCTGGCGGAGGACGGCACCCTGTCACGACCAGGGGAGCCAATCACGCGCATCGGGCTGTGGCTGCCCGCTGACCCCACTGACCTGCGCCACGAGGGCGGCACGGTGTTTGCCACCGATGGCGGCGAAGTTCCCGCAGAAGGCGGCAGCCTGCTGCAGGGCCAGGTTGAAGGCAGCAATGTGAACCCCTTTGCCGAGGTCGCCCGCATGATCGAGGTGCAGCGTGCCTATGAGGCCGGACAGGGGTTTCTGGACCGCGAACATGACCGCAAACAAAGCGTGATCCGCACGCTGGGACGATAGGAAAACCGGATGAAAGCTCTGCAGATTGCTGCCAGCGGCATGGCCGCCCAACAGATGCGGGTCGATGTCGTGTCAAACAACCTCGCCAATATGTCGACCACCGGCTACAACGCCCGCCGCGCCGAATTTGCCGACCTGCATTATCAGCAAGAGGCACGGCCCGGAACGGTTTCAGCCGAGGATGGTACCATCCTTCCCACCGGCGTTCAGATCGGGCTGGGCGTGCGGCCAGCCGCCGTTTCCATGGTGCTGGCGCAGGGGCCATTGCGCGAAACCGGCTCTGATCTGGATCTCGCGATTGAGGGCCGCGGCTATCTGGAGGTGCTGCTGCCATCTGGCACCACGGCCTATACCCGGGACGGCGGTTTGCAACGCACCGGTGACGGGCTGATCGTAACCGCACAGGGGCATGAAGTGGCGCCCGGGCTGACAATCCCTGCCGATGCGCGCAGCCTTTCTGTCAATGCGGCGGGCGAAGTTTATGCGCATTTCATTGATGCGATAGAGCCGCAATTGCTGGGCCAGCTGTCTTTGGCCGGGTTCACCAATGAAAAGGGGCTGGAGGCGATCGGCGGCAATCTGTTTCTGGAAACCGCCGCCTCTGGCCCGGCACAGCCCGGCACGCCGGGGCAGGATGGGCTGGGCACGCTGCGGCAAGGCTATCTGGAGGAAAGCTCTGTCGATGCGGTGCGCGAAGTGACGGAACTTATCAAGGCGCAGCGGGGATACGAGCTGAACGCCAAGGTCATCACTGCCGCCGATCAGATGCTGTCGGCCACGGCACAGATCCGATGATCTGGTTCGTGCTTGCCATGATGATATGGCCCGCCGCGGCCCCGGCGGAAACGCTGATCGCGGTACGCCCGATCCGCGCGCAGCAGATCATCGGCGCCGGGGATGTGGCCGTGGTTGCCGCGCAGACCAGCGGCGCCCTGCGCGATCCGTCTGAAGCCGTTGGGATGGAGGCCCGCGTGACCCTTTACCCAGACCGGCCGATCCGCCCGGGCGATCTGACGCCACCGGCGCTGGTCGACCGCAACCAGATTGTCACGCTGGAATATGCGGCGGGCACGCTCGTGATCCTGACCGAAGGCCGCGCCCTGGCCCGAGGCGGTGCGGGCGAGACGATCCGGGTGATGAACCTGTCTTCGCGCACCACGATCAGCGGCAGGATCACCGAAAGCGGCGCCGTGACCGTCGGCCCCCAGCGACAGGAGTGACCATGCAGAAAACCATTTTGCTGTTCCTTGGCCTCTGCGCCTGCGGGCGGCTGGAAACCATCGGCGAAGCCCCGGATTTCACCCCGCTGGAGGGCAGCTATCAGCATCATGCGATGTATTCCACCGCCCTGCCGCGTGACATCGCGCCAGAAACCCCGGCGGGAGCATCCTCGCTCTGGACGGCGGATCGCATGTCGCTGTTTGGCGAACAGCGGGCCGGGCGGCGCGGCGACATTCTGACAGTGGTGATCGAGATCGACGACAGTGCCGAAATCTCCAATGCGTCGGGGCGTGACCGGGCAGGCCGAGACAGCATGGGCATGCCCGCGCTGTTTGGTATTCCACAGCGCCTGAATGAACGGCTGCCCGAGGGGGCCAGCATGGCCGAAGCTGTCGAAACAGGCTCCAGCTCCAGCTATGCGGGATCGGGCTCGGTGTCCCGGAACGAGAAGCTGACGCTGCGTGTTGCGGCAACCGTGGTGGAAGAGCTGGCAAATGGTGTGCTGCGGATCGAAGGCATACAGGAGGTGCGGGTGAATTTCGAACTGCGGGAGCTGTCGATTTCGGGATATGTCCGTCCCGCCGATATCTCGCGCCGGAACGAGATCACCTATGACAAGATTGCCGGCGCGCATATCTCTTACGGCGGGCGCGGCCAGATCACTGATGTGCAGCAGCCACGCTATGGCCAGCAGATCGCCGATGTCATCCTGCCATTCTGAGAGGGACCATGAAGCGATTTCTTTTGCCCTTGTTGCTGGTGCTTCTGGGCCTGGGCGGCGGCATTAGTGCCGGGGTGATGCTGCGCCCTGATGCAGACCCTGCCACCGAAGCTCTGGCAGAGCCCGAGCATCATCCGCCCGAAGAGGCACCCGAATATGTGAAGCTGAACAATCAGTTCATCATTCCTCTGATCGAGGAGGAGCGTATCGCCTCGATCGTCGTGCTGTCGCTGAGCCTGGAGGTAACGGCCGGAGCCGCCGATACGGTGTACGCCAAAGAGCCGCGGCTGCGTGACAGTTTCCTGCAAATCCTGTTTGACCATGCCAATATCGGCGGGTTTCGGGGATCTTTCACCGATGGGTCAAACCTGGCCGCGCTGCGCCGCAGCTTGCTGGAGGCCGCACAGACCGTCTTGCAGGACACTGTGACCGATGTGTTGATAACGGATATCGCGCGGCAGGACTCCTGACCGCGGCTAATACCTGCGCATCAGCCGTGACAGGATTTCGGCCTTGCCGAAACCCTGTGCGGCTTTTTGCTGGCACTGCAGCCAGTCAGCGGTCTGACGCGCAAGGCACAGGTTCAGTTCGGCACGCCGCTGTTCTGCCCAGAGATGATAGCTTTGCGCAACAAGCGCGCCAGTCACCGGATCAAGATCTGTGGCGGATGCCGCATCCAGCCCTGCAATCAGGGTGCGCGTCTCTTCACGCGCGGCGGCGGCCTGGCGTAGCCTTGCCAGATCACGATCCCGGATCAGCCCTGCAATGACGCTGAGCCGGTTCAGGCGGGTTTTGATGGTCATTCCGGTTGCCCCTTTCCACGCTTGCCACGCAGGCCATGCGCGAAGCGGATCGCTGCGGCGACGGCCTTGTAATGTTCCGGCCGGATTTCATCCCCCAGATCCAGCATGGCATGAAGCGCACGCGCCGTTGGCGGATCATGCCGGATCGGCACACCCGCCAGCTGCGCCTGCGTGCGGATCCGGGCCGCCACGGCATCAACGCCCTTGGCCACGCAGACCGGCGCCCGCCGTGCCGCACGATCCCACTTCAGGGCCACCGCATAATGCGTCGGGTTCACGATCACCACATCGGCCGTCGGCACATCCTGCATCATGCGGTTCAGCGCGAGTTCCTGGCCTTTTTGCCGCCGCTGCGACCTGGCCTGCGGGTCGCCCTCGGACTCCTTGTGTTCTTCTATCATCTGCTGGCGGGTCATCCGGGCCTGGCGGGCATGTTCAAACCGTTGCCACAGGTAATCCATGCCGCCGATGACCAGAGACAGCGCGAGAACCAGCCAGAGAAAGCCGGTCATCAAGCGGAACAGCAGCAGGACCACCGCACCGGGGGCCAAAGCTGCCAAAGCCACGATCGCATCCAGCTGCGACCAGAGATAGAGGCCAAGCGCCGTCCCCACGACCAGCATCTTGGCCGTATTGCGCATGAAATCGAACAGGCCCGATCGACCAAATCTTTGTGCCGCAATTGCCAGCGGAGAAATGCGGGACAGACGGGGCTGCAGGTTTCCGGGGGTAAACAGCAGGCTTCGCGTCGCCGCAAGCAACAGCAGTACGGCCACTGCAGGTATTGCCAGCAGAGGAAGAAGCGCCACGATCCCCTGCCAGAGCAAAGGCCAGAGTGCTGAGGGGGTGGATGCAGCCAAAGCCTGCCCTCCCGACAGCATCCGGGCCAGCACATCGCCCAGATCGCGGGCTGCCATGGGGCCGACAGTCACCACCGCCAGCAGAAACCCGGCGTAGACGACGGCCGCCTGCAGATCGGCCGAACGCGGCACACGGCCTTCGCGGCGCAGATCCTCCAGCCGTTTCTGCGAGGCCTCAAAGGATTTTTCGGCATCATCTTCTTCCGCGCTCATGGTCGCCCCGAAAGCGGATTGGCCAGCCACAAATCAAAGGCCTGCAACCAGACAGACAGGATGACAGGCGCACAGATCGCCAGCAGCACCAGGCCCCCCAGTGTCAGCGCAGGTGCGCCGATGAAGGACACGGCAAGCTGCGGCAGGGCGCGGTTGATGATGCCCAACGCAACATTGTACAGAAAAGCGCCCATGACGAAGGGCGCTGCGAGTGTGAAGGCCAGTGCAAAGGCGCGGCTTGTCTGGGCCAAACCCCATTGCGCCAGATCGAGGGCGGGCAAGAGCACACCTGCCGGAAGAAGGTTATACGACAGGATCAGAAGTTCTGCCGCATGGATATGCAGGCCTGCCGACAGGGCAAGAGCCAATGCAGCCATCGTCAGGATATTGCCGGTGACCGGCTGCGCCTCGCCCATGGCGCCGCCGAAAAGCTGCGCAATCGAGGTGGATTGACCAATGATGGTGCCCGCAGTCTGCAATGCAAAGATGAAGAAGCGAAAGCCAAGCCCGATCATCAGACCACTGATAGCTTCGGCCGGAAGGGCGGACACATCTGCTGGTACCTTGGGCAGGACAGCAGGCGTCACAATGGCCGTAAAGGCCAGCGCCACGGCCAGACGGATACGGGCGGGCAGGTTCTGTTCCCCAAAGCCAGGCAGAACGGCGACGGCAGTCCCGACCCTGACAAAGACCAGCCCCGTTGATCGGATCAGCGGCTCCGCCAGGCCCGAGAGCGCGGCAAGCCCGGCAACAAGCCCGGTCATGCCGGCACCTGCCCCAGCAAGGCGGGGCGGGCCTCCAGCCCGATTTCCTCGTAAGACAGCACCGGAGACGGAAGGCCCTTTGCCGCCAGAACCGTTCGCAGAAAGCGCCGCCGCAAACCGGAGGTGACGACCGCAGGCTGAACCCCGCTTTCCGCCAGCCGCCCCAGCTTTTCCGCCAGACCGGAGGCCAGTTTGCCGAACAGCTCTGGTGGTAGGGCAACATCCCGCGCGCCGTCGATCTGATAGGTGGCGAAGGTCTTTTCCCATTCTGGCGCCAGCTGGATCAGCGGGATGGTGCCATCTTCGCGTTTCAGTTCGGCCACCAGTTGAAAGCCCAGCCGCTGGCGCACATGGTCGCAGACCGCCTCGGGCGGGCCAAGGCCGCGACCTTCGGCAATGGCTTCAAGCACCAGCGGCAGATTGCGGATCGAGACCCGTTCTTCCAGCAACAGGCGCAAGACGGCAAGCAGCAGATCAACGGGTACTTTTTCGGGCACCAGCTCTTCCAGCAGGCGGCGGTTTGCCTCGGCCCGGCGCGTGTCGGAAACGGCAACAAATTCGTCCAGCAGGCGGCGCAGGCTGCGCAGGGTCAGCAAACGGCCCAGGTTCGCCTTCAGGATTTCCAGCAGATGGGTCGCCAGAACCTCTGGCGCTGTCACGGTGGTGAGCCCTGCCAGCGCCGCATCCTCCTGATCATCTGGCGAAATCCAGCGCGCCGGGGCGCCATAGACAGGCTCGCGCACCTCGACACCTGGTGGCGGCGCGATCCCATCGGCCAGCAGCACCAACACACGATCCGGCATCAGCCGGTTGCGGACACGTTCCACCCCCTGCAGACGGATACGATAGCTGCTGGGGGGCAGCAGGGCATCATCCGTCAACCGGATTTCAGGCAGGATCAGGCCGAAGGTTGTGGCGATATGGCTGCGCATACTCTGGATGCGGGCATCCAGCCCTGTGGCCGGATCCAATACCATCGCCACCAGATCTGGTGCAAATTCGATGTGAATCTCGTCAAAATCCAGCAGATCGCCTAGTGGGCGGTTGGCGGGCGGCGCCTCTGCCTGCAAAGGCTCCGGATTGTCGGCGGGACGGCGGGCCCCACGCCAAGCCGCATATCCCAGACCGGCAGAGGCACAGATGAAGGGCAGAAACGGCAAGCCCGGCACCAGCGCAAACAGCAGCAGCAGCCCGGCCACCGTGGCAAGCGCCGCAGGATAGTGCCCCAGCTGGCGAAAGAACGATACGTCAACCGCCCCCTTCGACCCGCCACGCGCCAGCAGCAAGGCCGCCGCGACCGAGATGACGACAGCCGGGATCTGGCTTACCAGACCGTCGCCCACCGTCAGGATGGCATAGGTTTCAAAAGCTTGCGCCAATGGCATCCCATGGATGGCCACGCCCATCACAAGGCCCATGACGATGTTTAGCAGCGTGATGAGCAGCCCGGCCACGGCATCGCCCTTCACGAATTTCGATGCGCCATCCAGTGACCCGAAGAAGTTGGTTTCCGCCAGCTCCATCTCGCGCCGCGCCTTGGCTTCGGCATGGGTGATGGCACCTGCCGCCATATCAGCATCAATCGCCAGCTGCCGCCCCGGCATCCCGTCAAGGGCAAAGCGGGCGCCAACCTCTGCCATGCGGCCGGCCCCCTTGGTGATGACCATGAAATTCACGATCAGCAGCACGCAGAACACCACAATACCCAGCAGCAGATTGCCGCCCATGATGAAATTGGCGAAACCTTCGATCACATGGCCTGCGGCATCGGTGCCGGTGTGGCCCTCACCGATGATGAGCTTTGTCGAAGATACGTTCAGCGCCAGCCGCAGCAGCAACGAGGCCAGAAGGATGGTGGGAAAGGCCGAGAATTCCAGCGGCCGATCCACAAACAGGGTGACCGTAAACATCAGGATGGCCAGCGCGAAAGAGGCCGCCAGCCCGATATCCAGCAGCCATGTGGGCACCGGCAGGATCATCATGGCGATCACGGCCATCAACCCGCTGGCCAGCAGCACGGTGGGCCGGGGCAAAAAGCGCAGGATCATGGCAGGCGCCCCCCAAACAGGGCAGCCCCGCCCGTGCTGCGCGGCACCAGCGATCCCCCCGCACCCTGCCCCCCCGCCAGCAAGGGATAGCGGTTCTGCCGCAAGGCGCCCCCCGTATCCTGCGGCAGCGCCGCAGCCAGACGGATGGGTGACAAGCTATCAAGAATGTCGGAAAACCTTGCCATATACCGCGTGGCATAGGCTTCGGTTGCAGAGTGATAGGCACCAGCGGCGGCGATCCAATCCCCCGTCCGCTGATAATGGCTGGCCAGATAATCCGCCGCATAGGTGGCGTTGCGGTCAGGATCGAACATGTCGGCCAGTGAAGCGAAGGCCGCGCCGTGCCAGCGATAGTTCAGCTGAAAACAGCCGATATCAAGGTTTCCGGCACCCTGGCCGATCTGTTCTGCCACATAAGCCTCGGCCAGCGCGGCAGTATCGAACCAATGGCCCTGCCCTGCGTGGTTGACAGCCCAGGGCCAGGGATCAAAACCGCGTGGCCCATCGCGCCCGGTTTCCGTGCGGGTCAGCGCCAGCAGAATTTCAGGCGGTATGCCACTGGCCCGCGCTGCGCGTTCTGCCGCCCGATCACACAGATCGGCAGGCAAGGCAAAGCAAGCCCCGGGCCAAAGGGCAATCAGGGCCACAGCCAGACGAATCGGCAGATCAGGCATCGGTTCGGTTTCTCCGCAGATGCAGGGGCGACCTGCAGCTTAGGAGCCGAACCTTTCCAATCCGTAAGCGCCCGGCCGAAAAGGCTCAGGCCACCTTGGCGGCGGCCGCCGCCAGACGATCATGGAAATCCGCGATGATCTTGTTGGCTGCGTTCTTCACGACAAAGGCGCCCAGACGCGATTTGCCAAAGCGCATATCCGCCATGATGCGGCTGGTCAGCCGGGTGCCTTCACCTTCGGGCAGCAGAACAAGATCCGCCTGACCACTGTGTTTTGCCCCGATGCGGCCAACAAAGGTGATGCGCGCCTGTTTTTCAACGTTCCGGCGGCCAAGATGGGCGGTGAAGCTTTTCTGCAGGAAGGCAAAGTTGAAATCGAAACTTGCCGTCATGCCGCCTTCAGGCTTGCGCTCCAAGCTGGAACAGCCAGGCAGACATTCGCGCAGCACTGCATTGTTCATCAGGCATTGCCAGACGGCAGGCACCGGGGCTGCAATGAATACGCTTTCGTCTATCTGCATCGGCTGGCCCTCATTGATCCATCTTGCTGCGCTGCGGCGCCCTGTCGGCAGACTAGGGCGGATCAAAGGCCAACCGCAAGGTTCTGATGCCCGGGCAGCGCAATGCTGCCCGGGCCTGGCTTCAGATGAAGCGGTTCCACAGGTTTTCCAGCCGCTCTTGCCGACCGGATTTCGGCTGTGGCTCCAGCCCTTCGGCGGTCACGCGGGCGGCGGCCTGTTCCAGATCACCTGCCAGCATGGCCTTTGCGGCATCGCTGCCCCAGCCGGCATAGCGGTCGTCACGGGCCTTCTCCAGCCCGCCATCCTCCAGACAGGCGGCGGCGGCTTTCAGGGCGCGGGCGCAGGTATCCATACCGCCGACATGGGCAAGGATCAGGTCTTCGGGATCCAGGCTCTGGCGGCGCACCTTGGCATCGAAATTGGTGCCGCCAGTGGTATAGCCGCCCGCACGCAGGATCTCATAGAAGGCGAGCGCCTTTTCGGCGTGGTTGTTCGGGAACTGGTCCGTATCCCAGCCCGACTGGTAATCGTTGCGGTTCATGTCGATCGAACCGAAGATCCCCAGCGCCGAAGCCAGCGCGATTTCATGTTCGAACGAATGGCCGGCCAGGATGGCGTGGCCCTGTTCGATGTTCACCTGAACTTCTTTTTCCAGCCCGAACTGCACGAGGAAGCCGTAAACCGTGGCCACATCGTAGTCATACTGATGCTTGCTGGGTTCCTGCGGCTTCGGCTCGATCAGGATGGCGCCCTTGAAGCCGATCTTGTGCTTGTATTCGACCACTTGCTGCAGGAAGCGGCCGGCATGTTCACGCTCTGCTTTCAGATCGGTGTTCAGCAGGGTTTCATAGCCTTCGCGTCCGCCCCAGAGCACATAGTTCGCCCCGCCCAGCTTGTGCGTGGCATCCATGTTCGCCTTCACATTGGCGGCGGCATAGGCGTAGACATCCGGATCGGGGTTGGTGGCAGCGCCCGACATCCAGCGCTTGTGGCTGAACATGTTCGCGGTGCCCCACAGAAGCTGCGTCTTGTGGCTGGCCTGCTTTTCACCAAGGTAATCAACAATTTCCTGCAGATTGCGCAGGCTTTCGGCAAAGGTCGCGCCTTCGGGGCGGGCATCGGCATCGTGGAAGCAGTAGAAGGGCGCACCCAGGATGTCGAACATCTCGAACGCCACATCGGCCTTCAGCTTGGCCAGCGCCATGCTGTCGCCGAACCACGGCCGGTCAAAGGTCTGGCCGCCGAACGGATCGCCGCCCGGCCAGGCAAAGCTGTGCCAGTAGGCCACCGCAAAGCGCATGTGATCTTCCATCCGCTTGCCCAGGATCACCTCGTCCGGGTTATAGTGGCGGAAGGCATATTCATTGGCAGAAGCAGGCCCCTCGTATTTGATCTGCGGGATGCCTTTGAAGAAATCGGTCATTTCAGTCCTCGGATAGCGGATTGGGCAGCGCGGAACCGGGCATGGCCCGCGTCGAATGAATCAGTCAGCGCGGCAACGGGTTCGATGCTGCGCGCGATGGGGGGAAGGGTGGCCACCTCGGCGCCGGCACCAGTCGCCGCCATCAGGGCCAGACGGGCAGCGCCGAAGGCCCCGCCGAAATCACCTGCCTTGGGCACCAGCACCGGCACATTCAGCGCCGTGGCAATGGCCTGCAGCCAGTAGTCAGACCGCGAGCCTCCGCCCACGGCAATCAGACGCTCCAGCCACGTGCCGGTGGCGGCCAGCGCATCGCGGCAATCGCGGAAGGCGAAGGTCACGCCCTCCAGCACCGCACGGGTGCCTGCCGCGCGGTCGGTGGCATGTTCCAGCCCGGTAAAGGCACCGCGGATAGCAGCATCGTTCAACGGGGTACGCTCGCCACCCAGATAGGGCAGGAACAGCGTCTTGCCCGGCGCCTGCAGCGCAGAAAGCTCGCCCGTCAGCGTGGCAGCATCCTGCCCCACGAAACGGCCATACCAGTTCAGCGCATCAGTGGCGGCCAGAATGACCCCCATCTGATGCCAGGTGCCTGGCAGCGCATGGCAGAACGTGTGCACCGCGGTTTCCGGCGCAGGCTGATACCCGTCATTCGCGGCAAACAGCACGCCCGAAGTGCCAAGGCTGACAAAGGCATCGCCCGCCTTCACCACACCCACGCCCACACCAGAGGCTGCATTGTCGCCACCGCCGCCCGCGATCACCACATCCGCAGGCAGGCCCCAGCGCGCAGCCAGCGCCGCGCGCAACTGGCCTGAAACCTCCGACCCTTCGACAAGCCGGGGCATATGACTGCGGGTCAGCCCGGTGACCGCCAGCAGGGTGATCACCGCGCCGTTGTGCGGCAGGGTGTCGAGCCCGCCGGAGGCCATCGAGGCGACCCGGTGCAGCACTTCCAGCGGAATCTGCGCGGCGTTGGCGGCGGCGACGAAGCTGTCGGCCATTGCGGCCAGGGCGATGCTCATGCCGCCGGAGGCCGAGCCGGTGATGCCGGCCAGCAGGTTGAAGGTGATGGCTTCGTTGAGCAGCGGGTTGGGAATCGCCGAGAGGGCATCGGCTACCACGATGAAGCCCGGCAGAGAGGCGATCACCGCGCCGAAGCCGAATTCCGACGCGGTGTTCATCGCCGCCAGCAGCGAACCGCCGACCGCCGTGCGGCTGCCCTCGGCGAGCTTGCC
>DOMY01000321.1 GCA_003509785.1 Gemmobacter sp.
TCATGCCCGCGATGGTGGCCGCGTTATGGCTGGGCTGTTCGGGGATGAAGCGGACGGAATCGCCCGGCGCGATCCGCAGGAAGGCCGGGTCATAGAGCATGGCGCCGCTTTCGCTGCGGTTGTACATCCGCACCTCATGGGTTTCGGCCAGCGCGGGCGTCGCGGCAGCCAGCAGCAGGGCGACGAGGGTGAATTTCATCGGTCAATCCTCAAGGCAGTGAAAGCGGAACAGCGAGGCGCCATCATCGGGGTCTTTCAGCCGCGTGGCGCGCACCCGGAAGATATTCATCAGCCGGTCGGGGGTCAGAACCCTGGCAGGCGGGCCGCAGGCCACCATCCGGCCCGCCTCCATCACGCCCAGCCTGTCGCAGCCCATCGCCTGATTGAGATCATGCAGCGCCAGAACCACGGTGACCGGCAGCCGGCTGATCAGCCGCAGCAGCGCAAGCTGATGGTGAATATCCAGGTGGTTGGTCGGTTCATCCAGCACCAGCAGCCGGGGCTGTTGCGCCAGCGCGCGGGCGATCTGCACCCGCTGCCGTTCGCCCCCCGACAGGGTGGACCAGGCGCGCAGCGCCATGTCCTCCATCCCCACCTGGCGCAGGCTCGCTGCCACGATCCCGACATCTGCCGCCCCGAAGGGCGCCAGCGCCGAAAGCCAGGGCGTGCGGCCAAGCGCCACCACATCCCGCGCGCGCAGGGCTTCGGTGGTTTCGGCCTGCTGTTCGACAAAGGCGATGCGCCGGGCGATCTCGCGCCGGGGCAGGCTGGTCAGCGGGGTGCCATCCAGCTGCACCACACCCTGCGGGCGCGGCAGCAGCCCCGCCATCAGCCGCAGCAGCGTGGATTTGCCCGACCCATTGGGGCCGACCAGACCGAAGGTCTCGCCCGCCGCAATCTCGACGGAAACGCCCTCAACGATCATGCGGTGGCCCGCCTGCCATCCCAGGCCGGCTGCGGAAAGTTTCATGCCCGGCTCCGGTTGTGGATCAGGATCAGCGCAAAACCCGGCGCGCCGACAAGGGCGGTCACAACGCCGATCGGCACCACCTGACCCGGAATGATGATGCGCGAGGTGACATCGGCGGCAATCAGGAACACCGCCCCCGCCAGGGCCGAGGCGGGGATCAGCCGGGCATGGCCGGGGCCGGTCAGAAACCGCATGGCATGGGGGATCACCAGCCCGACAAACCCGATGGAGCCGACAAGGCTGACCATCGTGGCCGTCATCAATGTGGTCATGCCGATCAGCACCACCTGCACGCGCCGCACCGATATGCCCAGCGATGCCGCCGAAGATGTGCCAAAGGTAAAGGCATCCAGCGCCCGCACGAACCACAGGCAGATCACAAAACCGCAGGCCACCACAGGCAGCGCCAGGCTGACATCCGGCCAGCGCACCCCCGACAGATTGCCCAGCAGCCAGTAGATGATCCCGCGCGCCTGTTCGGCATTGGCGGATTTGGCGATGAAGAAAGAGGTCAGCGCGTTGAACAGCTGCGAACCGGCAATCCCGGCCAGCACCAGCTGCGCCGATCCGCCCCCCGCCGCCCGCGCCAGCGCCGCCACCAGCGCAAAGGCCAGCGTCGCCCCGACAAAGGCCCCGGTGGAAATGCCGATCATCCCGCCCCCCAGCCCCAGGATGGTGACCGCCACCGCCCCGGTCGAGGCCCCGGCCGATACGCCCAGCAGATAGGGATCGGCCAGCGCATTGCGCACGATGGCCTGCAGCACCACGCCCGACAGCGCCAGCCCCGCGCCGCAGGCCGCCGCCACCAGCGTGCGCGGCAGCCGGTAGTTCCAGATGATGCCCGCGTCGATCGGGTCCACCACATGGCCCGCCTCCAGCAGGTGATTGGCAAAGACCGCCGCCACCATGCCGAAGGGCAGCGGCGTTTCCCCGATGACGACCCCGGCCAGGATCGCCACCGCCAGTGCGGCAAACCCCGGCACGCCCCACAGGACAAGCGGGCGCATCAACGGGCCGGGGCGTGCCGCTGCCCTCATTTCAGGCCAAAGCCCGCCAGCGCATCGGCCAGCACTTCCAGCGCGGCGATATTGCGGATCGACGGGTCCATGCCATGGGCATCCAGGATCACGATCCGGCCGTTCTTCACCGCATCCATCTGGCTGGCCACCGGATCTGTCTTCAGGAATTCCAGCTTCTTTTCAACATCATCCGCCAGAAACCGGCGGCGCTCCATCCGGGCCACCACGATCACCGTGGGGTTGGACCGGGCAATGGTTTCCCAGCTGACGGTCGGCCATTCCTCGGCGCTGTCGATCACGTTCCGCAGGCCCAGGGCCGCCATCATGAAGGCCGGCGCCCCGCCATTGCCCGCCACATAGGGATCAATATCCATTTCCGCCGAAGAGAACCAGAAAACCGCCGAGGCATCGGCCAGCGCCAGATCCCTCGCCTTGGCGATCGCCGCCGCCTCGCGCGCTTTCAGATCGGCAATCAGGGCATCGCCCCGTTCGGGGATGTTGAAGATCTGCGCCAGCTCGGCCACCCCCAGATACAGGCTGTCCAGGCTGTACATCGCCGTCCGCGTCCCGTCAGAGCCAGAGGTATTGTCCTTGCCCACGCAATCGGCCGGCAGCGTATAGGTGGGGATGCCCACATCCGCGAACTGATCGCGCGTGGCCACGATGCCCTGCGGGCCGACATGCCATTCATATTGCACGGCCACCAGACCGGGCCGCTTGGCCACCACGGATTCAAAGCTGGGATCATTGTCCGACAGCCGTTCCACCGATGCATTCAGCGCGGCAAATTCGGGCAGGACATCGGTGAACCAGACCGAGGTGCCACGAACCTTGTCGCCCAGCCCCAGCGCATACAGAATTTCGGTCGCGGCCTGCCCCACGGTCACGGCGCTTTCGGGGGCCTTGTCAAAGACCAGATCGACACCGCAATTCGTCAGGTGCAGCGGATAGGCGGTTTCGGCCAGGCTGGGTTGGGCCAGCGCCAGCCATGAAGCCCCCAGAAGGGCTGTCGTCAGGGATTTGGTAAACATCTGCTGTCTCCGGTATGGGTTGCGACCGAAGACAGGAAGGGAATGTCACCCGAATGGCTGACCGGCGCTGGCGCGCGCAATCTGGCTGATGCGGGCGCCACAGGGCACCCTTGAACATGTTTCATCCGACACCTCCCCGGACACCCCGCCCGGGCCGCGTTTCTGTTGCCTGTCGGCAGGTCTCCTGACTGGCGGGTCATCAAGGGCAGCGGCCTTCCCATGACAGTGTCACAGTGGCTGTTTCGCTGACCTCTCGCCGCCTACAGTTGCGGGGGCAGTTCCGGTTCGCAGGCTTGCGCCCACGACGGATTCCCTTTCAATTCCATGTGGAAACCGACGCGCATTGCCTACACCGCCGCATTCGGTCTGGCAACCGGAACATTTCACGCTCTGGTTGGGTCACGTTCTGGTTGGCCCGGGCTGATACCGCTGCCAGACCGGCAGGCGGGGGGCAGCGGTGCATAAACGGTATTGGATGCCCGGACCCGGCGTTCTGCATCATCCCCCCACCCGCCGCGATCCGAGGGAGGAACCATCCGGCACGCGGCGCCGGGCAGCTTGAACCAGGGGAGGACTTGATTTGACGAAGGCATCCATTGAACGGGCATCCATTCCACAGGCCACCATCACGCGGCGCGGGCTGCTGGGCACCGGCATGGCCGCGGCCACCATGCTCTGTGCGCCCGCGATCCTTCATGCCAAAAGCTATGCGACCAAGCCGGTGCGGCTGTTTGTCGGCACGGCGGCGGCGGGCACCAATGATCTGGTCGGCCGGCTGATCGCGGCCCATCTGGAACCGCTGCTGGGCCAGCCCGTGGTGGTTGAAAACCGCCCCGGCGGCGCCACCACCCTGGCTGTGGGGCTGGTCTCACAGGCAGAGCCGGATGGCCACACCCTGCTGGTGTCCAGCGCGGCGGCGATTGCCACCCATGTGGCCAGCGTGACCAAACCGCCAAGCCTGCTGGCCGATCTGGGCCATATCGGCATGGCCTGCGACGGGGCCTTCATCTATGCCGTGCACAAGGATGTGCCCGCCCGCACGACGCGCGAATTCATCGACCTGCTGAAGGCCCAGCCGGGCAAGGTGAATTACGGCGCAACCGGCACCGGCGGCGGCATCCATCTGTCAGGCGCGCTGTTCCAGCAGCAAACCGGCACGGAAATGGTTGTGGTGCAATATGCCAATGCCGGGATGCGGCTGAACGATCTTCTGGCCAATCAGACGCAGCTGGGCATCGCAGGCGCCGCCGTTCTGGCCCAGCAGATCGCGGCGGGCACCCTGCGCCCGCTGTTCGTGGCAGGCACAGAGCGGCAGGCGCTGTTCCCCGATCTGCCCACCAGCCTGGAAGAGGGCATCACCGGGCTGGAAGGCATCAGCAACTGGTTCGGGCTGCACGGGCCGAAGGGCCTGCCGGAGTCCGTTGTGGCAGAGCTGAACGGGATGCTGGCCCAGGTGATGGCCGAACCCAAGGTTCTGGAGGGGCTGGCGGCCAGTGGGCTGTTCGTGGCCACCGGCACGCCGCAGGATCTGGTCGCCCGGATGGAAAGCGATGATGTGCTGATGGCCGAAATCGCCGCCAAGGCGGGCATCCGCATCGAATGAGGCCATGCAAAGGGCCGGCACGGCGGCCGGCCCTTTGATCCTGCCATGCGGCCGCGCTGCAATCAGGGCATGAAAGATCCGCCGGTGATATCCAGAATGGCGCCGTTGACAAAACCCGCGCTGTCCGAGGCCAGATAGGCCACGGCGGCGGCAATGTCTTCGGGCTGGCCGATGCGGCCCACCGGTGTTTCCTTCAGCGCCGCCTGCAATGTGGCCGCCCCCCCGACCATGCCCTTGTTCAGCTCTGTCTCCACGCGCGAGGGGGCGATGCAGTTCACCGTGATGCCATGCGGGCCAACCTCGCCTGCCAGAATGCGATGCAGGCCGGAAAGGCCGGATTTCGACGCCGAATAATGCGCATTGCCAAAGGTCCGCATCCGCGCCGCCCGCGAGGAAATGGTGATGATCCGCCCCCAGCCGCCGCGTTTCATCCAAGGCACACAGGCCTGCGCCATCAGGAACGGCCCGGTCAGGTTGACGGCCAGGGTCTGGTTCCAGATCTCCAGCGGCATGGTTTCCACCGTGGGATTTTCGCCGTTCACACGCGGCAGGATGCCTGCGCAATTCACCAGAATGTCGATCCCGCCGAAATCCGCCGCCACGGCGGCGATCGTGGCGCGGATCGCCTGCGGATCGGCCACATCCAGCGGATAGCCGCGCGCATCAAGGCCTGCGGCGCGCAGGGTGACGGGCAAGGCGATGGCGGCGGTGGCCCATTCCAATGTCGGGCTGATGCATGCCACCATGGCCGTGTTCAACGCCTGGTGCGACCGGATGCCGGTGCTGCTGCTGGGGGCGACCGGGCCGATGGATGCCGCCAAGCGCCGCCCCTGGATCGAATGGATCCATACCTCGCGCGATCAGGGCGCGCTGGTGCGCGATTACACCAAATGGGACGATCAGCCCGGATCGGCGCTGGCCGCGCGCGAATCCATCCTGCGCGCCGACTGGATCGCCAATACCGCGCCGATGGGGCCGGTTTATGTGAATCTGGATGCGGGCCTGCAAGAGGCCGAGCTGGGGAAGGTGCCCGCCCCGATCGAGGCCGCGCGCTTCAGGCCTGCGGTGGCGGCGGGGGCGGATGCCGGGCAGATTGCGGCGATTGCCGCCATGCTGCAGGCGGCAGCGGCGCCGGTGATCCTGGCGGGCCGCGCCTCGCGCGATCCGGCGGCCTGGGCGCTGCGGGTGCAGCTTGCCGAGGCGCTGGGGGCAAAGGTGGTGACCGATCTGAAGATCGGCGCCAGTTTTCCCACCGATCACCCGCTTCATGCCGGGGCGCCGGGCATCTATGCCATTCCCGAATCCCGCGCGGCGATTGCGGCGGCGGATGTCATCCTGTCGCTGGACTGGGTGGATCTGGGCGGCACGCTGGACGCGGCCTTCGAAGGCGGCAAGGTGACGGCGAAGGTCATCCAGATTTCGCAGGATCATCTGCTGCATCGCGGCTGGAACATGGATTATCAGGCACTGCCGGTGGTGGATGTGATGCTGTCGGCCGATCCCGATCAGGTGCTGCCGGCGCTGTGTGCCGCGCTTGGCCCGGCCCCGGCGATCACCGCACGCAAACCGGCGCCCGACCTGCCCGCGCTGACGGCGGGGCCGATCGTCATGGGCCAGCTGGCGCAGGCGCTGGCGCAGGTGACGGCGGGCCATGCAGTGTCCTTCGTGCATCTGCCGCTGGGCTGGGATGGCGCCTTCTGGCATTTCACCCATCCGCTGGATTTTCTGGGATCTGACGGCGGCGGCGGCATCGGCGGCGGGCCGGGCATTGCCGTGGGGGCGGCGCTGGCGCTGAAGGGCACCGGGCGGCTGCCGGTCTGTGTGGGCGGGGACGGTGATTTCCTGATGGGCGTCACCGCGATCTGGACGGCGGTGCATTACCGTATTCCGCTGCTCTATCTGGTGGCCAACAACCAGTCCTTCTTCAATGACGAAGTGCATCAGGAGCGGGTGGCCCGGATGCGAGGCCGCCCGGTGGAAAACAAATGGATCGGGATGCGGATGGATGATCCCGAAATCAGCCTGGCCGGGATTGCCGAAGCCCAGGGCGCCAGGGGGTTCGGCCCCGTCACCTCGGCCGATCAGCTGCCCGCCGTGCTGGCCGAAGCCCTGGCCCATGTGGAAGCGGGCGGGGTTGCCGTTGTCGATGTGCGGGTGGAGCCGGGCTATACCCCGGCGATGGTGGCCTCGCTCAACCGCCATGCAGGAGAGAAGAAGTGATGCAACTATCTGTTGCCATTGGCGATTATGATCGCAACCGCCCGCTGCGCGATGGCCGCGCCAAGATCGACGGGGTCGATCCGGTGGTGATGATGCTGACCCCGGAAGAGATGTTCTTCCGCGCCATGCGGCACGAGGCCTTTGATATCTGCGAACTGTCGCTGTCCTCGCATACGTTGCGCACGGCGCGGGGCGATGCGCCCTATGTCGCGATCCCGGCCTTTGTGTCGCGCGCCTTCCGCCATACCGGCATCATCGTGCGCAGCGACAGTGGCATCACCCATCCCGCACAGCTGAAAGGGCGGCGCGTCGGCATCCCCGAATGGCAGCTGACGGCCTGTGTCTGGATCCGCGCCCTGCTGCAGGATGAATACGGCGTGGCGATGCAGGATATCCACTGGGTGCGCGGCGGGCTGGAAGAGCCGGGCCGGGTGGAGAAGGTGGCGCTTGCCCTGCCCGAAGGTGTGGGGGTCGAGGATATCGGCCCGACCCAGACCCTGCGCGACATGCTGGCGGCGGGTGAGATAGACGCCTTCATCGGCCCGCGTGCCCCCACCAGCTTTACCCCGGACAACCCAGATCTGCGGTGGCTCTTTGCCGATCCCACCGCCGAGGCGCAGGCGTTTTACCGCAAGACCCGGATGTTTCCGATCATGCATGTGATCGGCATCCGCAAGACGCTGGCAGAGGCGCATCCCTGGCTGCCGATGGCGGTTTACAAGGGATTCGTGCAATCGAAGGCGCTGGCGCTGGAACAGCTGTCGGAAACCTCGGCCACCAAGATCACCCTGCCCTTTGTCGAAGAACAGCTGCGCAGCGCCGTGGATCTGATGGGGGCGGATTTCTGGCCCTATGGTCTGGCCCCCAACCGCCATGTGCTGGAATATTTCACCAAGGTGCATCACCAGCAGGGCCTGTCGGCGCAGCAGGTGCCGGTGGAACAGCTGTTCCATCCCTCGACGCTGGAGGGCTATGTGATCTGATCCGGCAGGGGCGTGGCTGCGCCCCCGCCGCCGAAGGCTCAGGCGAAGACCCGGCCGCTCATCAGCTTGCGCGCGGTGCGCAGCGAACCAGCGCCGGTCACCCGCCCGGTCGCATCCTGTTCCAGCAAGACTTCGGCCGCGCCGCCCGGATGTTCGATGGCAAAGCGGTTGTCCGCAGGCAGGCAGGCCAGGGCAAAGGCGGTCGACCCGGGCAGGGTGCAGGCGGTGGCCACGGTGACGGCGGCAAAGACACCGATGGAGGCATGGCAGCGATGCGGTATGAAGCTGCGGGTGCCGATCACCCCGCCCTGCACCGGCGCAGAGACCAGCGTGATCTTGGGCACCGATTTTGCCGCCACATCGCCCAGGTTCATCAGCGGGCCTGCCTGCAGGCGGATAGACTCCAGCCGGGCTTTCAGGGCGCTGTCGGCATCCAGCACCTCGCGGCTTTCCTGCCCGGTCAGGCCAAGATCGCCGGCGCGCAGCAGGATGCAGGGCATCCCGTTGTCGATCAGGGTGCAGTCGATCCCGTCGATCACATCCAGCACCCGCCCGCTGGGCAAAAGCGCCCCGCAGACCGACCCCTCGATGCCCTGAAACATCAGCGCGACGGGGGCCGCCGTGCCGGGCACGCCGTCAATGGTGGCGCTGCCGCTGTAAGACACCTTGCCGTCTGGCGTGCAGATCTGTGCCCGCGCCACCTCGCCGGTGTTCAGCATGTGGATACGCACCGGGGTGATGCCATCCTGCGCCGGAACCAGGCCGTATTCGATGGCCGCCGGTCCGACCCCGGCCAGAATATTGCCGCAGGCCTGGGCGCCCGAAACGCGCGCTTCATCGACAAAGACCTGCAGGAACAGATAATCCACATCCGCATCCGCCCGGGATGCCGGCGAAAGCACGGCGACCTTGGAGGTCAGCGGATCGCCGCCGCCGATCCCGTCGATCTGGTTGGGATCGGGGCTGCCCATGATCCGCAGCAGCAGCGCATCGCGGGCGGCGGGATCGGTGGGCAGATCGGCGGCCAGAAAATACGCGCCCTTGGACGTGCCGCCGCGCATCCACAGGCAGGGGATGCCGTCCTGCACCGGGTCAGACATAGATCAGCCCCTTGTCGCGCAGCCGCTGGCGCATGTTGTAGATATCCAGCCCCAGCTCGCCCGCGGCAAGGCGCAGGCGCTTGGCCTCTTCGGCGGCGATGCGCGTTTCGGCTGCGGCCAGCACTCGGGCGGCATCGGCGCAGGGCACCACACAGACACCGTCATCATCGGCAACGATGACATCGCCCGCATTGATCGCCTGCCCGCCGCAGATGACCGGCACATTCACCGACCCCAGCGTTTCCTTCACCGTGCCCTGCGCGCTGATGGCGCTGGACCAGACCGGAAAGCCCATCTGGTTCAGATCGGCCACATCGCGCACGCCCGCATCAATCACCAGCCCGCGACAGCCGCGCGCCATGGCGCTGGTGGCCAGCAGATCGCCGAAATAGCCGTTGTCGCAGGGCGAGGTGGGGGCCAGCACCAGAATATCGCCGGGGCGCAGCTGTTCGATGGCAACATGCAGCATCCAGTTGTCGCCCGGCGGGGCGCTGATCGTGATGGCGGATCCGGCGATGCGCGCGCCGGTCTGGATCGGGCGCAGGCGGCTGGACAGACAGCCGGTGCGGCCCTGCGCCTCGTGGACGGTTGCGGTGCCGGCCCGGGCAAGCCCGTCGATCACCGCCTGATCGGCGCGTGGAATGGTCTGGATGACGACGGCCATGGTTCAATCCCCTGCCTGTGCCGGAGGCGTTCCGTGCGTGTGAAAACTTTCGATGGTCTTCAGGCCCCAGGCCTGCCCCTTCCTGCGGTCTGCCTCTGTCCAGATGACCGGCTGCCAGTCGGGCGCCAGGATCAGCCGCGCGCCGGCATTGGCCAGCTCGACCCGGTTGCCGGCAGGTTCCCAGACATACAGGAAGAAGGTGCCCTGAATGGCGTGCTTGTGGGGGCCGGTCTCGATATGGACGCCGTTCTGCAGAAAGATATCTGCCGCGCGCAGGATATCCTCGCGCTGATCGGTGGCATAGGTGACATGATGCAGACGGGCGCGGCCCCGGCCATGTTCCTCGGTGCAGGCCAGATCATAGGTCTTGTTGTTGATGGTGAACCAGCACCCGCCGATGCGGCCATTGTCCAGCTGGATCATTTCGGTCACCCGCGCGCCCAGACAGGTCTGCATGAAATCGCGGAACTGGGTCACATCGCTGGCCAGCAGGTTGATATGGTCCAGCCTGCGGGGCGCGGCCCCGGCAAAGGCGCTGGCGGTATTCTTCAGCGCCGCCCGCTCGGCCTCCTGCTGCGGGCGATACCAGACGGTGTCATAGTAGATTTCGAACACATGGCCGAACGGATCTTCAAAGCGGAAGGCGCGGCCATGGCTGTCNNGGAACCTTGTAGCCTGATGCCTCGATGATCTGCACCCGCCGCGCCAGTGCCTCCGGGCTGGCCGCCCGATAGGCCACATGGCCGACGCCGGTTCTGTCGGCCCGCGTCAGTTTCAGCGAGGCATGTTCGTAATCGTCCCAGGCGCGCAGATAGGCGCTGTCTGCATCCTGGCTGGACAGTTTCAGCCCGTAGACGCGGGTGAAAAAATCCAGACTTTCCTCGAACCTGTCGGTCAGCATCTCGACATGCGCCAGATGCGCGATATCGAAGCTGGGGTTGGTGGGCATCGTCATGCGGTCTGTCCTTCTGGCCGGGGCGTCACAATTCATCCACGGTGCGCGGGAAGACAGACTGAAAGCCTTCGGCATAGTGGCAATCGCGCCCGCTGGCCTGCCCGCCGGAATTTCGCTTGAAGTGATTGGCCCGGTTCATCGCCACGCGGGTGTAATATTCCCACAGATGTTCCTGCCCCTCCATACATTCGATGGCGGCGCGTTTCTTGTCCCAGACCGGGGTGATGTCGAGGAAGGTATCGGGCTTCCAGCCCATCTGTTCGGTCTGATGCGGTTCGAACAGATAAAGCTGCGGCGCCCCCAGCACCTTTTCACCGGGATTGTGGCCCCAGGCCTGCGCGATCATCCGGCATTCCAGCGCCACCTGCGTGGCATAGGAATGATCGGTGTTATAGGGGTCATACTGGCTGTGGCTGAGCATGAAGGCCGGCTGCACCTTGCGGATGACATTCGTGACGCGGGTCTTGTCCTCCGCCGTCAGATGCAGCGGGTAATCGCCCAGATCCATGCAGATCAGGTCATGTACGCCAAGCGCGCGGCCCGCGGCCTCGGCCTCGGCGCGGCGGGCCTCCTTCACGCGGTCCAGCGTCATGCCCGGCTGTTTCCACAGCTTGGCGCTTTCGCCACGCTCGCCAAAGGACAGGCACAGCACGGTCACCTGATAGCCCATCGCGGCATGAAGCGCGATGGCCCCGCCGCAGCGCCAGACGAAATCGGCGGCATGGGCCGAAATGACAAGGGCAGTCTTGCCGGTGGACATGGTCGGTCTCCTTGATCGTGTTGCGCCGAACCTGTCACGCAGGCTGCTGCGGGCCAATTCGGAACACCGTTCCCTTGCATAACTTCATGCTATAGCCGGTAGCCCCGTGCCCTGGGCTGTGCCAGCATGGCGATACAGACAGGGCCGACAGGGCAGGGGGGGCAACATGGGCGCAGGCGGGACGGGGATCACATTCATCGGCTTCGGTGAAGCGGCGATGGCCTTTGCCACCGGCTGGCCGCCGGGGCGGGCGGGCCTGATGCGCGCCTATGATCTGGCCGATCCTGACCGGATGCAGCCGCGCTATGCCTGCACGGGCGTCACGGGCTGCGCCGATCCCGCTGCCGCGCTGGCCGGGGCTGCCACGGTGTTCTGTCTGGTGACGGCGGATCAGGCGTTGCAGGCCGCGGAAACCGCCGCCGCCTGCATCGCGCCGGGCACCTTATGGCTGGATGGCAATTCCTGCGCGCCGCAGACCAAGCAAGCCGCCGCCACCGTGATCGCGGCAGCGGGCGGGCGCTATGTCGATCTGGCGGTGATGGCGCCGGTGCATCCGCTGCGGCACCGGGTGCCGCTGCTGGTTTCCGGCCCCCATGCACAGGCGGCCGTAGCCGTGCTGACGGCGCTGGACATGCAGCCCCGCATCGCAGGCCCGGAGGTGGGGCAGGCGTCGTCGATCAAGATGCTGCGCTCGGTCATGATCAAGGGGATCGAGGCGCTGACGGCGGAATGTCTGCTGGCCGCCCGCCGCGCAGGGGTCGAGGCGCAGGTCATCGCCTCGTTGCAGGCCTCGGATCCGGGCACCGACTGGCCGGGCCNNCACGCCGCGCCGCCGAAATGCGCGAGGTTGCGGCCACTGTCGCGGCCCTTGGCCTCCCCGATGGCATGAGCGCGGCCACCGCCCGCTGGCAGGATCTGTTGGCCGCCACCGGCGCCGAACCCGGCCCCGCCGATCTGGCGGCGCGGCTGGACCGTGTTCTGGCCCGGCTGTGATTACCCGCAATATCAGGCATCTGCGGTTGTTTCTGGCAGTCTGCGATCTGGCCTCGGTGACATTGGCCGCCGCGCGTCTGAACATCACTCAGCCCGCCGTGACCCAGGCGATTGCCAAGCTGGAGACGGCGGCCGGGGGCGCGCTGTTCGATCGCACGCGGCAGGGCTTCTTTCCGACGCCGCGCGNNCGCACGCGGCGCGCCTTTGATACGCTGGATCAGCCGCTGGCGGATCTGTCGCCCCGGCTGTGCCTGACCGGCAGCCATGCACAGCTGACGGCGCTGATCGCCGTCTGCGAAACCGAGAATTTCACCCTGGCCGCGCGGCAGCTTGGGCTGGCGCAGCCCACCGTGCACCGCGCGATCTCGCAGCTGGAACAAGAGGCCGGGCGCGCCCTGTTTCAGCGCACGGCCTTTGGTCTGGTGGCCAGCCGTGCCGCCCGTGATCTGGCGCAGGCCGCCCGGCTCGCCTTCCGCGAGCTGGAACAGGCCGAGGCCGATCNNGCCCATGGCGCGGTCTGTCCTGCTGCCCGGGGCGCTGGCCGCCTTTCGCAGGCTGCGGCCGATCCAGCCCGTTCTGGTGGCCGAAGGCCGCTATGATGAACTGCTGACCGGGCTGCGGCGCGGCGATATCGACCTGATTCTGGGCGCCCTGCGCGATCCGCAACCGATTGCCGATATCGACCAGACCCCGCTGTTTCAGGACAGTATGGCCATTCTGGCGCGCAACGATCACCCGCTGGCCGGGGTTGCCGATCTGACGCCTGCACAGCTGGCCCGGCATCAATGGGTGGTGCCCCGGCAGGGTACGCCCGCGCGGGCACAATTCGATGCGCTGTTCGCCGATGCAGGCATCGCGCCGCCGGTCAGCATCATCGAGGCGGGCTCGATCCTCTTGATGCGCGAAATGCTGACGCGGGGCGATTTTCTGGGCTGCATTTCGGATCTGCAGGCGGGGGCCGAAATCCGTCACGGGCTGATCCGCCGTCTGGCGGTGCCGGCAGACTGGCCGCTGCGGCCCATCGGCGTCACCACGCGGCGCAACTGGCAGCCCACAGCGGCACAATCGCTGATGCTGGATCTGCTGCGGGCCGAGGCCGATCTGGCCGGGGCGCCGCAGGGGCCGGGCGCTATGGCCGGTGCCCCCGGCCCGGGCCAGCTATAGCCCATACTTATTTGGCCCCGCCGCGATTGAATTGGCCGGGGCGGGGCGCTCGCCCCTAGTTTGAGGGCGGACAGACCGGATGCACCACAGGACATCCGGGCGGGAGGAGACAGACGTGCCACAGACATCATTGCAACCGGACATCGCGCCCGGCGGGCCACCCCATGCGGCGCAGGACATTCCGGCCCCGCCGCATTTTCCCGGAACCGGCTGGCGCTGGCTGGATCGCATCGTGGCGGCCCTTGTCCTGCTGGGCGGGGTCTGCCTGCTGGCGATCGTCGTCATCGTCACGCTGGGCGTGGTGATGCGCTATGCCTTCGGCACGCCCCTGCTGGGCGTGAACGAATTCGTGCAGCTGACGGCGGTGGCGCTTGTCATGGCGGCGCTGCCCTATTGCACGGCCGGCAATGATCACGTCGCGGTCGATGTGTTCGAAAAC
Organism: Gemmobacter sp.; assembly: GCA_003509785.1. Taxonomy (GTDB): domain Bacteria; phylum Pseudomonadota; class Alphaproteobacteria; order Rhodobacterales; family Rhodobacteraceae; genus Gemmobacter. Next base: position 13,902 of record DOMY01000321.1, read on the forward strand.
ACGCTGGGCCGCTGGGGCCGGTTCACTGGCGATATCCTGTCGCGGCTTCTGGCCGGGATCGTGCTGTCGATCCTGACGCAACGCGCCTGGGTCAAGGTGCTGGACGCCTGGGAATGGGGCGATGCGACCAACATGCTGCGGATGCCGATCTGGCCCTTCTACCTGATCCTTGCGGCCGGGGCGGGGCTGTGCGTCGTCATCTTTGCGGCCCAGATCCTGGGCATCCTGCGTCGGGGGGGCCGGTGATGACACCATTCCTGACAGGGCTGGTGGGGATCGCCTGCCTGCTGATCCTGCTGGCCATCCGGGTGCCCGTGGCCTTTGCCATGCTGACCGTGGGCTTCGGCGGTTACTGGTATCTGGAGGGGTTGCGCGGGGCGGGCGGCATGTTGCTGACCGAAAGCTATTCTGCCGTCTCCAGCTACAGCCTGATCGTCGTGCCGATGTTCGTGCTGCTGGGCAATATCTCGGCGGCGGCGGGGTTCAGCCGGGGCCTTTATGATGCGGCCTTTGCCTGGGTCGGGCGGTTCCGGGGCGGGCTGGCCACCGCTTCGGTCATGGGATGCGCGGTCTTTGCCGCCGTATCCGGATCTTCGGTCGCCACTGCCGTCACCGTGGGCAAGGTGGCCCTGCCCGAAATGAAACGGCTTGGCTATTCAGACCGGCTGTCCACCGGCGCCATCGCGGCAGGCGGCACCCTGGGCTTTCTGATCCCGCCCTCCACCGGCTTCGTGCTTTACGCCATCCTGACCGAGGAATCCATCGGCCGCCTGTTCATGGCGGGCGTGTTGCCCGGGCTGCTGCTGACCGGGCTGTTCATGGCCACGATCTGGATCATGTGCTGGCTCGATCCCAAGGCCGGCCCGCGCGGTCAGGCCGTGCCGCTGGCCGCCCGGTTTCGGGCGCTGGCCGATGCGGGGCCGCTGGTTCTGGTGATCCTTGCGTCGATTGGCGGCATCTACATCGGCGTCTTCACCCCGGTCGAGGCTTCGGCAGTGGGCGCGGCGCTGGTGATCGTGCTGGCCCTCCTGCGCCGCAGGCTCAGCCTTGCGGGGTTCCGCGATGCGGTGGTCAGCACGCTGTCCACCTCGGCCATGCTGTATACGGTGGTGATCGGGGCGAATGTGCTGAACCCGTTCCTGGCCATCACCCGCATCCCCGCCGCCATTGGCGAGGGGTTGGGCAGCCTGGGGCTGGGGGCCTATGGCACGCTGTTCGTCATCATCCTGGCCTATGTGCTGCTGGGCATGTTCATGGACGGGCTGTCGATGCTGGTCATCTCTGTCCCCATCGTCTTTCCGGTCATCACCGCACTTGGCTTTGATCCGATCTGGTTCGGCGTCGTCGCCGTGATCGTGATCGAGATGGGGATGATCACCCCGCCGGTCGGGCTGAATGTCTTTGTCGTCCGGTCGGTTGCCGATGGCGTGCCGCTGGCCACCATCTTTCGCGGGGTCTTCCCGTTCCTGATCGCGATGATCCTCTGCCTGCTGCTCATCATCGCCTTTCCGGGCATCGCGCTGCTGCTGCCCAACACGATGTTCGGCTGACCCCGACCAGACCCATTCCAAGGGAGGAACCTTCGATGCTGAAACTGACCCTGACCGCCGCCTGCATGGCCGCGCTGATGCTGACACCTGCCGCCGCAAAGGAACTGAAGCTGGCGGATTTCCAGCCACCCACCCATTTCGTGGTGCCCGAGGCCTATGATGCCTTTGCCAAAACCATCGCCGAAGGCACCGACAATGCCGTTACGGTGACGGTCTACATGGGCGGCGAACTGGGGGCAGGCCCGGCCGAGCAATATACCCGCGCCGTTGAAAACGTGACCGATATCGCCTTTGGCCTGCCGGGCTATACCGCCTCCACCTTTCCGGTCACGCTGCTCAGCGAATTGCCGGGGGTGATTGATCCGCAGACCGGCACCGAAAAGATCATGGCCAGCACCGATCTTCTGGCCGCCGAATACCGCCGCGTCGTGCTGCTGGGGCTGTGGAACAACGCCCCCAACCTGCTGATGACGGGCAGCAAGCCGGTGCGCAGCCTGGCCGATGTGCAGGGGCTGAAACTGCGGGTGCCGTCGCGCAATGCCGGGCTGGTGGTCACCGCCTGGGGCGGCACGCCGGTGTCGATGCCCGCGTCAGAGATCTATAATGCGATGCAGACCGGCGTGATCGACGGCGCGATGATCGACGCCACCGCCCTTGCGGCCTTCCGTCTGAACGAGGTGACAAACCATATCACCACGGGCATGGATACCACGATTTCCAACTTCTTCCTCATCATGAACCGCGACAGCTTCGAGGATCTGTCGGGGGATCAGCAACAGGTCGTGCAGGATGCGGGCCGCCAGCTGGCGCTGGATGCCAATGCAGCCTGGCTGGCGCGGGCCGAGGCCGGGCTTGCCGAATTCGGCAAGACGGCAGGCAAAGAGGTCATCACCCTGACCCCGGATGCCGCCGCCGCCTTCGATGCCGCCAGCGCGCCGGTCGTCGCACAGGTGGTGGCCGAGGTGGATGGGCAGGGCCTGAACGGTTCGGCCTATGTCGCGGCGCTGCGCGGCGAATAACCCNNCCCGCCGCTGCCGCCATCTCGCCCGCTCCGGCATCCTCCGGGGCGGGCTTTGGCCTGCCCGCATCCGCCGGGCGGGCATTCTGCGCCTTGATCGCCAATGCGATGAATTGCTGGTATTCCTCTTCCGTCAGGCCGGGCAGGATGTCGCGCTGCAACCCGGCCACCACCGGCAGCAGCGCCGCCACCACAGCCTGCCCCTGATCGCTGAGCGTCAGTTCGCGGGCGCGTTTGTCGCGCAGGCTGATGACCCGGATCACCAGACCCTTGCGTTCCAGCCGGTCCACAACCGCGCCGATGGTGGCGCGGTCCTTGGCAATCGCATCCGCCAGCCCCGCCTGATCCATGCCCGGGCAATGCGCAATGGCGTCAAGGGCGGCAAATTGCACCGGCGTCAGATCCTGGCCCGCCGCCTCCATATGCTGGCCGAAAACCTGGGTCGAAATCTGGTGCAGCCTGCGGATCAGATGGCCCGCCATCCTGCTGCTGGCCGTGGTCTGGGATGGTCCGGTCATCGCGCCCTCGTCTTGGTCCGGGTGCAGCATAGCGGCAAACTAATACGTTGACATACTTTTTAATTGGCCCATCTTGCTGAATGGTTATAGTAAGTCAACATACTATATCCATCACTTCAGGGAGGAGTGACCATGCAATATCACCAGAACGGCTTTCGCCCCGGCGATCCCGAATGGCACGCGGCCGCACCGGGCCGTGCGGGCGATCAGGGGCCGCTGCCCGAACGGCTGGATGTGCTGATCGTCGGCTGTGGCCCCGCAGGCCTGACGCTGGCGGCGCAGCTGGCGGCCTTTCCCGATATCCAGACCCGCATCATCGAACGCAAATCCGGCCCGATGGAAAAGGGGCAGGCCGATGGCATCTCTTGCCGCTCGATGGAGATGTTCAACGCCTTCGGCTTTGCCGAAAAGGTGCTGAAGCAAGGCTATTGGGTGAACGAGACCACCTTCTGGAAGCCCGATCCCGCCCAGCCCGGCCAGATCACCCGCAACGGCCGCATCCGCGATGTCGAAGAGGGGCTGTCGGAAATGCCCCATATGATCCTCAATCAGGCGCGCATCCATGACATGTATCTGGAGGTGATGGCGAAATCCCCCTCACGGCTGCGTCCCGACTACGGGCTGGAACTCGCCGATCTGACGGTCGATCCGGCAGCGGCGGATCATCCGGTGACCGTGACCCTGCGCCATGTCGGCGGCGCGCAGGATGGCCAGACCGTCACGCTGCGGGCGCGCTATGTCGTCGGCTGTGATGGCGCCCGCAGCGCCGTGCGCCGCACCATCGGCCGCGAGCTGGTGGGCGACAGCGCCAATCAGGCCTGGGGCGTGATGGATGTGCTGGCCGTCACCGATTTTCCCGATATCCGCTGCAAGACGCTGATCCAGTCCGCGACCGAAGGCAATATCATCATCATCCCGCGCGAAGGCGGCAATCTTGTCCGCCTTTATATCGAGCTGGACAAGCTGGCCGCAGGCGAACGTGTCGCAGGCCGCAACCTGACGGTCGATCACCTGATCGCGGCGGCGCAGCGCATCCTGCGGCCCTACAGCTTTGATGTGAAAGAGGTCGCCTGGTGGTCGGCCTATGAAATCGGCCAGCGCCTGACCGACAGGTTCGATGATGTGCCGCAGGATCAGGGGGCGCCNNCAGCCCCAAGGCGGGGCAGGGGATGAACGTGTCGATGGGCGATGCGTTCAATCTGGGCTGGAAGCTGGTCGCGGTTCTGCAGGGGCGCAGCACCCCCGATCTGCTGCACAGCTATTCCGCCGAACGTCAGGCGGTGGCGCAGGATCTGATCCGCTTTGATCATGAATGGTCCCGCATCATGAGCGAACGCCCCGATACCACCCCCGCCGCGCAGCAGGCGCAGCCCCGGTTCCAGCAGTATTTCATCCGGCATGGCCGCTATACGGCCGGCATGTCCGTCACCTATCCGCCCTCGGCCCTGACCGGCACGGCAGAGTCGCAGGCGCTGGCCACCGGCTTTCCCATCGGGGCGCGGTTCCATTCGGCGCCGGTGATCCGTCTGGCCGATGCCAAGCCGGTAGAGCTGGGCCATACCATCACCGCCGATGCCCGCTGGCGCCTCTTTGCCTTCTGCCCGGCCGAAAACCCGATGGATCCGGGCGCGGCGCTTCATCGCCTTTGCACGGCGCTTTATGGCGCCGATGGTGGCCTTGTGGCGCGGTTCACGCCAGCGGGGGCGGATGTCGATGCGGTGATCGACCTGCGCGTGATCTTTCAGCAAAACAGCCGTGATCTGGCGCTGGAACATCTGCCCGCCACGCTGCTGCCCGCGCGGGGCAGGCTGGGCCTGCGCGATTATGAAAAGATGTTCTGCGCCGATCACAGCGGCGGGCGCGATATCTTCGATCTGCGCGGCATTGACCGGGCGCAGGGTTGTCTGGTGGTCGTGCGCCCGGATCAGCATGTGGCCCATGTTCTGCCCTTTGCCGCGCATGACCGGCTGGCCGATTTCCTGGCGGGCATCATGATCGCCGCCTGACGGCGCATCCGCCCGGGCCAAGAAACTGATAACACAGCAAAAAGCGGGCCTTCGTCAAGAAGGCCCGCTTTTCTTCATCCGTCAGCAGGTTCAGCGCGCCTGCCCCAGCGGCAGGCTGAGGTTCAGCCAGACCCTTGGCCCGCCCAGGGTGTTGCGGCTGCGGATATCATCGGTGATGTTCAGATTGACATCGACCATGTTCACCCGGCTGGAAACGCCCAGCCCGAGGCCGATCTGTTCGGCCCGCCCCCCGGTGCTGCCGCCATAGAAGGCGCCATCGTTGCGGTCATCGCTGATCTGCTTGCGCCAATAGGCCACCGGGCCAAGGCTGAACCCGCCCATATCCCGCAGGGCGGTCAGGTTCACCATGATCTCATCCCCCGATTTGTAATCGGTCGTCTCGTTTTCGGTGCTGGTGTACCAGGCGGCATGGGCCGACAGGTTCCAGCCATCGCGCAGATAGCTGAACCCGACCGAGGGCGAAATCGTCCAGAAATCACCGCCGCCATTGATGCTTTCTGCCGGGTCGAACCGGCTGACCGGGGCAAAGACGCTGATCCCGGCGCTGGCAAAGATGCCGGGGCTCAGCTGCCATGACAGGCCGATGGGTGATATTTCCACACTGCCTTGGGTGAACCGGCTGCTGTCGCCCTGCAGCGGTGGCGGGAAGGGGGCGCCGCGGCTCTGATCGTTTGAAATCAGCGGCAGGGTCAGCAGCGCGCGATAGCTGCCGCCCAGAACCTGCCATCCCGGCACCCAAAGTAGTTGCAGGGCGGTATCGGCCAGCTTGTTGTCCTGCCCCGCATCCTTGCCCTGCCCGTCGGAAAGCGTGGCATCCCACATCCCGCTGCGGCTGTTGAAATAAAGGCCCGGCGGCGGGTTCGCCCCGGCCGGAAGGCCCATCATATTGCCCGCCGGAACGGCGGTTGGCACCCCCGGCTCCCGTGCCCAGGCGCCGCTGGCGGCGGACATGGCCAGAAGACATGCGGCAATGCCGCGCAGATGTTTTTTCATGTTATCCTCCCTGTGATGAAAATCTGGCGCTGTGATGAAGAACGGGCGTCGGCTCAGGCCGAAACCGGCTGTGCCGTGTCGGGCAGCCGCGACCGGCTGAACCCCCAGGCCGCCACGGCGGCAAGGCAAAGGGCCACGATGCCAAGCGCGCCATAACCGCTGATCTGCACCAGCATCCCGCCCAGAAGCGGCGCGGTGGCCGATCCGGCCATGACCATGGCGGGGGTGGCGGCATTGGCCCGGCCCGAAGGCTCGATCCGCGCCAGATGGCCGAAGACGAATGTATGGGTGAACAGCATCACGAATGAAAACAGCATCACCCCGGCCAGATAGGCGGGATAGCCGGTGCCGCCCACGATGACGCAGGCCACGACGGCCTGCAGGATCGCGCCTGCCACCGCGACAGGGATCGGCGGCAGACGGTGCTGCAACAGCGCCGCCATCGCGGCGGGCGTGGCCGAAACGAAGCCCGACAGGATCAGGGCGCGCTGCACCAGATCGGGGGCAAAGCCGCGGTCGGCCCCGATCCTTTCGGCAAAAGAGAAGATCATTGCCTGTACAAAAGCCATACAAAGAACGCCCATCATGCCATACCAAGTGGCGCGGCTGAAACGCGGGGCCGGGGCGGCCCGGGCAGCGGCCTGCCGGGGCGGTTGCGGAAACAGGAACAGCGTCACCAAAGCGCCCAGCAGCATGATCCCGCCCAGCAGCAGGAACAGGGTCTGCGGGCCATGATGCGTGACCAGCGGCGGCAGCACGATGAACAGCGCAATGCCCGAAACCCCCAGCGCCAGCCCGCCCAGGGCAAAGATGCGATGCGGGTTTGCGGCCCGGGCCATGCTGCCATGCACCATCGACAGTGACATGCCGGTGAACAGCCCGGCCACCAGATGTGGTGCGCTCAGCGCGGCAAAGCCCTGCACCTGGGCCATCACCAGAAAGCAGCCGCCGCTGATGGCATAGCCCGCAGGCACCAGCCAGCGGACAGGCATCCGGTGAAACAGCGGCGCCAGCAGCAGGCTTGACATCACCACCCCGCCCAGAAACAGGGTGACAAGCCCCCCGGCCTGCGCGGGCGCCAGCCCATAGCCCGAAATCAGGATACCCACCCAAAGCGGCAGGGCCGGCATGTCGATCATCCCGGCCATATGCCCTGTAATCAGGGCCGCCGAGGCGGGTTTTGTCGTCACGTCGCTCATGTCTCCTCCCCAGGATAAAGCGTTGTTATGATTGGTCTTTGGCAATATCTGCCAGCGGCCGCGCCCCCAGGGGCGCGTCCTTCTGCCATGCGCGGGCTGACCTGCGGTCTAGCGCTGGATGGTAATCAGGTGATCGGTCGTGAACTCTTCGATGATCCAGTTACCGTTGAACCGCCCCAGACCGGAGTTCTTTTCACCGCCGAACATGACATGCGGATAGTCGTGAATCGTGATGTCGTTGATATGCGTCATCCCCGCCTCGATCCGGCGGGCAAAGGCCAGACCCCGCGCTTCGTTCCGGGTGATGACGGCGCTGGACAGACCATATTCCGTGTCATTGGCCATGCGCAGCGCCTCCGCCTCGTCTCGGGCGGCGATCACCGGCGCGACCGGCCCGAAGATTTCGGTCTGGGCGAGCGCCGCATCATTCGGCACGCCCGCAAACACATGCGGCGGCACCACGCGGCCCTCGATCCGGCCGCCGACACATTGGCGGAAGCCCGCATCCCGGGCCGCGGCGATCAACCCGCTGACGCTGCGCAACTGCATGTCATTGCACAGGGGGCCGATCATGGTTTCGGGATGTGCCGGGTCGCCATGGCGCAGACCCCTGACCGCTTCGGAAAAGGCCGCAAGGAAATCATCATGGATCGCCTCTGCCACGATGATACGGTTCGTGCTCATGCAGATCTGGCCCTGATGGAAAAACCGCCCCGCCACTGCGGCCTGCACGGCAATATCAAGATCCGCATCCTCCAGCACCACAAGGGGTGCGTTGCCGCCCAGTTCCAACCCCAACCGCTTGATCCGGGTCGCGGCGGCGGCCGTGCGGGCGATCCTTTGCCCGACGGCGGTTGACCCGGTAAAGCTGATGACGCGGGGCACGGGATGGGCGCAGAAGGCATCGCCGATGGCCGCGCCTGCGCCGACCACAACATTCAGCAGGCCGGGCGGCAGCCCCGCCTCTTCATAGATCCGCGCCAGCAGCAAACCCCCCGTCACAGGCGTATCGCTGGCCGGTTTCAGCACCACCGCATTGCCAAGCGCCAGCGCGGGCGCGACCGAGCGGTTGGACAGGTGCAGCGGAAAGTTCCACGGGCTGATGACCCCGATCACGCCCACGGGTTTGCGATAGACCCGCGCCTCCTTGCCGGGGCGATCCACCGGCAGGATGGCGCCGTGCATCAGATAGGGCATACTGGCGGCTTCGGTCATGCCCGCGCGCAGGGCGCCCAGTTCGGTTTCGGCCTTCATCCGGGTAGAGCCGGATTCGCGGATCAGCCAGCCGATCACCTCGTCGCGGCGGCGGTCCAGGATCTCGCGGGCGCGATGGAAGATTTCGGCGCGCGTCGCGGGCAGCGACAGCGCCCAGTCCCGCTGTGCCGTCTGGGCTGCGGCAAAGGCGCGATCCAGATCACCGATATCGGCCTGGGTGATCTCTGTCAGCAGGCTGTCGTCATAGGGGTTGGTGTCGCGCAGCACCGTGCCCGCGTGTCCGTCGGCCCATTGGCCCGCGATGAACTGTCCGGTGAAACCGGCATAGTCGGCGGCTGGGATGTCTTTCATAACCTTTCCTCCTCCTCAGGGTTGGTCTTGCAGGTGCCGCGCCGGTTCAGGCGGCGGCGGGAACCCAGCTGCCGTGCAGCGACATCCGCAGCCGCACGGGCAGATGCACCACCGCCACCGGGCCTTCGTCCATATGCTGCGCATCGAGGATGACCAGATCGGTCGTCTGATCCACCAGCCGGTTGGCGAGCGCGATCACCCAGCCCTCGCCCTCGGGGGCATTGGCAGAGCGCGGCACGAAAACCGGCTCCTGAAAGCAGGTCTGCGCATCTGCGAACCAGGATTTGACCCGCCGGGTGGCGACATCGACATGCGACAGCAGGTTGAAGAACTGGAACGGCGGCGCGCCCAGCCGTTCGGCATCAAAGGGGCGCGTCATATCCATGCCGATGACAAAGCCGTGGCGGTATTCATGGCCGGAATAGCGCGGGTCGCATTTGGGAAATTCGCAGGCGAAATCGGTGATCGGCGCCATGGACAGGGCATTGCCCGGATTGTTCATGTCGAAGGTCCAGCGCATCATGCGCGACGACAGCGTTTCGGGCGGCGGCACGTGGCCGTCCGATTGCGGGAAGAAGTAGAAGATATTGCCGTCGGTCACCGGCATATCCACGAAGATGCGGCCCCGGCCATCGTCAAAGGCGTTCAGCGTATGCCCTTGAAAGCCGTTGGGCGCGGTGAACCAGCGCACATCCGTGCCATCACCGTCGCGGGGCAGCACGCCAAAGACCTGTTCCAGCCCCGGTTGCCATTCAAAGTGATTGCCGCCCTTGCGGATCCGATCCAGATCGGGGGTCAGCGGCATCAGCGGAAAGATGATGTAGTTCCGCGTCACGGCAAAATCGTGGATCATCGCGGCATAGGGGCCGCGCAGCCAGATTTCGCGCTGTTTGCGGCCCTGGCTGTCGATTTCGTAATAGACGATGTCGGGCGTGGCTTCGCCCTTGGCCTCGTATCCGAAGCACAGCATGGCGCCGGTTTCGGGATCGAATTTCGGATGGGCGGTAAAGGTCGGGCTGGTCAGCTGCCCGTCGAAATCGAACAGGCCATGGGTTTCCAGGGTCACCGGGTCCAGCGCATAGGGCGGGCTGTCTTCCTTCAGCGCCAGCAGGCGGCCATTGTGCTGCACCACATTGGTATTGGCGGTGCCCATATGCACGCCATCCGCGCGGGGATCGTTTGTATAGCCATTGCGATAGAGGCCGAACAGCGATTCACGTTCGGCGCGCTGCGCCTTCAGGCGGTCGGTCATCACGTAGCGGCGCTGAAAATCCACCGCGCCATTGGCAAAGCGGAAGGCGTGAACCGCGCCATCGCCGTTGAAGAAGATGTCATTGCCCCGCATCGGCGGGAATTGCGGGTCGGGGGCCACCTGAAAGAACGTGCCGTGAATGTCTTCGGGCACCCGGCCTTCAACCTCCAGATCGAAGACGCTGCCTTCGAACCGGGCGGGGCGATAGAGGGAGCCCGAAAATTCAGGCGTTTTGGGGAAGGGTCGTGTCACCGCAAACTCTCCATAACGATACGACTTGGTTTCGTTATGGCACGATTCTGGAATCAGTCAAGTTGACTTTGCGGGGGCCGGAATGGATAACCGGCGGCATGAGAGTCCTGACAGAGAAGAAGCGCGCTGCCATTGTTGCGGCTGCCGGGCGCATGTTTGCCCAGCATGGCTATGGGGGCACGACGATGACGCATATCGCGTCAGAGGCGGGCGCGTCTAAGGCCACGCTGTACCGGTATTTCAACGAGAAATCAGAGGTTTTCGCCGCCTATGTGGTGGCCCAGGGCGAGGGGCACCGCGATCTGCTGGATC
>DOMY01000098.1 GCA_003509785.1 Gemmobacter sp.
TTCGGCGAACTCCGCTTCCAGCAGGGCAACCGGGGCGCCTTCGGGGGCGGTGTAGCGGAACAGGTCGCCCGAGGCGAGCAGCCGGTCGATCTCGGCCCGCGCGGCTTCGGGGATCGGTTCGGCGTCATAGACATTCGGGGGCGTGATCGGTCCGTCGGCGGCCATCTGCGGCTTTCCTGAAAACAAGGTTCAGGAAATCTGTAAGCTGCCGCCGCCCGCTTTTCCAGCAACAAGTTGATGACACTACGTCGCGCCGGGGCTTTTCGCCGATCACAGGCCCAGCCGGTCACGCATGGAAAACCAGGTCATCGCCAGCACCAGCAGCGGCCAGCGCAGCGCCACACCACCCGGAAAGCGCGGCTGCGGCAGGCTGGCCATCAGATCGAACCTTTCGCTGTCGCCGCGCAGGGCTTCGGCCATCAGCTTGCCCGCCAGCGTCGCCAGCGCCACGCCGTGGCCAGAATAGCCCGAGGCGGAATAGATATTGGGCGACACCCGGGTAAAGCAGGGCAGGCGGTTCAGCGTAATCGCCAGCGTGCCCCCCCAGGCATAATCAATCCGCACATCGCGCAGCTGCGGATAAACCTCCAGCATCGGCTTTTTCACCGTGGCGATCAGATCGGGAAACTTCCAGCCATAGCTTTCGCCACCGCCGAACAGCAGCCGCCCGTCCTCTGACAGCCGCCAGTAATTCACCACGAATTTGGTATCGGCCACTGCCACCGGCTGTGCCAGCACCTCGGCCGCGCGGTCGCCCAGCGGTTCGGTCGCCAGGATGAAATTGTTGATCGGCATGACCTTGGCCGCCACCTTGGGCTCCAGCCCGCCCAGATAGCCGTTGCAAGCCAGGATCACCTGATCCGCCACCACCCGGCCCTGCGCGGTATGCACCACCGGCCTTGCACCATGGTCGATCCGCGTCACCACGCTGCCTTCACGGATCACCGCGCCGGCCCGCGCCGCCGCCCGGGCCAGCCCGATGGCATAGTTCAGCGGATGCACATGCCCGGCGCCCCAGTCGATCTCGCCGCCCTTGTAGACGGGCGATCCGATCAGCGCGCGGATGCCCGCCCGGTCCAGCGGTTCCAGCTGGTCATAGTCATAATCGCGGCGCAGCTTTTCGGCATAGCCATGGGTGTCGCGCACCTCCCGGTCATGCCAGCAGGCATGGGCCACACCGGGGTGAAAGGTCACCGGCATGGCATGATCGGTGATCAGCCCGCGCACCAGCGCCTTGGCCTCTTGCGCCAGATCCCAGAAGCGATGCGCGGCATCGCGCCCGGCGATCCGCTCCATCTCCGCCTGATCCAGCCGCTGCCCCGATCCCACCTGCCCACCATTGCGGCCCGAGGCCCCAAACCCCACGCGATGCGCCTCCAGCACCACCACGCGGCGGCCCGCCTGTGCCAGATGCAGCGCAGCCGACAGGCCCGTATAGCCCGCGCCGATCACGCAGACATCGGCCTGCACCTCGCCCTGCAGGGCAGGGAAAGGGGCCAGTTCGGCGCGCGTGGCTGCATAATAGCTGGCCGGGTATTCCCCCGGCCGGTCATTGGCAAACAGAAGGTTCATCACCGCCTCAGACGTTCAGCAGCAGATGTTCCCGCTCCCACGGGCTGATAACCTGCAGGAACTCTTTGTATTCGTTGCGTTTTACGCTGTCATAGACATTGCAGAATTCTTTGCCCAGCGTGTCGCACAGCGCGGCATCCTCTTCCAGCATGTCCAGCGCATCGCCCAGATTGGTCGGGATGTCATCGCTGTCGATATAGGCAGAGCCTGCAAATTCCGGCCGTGGCATCTTCTTTTCCATCAGCCCCAGATAGCCGCAGGCCAGGCTGGCCGCGATCCCCAGATAGGGGTTGCAATCCATCCCCGGCAGCCGGTTTTCCACCCGCCGCCCCTCGGGGCCAGAGATCGGAACCCGCAGCCCGGTGGTGCGGTTGTCGCGCCCCCATTCCAGATTGATCGGTGCCGCGAAATCGGGAACGTAGCGGCGATAGCTGTTCACATAAGGCGCCAGCAGCGCGATCGCGCCGCTCATATGGTTCTGCATCCCGGCGATGAACTGCAGAAACTCCGGCGTCTCGCCACCCTCGGCATCGGAAAAGATGTTCTTCCCGGTCTGCGTATCCACCACAGAATGGTGAATATGCATGGCGCTGCCCGGCTCGCCCGCGATGGGTTTCGCCATGAACGTGGCAAAGCAATCATGCCGCAGCGCTGCCTCGCGGATCAGCCGCTTGAAGAAGAACACATCATCGGCCAGCCGCACCGGATCGCCATGCGCCAGGTTCAGCTCGATCTGGCCCGCGCCGCCTTCTTGCAGGATGCCGTCGATTTCCAGGCCCTGCGCTTCGGCAAAATCATAGATATCGTCGATCACCTTGCCGTATTCATCGACCGCCGACATGCTGTAGGCCTGTTTCGCCGCCGCCCGCCGCCCGGTGCGGCCCATCGGCGGCTGGATCGGCTGGANNCCGGGGTCCAGCCTTGGGCACGGAACAGCTCCATCACCCGGCGCAGCACATTGCGGGGGGAATAGGGGATCGGGCGGCCCTGCTGATCCTGCGCATCATGGATCACCTGCATCGTCACATCCGCCGTCCAGGGCGCGGCAGAGGCGGTGCTGAAATCCGGCACCAGAATCATGTCCGGCTCGGTGAAGGCATCGAACGGGTTATCGGCCCATTCGCCGGTGATCGTCTGCAGAAAGATCGAATTCGGCAGGAAATAGCTGGTCTGCTTGCCAAATTTCGCGGCAGGCATCGCCTTGCCACGCGCCACACCGGCAATGTCGCCGATGATGCATTCCACTTCATCCACGCGGCGGTTGGCGATAAAGGCACGGGCTGCCTCGGGCAGCTTGTTCGTCCAATCGGACATTTTTCACACTCTGTGCTTGGCCCGCGGGCTCAGGCAGCCTTGCGGGGGGCNNGCGGCGCGCAAGGATCTGGTCATCTATCGGCTGGTCAAGGCGCGCGCCCGCCTCCTCCATCAGCCGGTCGGGAACAACGCCTTTGCCCCGGGTCTTCATCAGCCCATCCACAAATTCCGAACGAAACTCGGGATGCGCCTGCACGGTAAAGATGCGGTCATCATAGACCAGCGCCGCATTTTCACAAAACGCACTGCGGCCTGCCACCTGTGCCATGGCGGGGCGTTCCACCACCTGATCCTGATGCCAGGCATTGAGCCGCAGCGCCTGACCGTCGAAATCATATTCCGTCGGGCCGACAGACCAGCCGCCCGCGAATTTCTCGACCTTGCCGCCCAGGGCCTGCGCGATGATCTGATGGCCGAAACAGATGCCCACCATTGGCACCGCCTGCGCAAAGGCCTGGCGGATAAAATCCTCCAGCGGCGGGATGAAGGCATGGTCTTCATAGGCGCCAAAGCGCGATCCGGTAATCAGCCAGCCGTCACATTCGGAAACCGAGGCCGGAAATTCCAGATCCAGCACCCGATAGGTGCGGAACGAAAGCCCCTGCTCCGCCAGCAGGCGCTGGAACATGTCGGGGTAATCGCCCGATTGCGCCGCAAGGGCATCAGGGGCCTGGCCGGTTTGCAGGATGCCGATCAGCATGGGTCTTCCTGTTCAGATGCAAGACGAATGTAGCAACCGCCCCCCCGCCACGGCAAGGGGGCGAACGCCGTCCGGCCGTGGTCACACCGTATCGAGATACAGCTCCACCTGCTCTTCCGGCGAAAGCTCTGCGATGTAATGCAGCTCCTGCCGCTTGGTCTGCACCAGATTGCGGATCAGCTCTTTGGGCAGGAAGCGATACAGCACATCGCTGTGTTCGCAGGCATCAATCGCAGCCTCCCAGCTGCCGGGGATCTGCGGCAGATCCAGCGCATAGGCATTGCCGGTGATCGGGGCAGGCGGTTCCAGCCCGTCTTCGATGCCAGTCAGGGCGGCGCCCAGAATGGCGGCCAGCATCAGATAGGGGTTCACATCGCCCCCGGCCACCCGGTGTTCGATCCGCCGCGCCGCCGGATTGCCCGCCGGAATACGGATCGCCGCCGTGCGGTTCTCGTATCCCCAGGCAATCGCCGTGGGGGCGTGCTTGTCTGGCACCAGCCGTTCATAGCTGTTCTGATGCGGTGCAAAGATCAACGTGCTGTCGTGCATCGCATTCAGGCAGCCTGCCACCGCATGGCGCAGCACCGCCGTGCCCTTCGGCCCGCCGCTGTCAAAGATATTCTCGCCCTTGGCATCCAGCACCGAAAAATGCGTATGCAGGCCCGAGCCCGAATATTCCGGATAGGGTTTCGCCATGAAGCTGGCGGCAAAGCCATGCCGCCGCGCCAGACCCTTGACCAGCATCTTGAACAGCCAGGCGTCATCGGCCGCGCGCAGCGCATCTTCGCTGTGCATCAGATTCACTTCAAACTGACCAAGCCCGGTTTCCGAGGTGGAGGTATCGGCCGGAATGTCCATCGCCTCGCAGGCGTCGTAAAGGTCGGTAAAGAAGGTGTCGAATGCATCCAGTGCCCGGATGGACAGCGTTTCCGCCGCCTTGCGCCGCTTGCCAGAACGCGGGCTGGCCGGAACCTGCATGGTCTTGCCGCTGTCGTCGATCAGAAAGAATTCCAGCTCCACCGCGCAAACCGGGGTCAGGCCGCGCGCTTTGTAGCGTTGCACCACCGCATTCAGCGCATGACGGGGATCGCCCTCATAGGGTTGGCCATTCTCGCGGAACATCCAGATCGGCAGCAGCGCGGTCGGCGCCTCCAGCCAGGGCATCGGCATGAAGCCGCGTTCGGTGGGTTTCAGAACGCCATCCTGATCGCCCTGATCAAACACCAGCGGGCTGTCGTCGATATCTTCGCCCCAGATGTCGAGGTTCAGAACCGAAAAGGGGAAGCGCGTCCCGCTTTTCGTCACGTTTTCGGCAAAACGCGCGGGAATCCGTTTGCCCCGCGCCTGTCCGTTCAAATCCGCAGCCGCCACCCGGATGGTGCGGACTTCGGGGTGCTTTCTAAGCCAATCCTTCATCGTCATCTTTGATCGCAGACCCGTGGCACGGCACCACCGCGCCACATCGCGCCAGCGGCACGGGGCGAGGGGGCGGGCCATGCCCTTGGCCCTGTCTCCCTAGTTTCGATCCTTGCCATCCACACCCGCCCATCGGGGCAGGGAACGCCGCAACTCTTGCAGTTCGGGCGACGGCCCGAAGAATTTGATCAAATATAGGCTACTACCGGATCAGCTGTGGACGCAAGCGAATTCTGCTGCGCGTGTTGCTGGGCAGGTGCCGGTTCAGCCGACGGTTCACAAAACCGAACACGCCGATCAGCGTGAAGGTCAGAAGGATGAAATAGAAGGCAACGATCGGATAGGGCACGAAGGGGTTGAAGGTCTTGTCGGCAAAGTAATTCGCGTAATACAGCGCATCGCCGCGCTGCTGAAACGCGGGAAAGCCCGAAAAGAACACCAGCGTCGTGGCATGAAACAGAAAGATCGCCTCGTTGGTATAGGCCGGCCAGGCCAGCCGCAGCATGGTGGGCCACTGGATGCGGCGGAACTTGGCCCAGCCGGTGATTCCATAGGCCTCTGCCGCCTCCAGATCGCCCTTCGGCACCGACATCAGCGCACCATAGAAGATCTCGGCGGCATAGGCGGCGGTGTTCAGGAACAGCACGATCAGCGCCCCCGCCCAGGCCGAGGTCAGCCAGCTGGTGGCGATATGCAGCCCGAAGATGTCGATCCCGCCGCGCGGCAGCATGACCAGCGCCGAATAGGCCAGAAAGAACTGGATGAACAACGGCGAGCCGCGAAACACAAAGATGAACCATTCCGCAGGCTTGCGCAGCCAGGGGCTGGGCGCGGCCTTGGCCATGGCCAGCGCATTGGCAAAGAAGAACCCGAACATGAGCGCCAGCGCGCCGAAATAGATGTTCCAGATCAGCCCCGAACCGATCAGCGTGAACTGCTGGCACAGGGTGAAATCGGCGCGCGGCAGCAGCTTTTCGCCATAGCCCAACGACCGGAAGGCATATTGCCCGATGGTTTCCCAGCAGCTCATTGCGCAGCCCTCCGCATGGCTTCACCGGCGGCGGTGGCCTGGCCATGGCTCAGGCGGCGGGTCAGGCGGGTCAGCAGGATTTCGGAAACGCGGGTCATGCAGAGGTAAACCACCAGCAGGAACAGGAAATACCACAGCCGCCAGTCGGGATGCGGAAAGGCATAGGCCTGTGTCTTGGCACTGCCCAGTTCGCGCGCCCAATAGACGATGTCCTTGACCCCCAGCAGAAATAGCAGTGGTGTCGCCTTTATCAGGATCATCCACAGATTCGACAGGCCGGGCAGGGCATAGGTCCACATCTGCGGCACCAGGATGCGCCGAAAGATCTGGCGATGCGTCAGGCCATAGGCTTCGGCCGTTTCCAGCTGGGCGCGCGGCACTGCATTCATCGCACCATACAGCACATTGGCGGCAAAGGCGCCAAAAACGATGGCAAAGGTAAACACCGCCAGCGCAAAGCCATAGATCTGGTGCCAGATCTGCGCCGATGTGCCCAGCGGCACCTTGGCCTGCGGGCAGACGCGGAACTCCAGCCCCTGGCGGATCGGCTCTGTCCAGCCGGGGCAGACGATCTGGTGTTTCGTCCATTCCACCGCCTGATCCAGCGCGATCACGAAGAACAGGAAGAACACGATATCGGGCACGCCGCGCACCATGGCGGTATACAGCTTGCCCAGCCAGCGCACCGGGGCCACCTGGCTGCGTGCAGCCATCGCCCCGCCAAAACCGAAGGCCAGCGCCGTGGGCGCCGTGATGACCAGCAGCACCAGCACCGTCAGGAATGACCAATAGAAATCAATGTGCTTGCCCGTGGTCAGGTAGCACATCAGCCAGGAGAATCCCTCAAGGCTCGCAGGATCGGCGCAGGCGCTGAACATCGGTCACCCGTGATAAAGAATCCCCCCGCCGAAAGGCTCCGGCGGGGGCAGGAAGGGGATCAGAACTTGGGGGTTTCTGCGCCGAAATGCTTTTCAAGCGCGGCGTTCAGCGTGCCATCTGCCTTCATCGCCTTGATCGCGGTGTTGAACTTCTCGCGCAGCTCGTCGTCACTGTCACGGAAGCCAAGACCCACGCCGCCGCCCAGCTGCACATCATCGCCCACGAACATCAGCTCGCCATTCGATTGATCGACATAGGGCTTCAGGAAGTCCTTGTCGGCGAACACTGCCACGGCCTCGCCATTGCGCACGGCGCCGATGGTTTCATCGGGGGTGGCNNGATGGTGCCGACCTGTGCCGAAACCACGCCCGCCTTGGTATCGGCCGCCGCATCGGTGCCCACATAGGCCGAAGCAGCCGGCGGGAAATAGTTTTCCGAGAAATCAATGACTTCTTCGCGCTCGTCGGTGATGCTCATCCCGGCGATGATGACATCGTAGTTGCCCGATTGCAGGTTGGGGATGATCGAATCCCACTCGTTCGTCACCCATTCGCAGGTCAGGCCCGCACGTTTGCACAGCTCGTCACCCACTTCGCGCTCAAAGCCCGCCACATTGCCGGCATCGTCGATGAAGTTGAAGGGAGGATAGGCACCTTCCGTGCCCAGACGCACGGTCTGCGCGGCGGCGATGCCGCCCGACAGGGCGACCAGAGCAGTGGCAAGAAGCAGTTTCTTCATTTTTGAACTCCCGTTGGATTCTTGGTGGCGTTTTTTCAGGTGTCAGGCGGTTCAGGCCATGGTGGCGGAAAGGAAGCCGCGCAGCCGTTCGGATTGCGGATTGCCGAACAGCCGGTCTGGCGGGCCTTCCTCCTCGATCCTGCCCTGATGCAGGAAGATGACATGATCCGACACATCGGCGGCAAGCTTCATGTCATGCGTCACGATGACCATGGTGCGGCCCTCATCGGCCAGCGCCTTGATGACCTTCACAACCTCCTGCTCCAGCTCGGGGTCGAGCGCAGAGGTCGGTTCATCGAACAGCAGGGCGCGGGGTTCCATGCACAGCGCGCGGGCAATGGCGGCGCGTTGCTGCTGGCCGCCCGAAAGCTGCGCAGGCCAGGCATCGCATTTTTCCACGATGCCCACTTTGGCAAGATAATGGCGCGCCTTTTCTTCCACTTCGGCAGGATCGCGTTTCAGAACGGTCAGCGGCGCTTCCATCACATTCTGCAGGATGGTCATATGCGACCACAGGTTAAACTGCTGGAACACCATGGAAAGATTGGTGCGGATGCGCAGCACCTGCGCCTTGTCGGCAGGATGGCGGCCCAGGCCCGCGCCCTTCCAGTGGACGGATTCGCCCTCGAACAGGATATCGCCCTGCTGGCTGTCCTCCAGCAGGTTGCAGCAGCGCAGCAGCGTGGATTTGCCCGACCCCGAAGATCCGATCAGCGAGATCACATGCCCGCGCGGCGCGACAAGATCCACGCCTTTCAAAACTTCCAGCGGCCCGTAACTCTTGTGCAGGTCACGGATTTCAATGACCGGCACATCAGTGGCCGGAGAATGGGCAGGTTTGGCGGGCGTCACGTTTTCTCGCTTGTCGTTGGCCTTGGTATGCCCTTTGCAGGCTCCCTTGGCGGCCAAGTAGGGCGGAATTTCCGGCGCTTTGCAACGGCAATTGTGCCGAAACAATCAGCGTTCCGGACGATTCGGCTGCTGACCTTGCGCAAACTGGTCAATCGGCCTGCAGAACCGGCAGAGCGGGAACCGGCAGCGCCAGATAGGCTTCGGCCGGAATCTGCACCAGCCCGCGCAGCCCCAATGCGGCGCGGTCTTCCGGGCGCAGCGCTGCGATGGCATCGGCAATGGCGGCGCGGATCGGCTCCGGGTCGCGTCCGGCGGCGGTCACATAGGGCAGGCCGGGGGTAGGGGCGGTGCGATCCACCACCTGCAACTGCGCTGCAAGCACCGGATCATGCTGCCCGATCAACCGCCAGGTCACGGCATCCAGCGCCGCCCAATCCGCGTGCCCCTCTGCCACCGCCCGGGCCGAGGCCACATGCCCGCCGCTTTGCAGCGTAACCCGCAGGTCCAACCCGCGCGCCTGCATATGCGCCAGCGGCGCGGCCCAGCCCGATTGCGACAGGCCTTCGTTCACCACGAAACGCAGGCCTTGCAGATATTCCAGTGTCGGAACGGGCATACCGGCGCGGCAGATCAGGACGCTGCAATACTGCCCGGGCGCACAGCCCTCCACCCCGAAATCCGGGGTGCCGATCAGGGTGACATGGCCTTGCAGCCGGGCACGGAACGGCAGGCCGCAGGTCTGCGACAGCAGCAGCTCGGGCGACAGCCAGCCCGCCATCCAGGCGCGGTCATCCCGCACCAGCGACTCACGCGCGGCAATGCCTGTGGCGCGCAGCCGGTCGCGGATCAGCGCCCAGTAGCGGTCAGTTTCGGCCCGCAGTTCGGGCCGGTCATACATGCCAAGCGCCGCAATCATGCCCCGCGTGCCGCCCGTTGCCGGGCTTCGGCCGATTCGCGGTCGGTCAGGCCCAGAAGGTTGACGATCAGGCGCAGCAGCTGATCCTCTTCATCGGCGCGGCCCCCATCGGCCAGCGCCACCGACCACAGCGCCTCGGCCAGCGCCTTGCGGTCATCCAGCGGCACGGCGTCTTTCAGCGCGCGGGTGAATCGCACGGTATCCGGGGCTTCCTGCTCCAGCTGCTCGGCCTCGGCGCGCAGTTTTGCGGCCTCGAACGGGGAAAGGCTGTACAGCCGGGCCAGAACCCGATCGGTGCGCGCCACCTCGGCGGCGGAATAATCGCCAACGGCGCGGCCCACGCGCACCAGAAGCGCAGCAAGGGCCAGATGCGCCTCGGTCGCCGGAAGCGGCGCGGGGGCGGGTGAAAGAAGGCGGCGCAGGAGCATATCGAACATGGGCCGAACCTAGGCGGCCTTCCGCCGCGCGCCAAGCCCTGATCCGTCACTTTGCCGGGATCAGGCGGCGGGCGGTTTCAGCCAGCCTTCGGAAACCTTCACGGCCGCGCCCTGAATATGAACAGCGGTGATTCCATCGGCATCGCAATCCACTGTCAGCCGCAGCTCTGAGGGGCGGCCCATTTCAACCCCTTGCCGCAGCTGAAAACTTTGCCGCCCCGGCTGCAACATCCCGGCGGCCTGCAACTGCGCCGAAAGAATCGCCGTGGCCGAACCCGTGGCGGGGTCTTCGGGGATGCCTGCGGTGGGGGAAAACATCCGCGCCTGAAAATCGCAATCGCTGCCGGGGGTGTAAAGATAGGCGCTATCCACCCTCGCAGATGCCATCAGATCAGACCAGAAAGGTTCGATCGGGCGGGCGCGGGCCAAGATTTCTTGCGTTTTTACAGGCACATACAGAAAACCCGGCCCAGCTTGCCACAGGCCTGGGCGATGGGCGCCAAACCCCAGATCGCCCGGCCCCAGATCCAGCGCGCGGGCAATCAGATCTGCGGGGGCGCTGCCCGCTGCGGCGCGGGGCAGCAGCGGGGCGGTAAATTCGGCCTCTGTCACATCGCCCGTGCGGGTCACCCGCACCGGCACCAGACCGGCCTCTTCCTCCAGCACCAGATCGGCGGTGAAATCACCTGCCGGATGCCGCTCCGTGGCCAGCAGAATGGCGCAGCCGATGGTCGGATGGCCGGCAAATGGAATTTCTGCGGTGGGAAAGAAGATCCGCACCCGCGCGCCATGATCCGGGTTGACCGGAGCCTGCACGAAAATGGTTTCGGAAAGGTTGAATTCGCGCGCAATCCTTTGCATCTGCGCGACCGAAAGCCCGTCTGCGCCCAGAACCACGGCCAGCGGATTGCCCGCATAGGNNCGTGGCGCAGGTGATCGGGGTGATCTGCCTGCAGCCGGTCCAGCATCTCGTGATGCGCACCAGAGGTCAGGATCGGATACCACAACACCAGAACGCCCACGTTCCACTTGCGCCCGACAGCGGCGAAGTTCTTGGGAATATTGATATAATCCTCTTTGATCTCGTATGACGGATCGCAGAACATCAGGCCCCGCCGCGGGGTGGGGGGCGTCAGCGCCAGGGCCTGTTGCAGCCCGTCGCGCTGGTAGATCGTCACCGGATGATCGCCCATGGCCAGATACAGCCCATGGTGTTCCTGCGGGTGCAGTTCGGACAGGTGGATGCTGTCGGTCGGCCGCAGCGACAGCGCAGCCAGCAGCGGCGAGCCGGGATAGGCCATCGGCCCATGCTGCGCCCGCACCTGCGCCAGCCGCTGCCGGTACGGGTGATCCGGGCGAAGCCGTTGTTCCAGAACCGAAATCCCGCTTTCCGCCTCGCCCGTTTTCAAGGCTTCGGCGCTGGACAGATCATAAAGACCACGGCCCGCATGGGTTTCGATATAGGTAAGCGGCTTGTCCTTCTGGGCAAGGTAATCGAGCATGTGGCACAGCAGAGCGTGCTTCTGCACATCGGCCAGATTTCCGGCGTGATAGATATGTTGGTATGACAGCATGGATCAGGCGTAACGGGCCGCGCGACGGGGCGCAAGCCGTATGTTCCACGTCGGGTTTGCGTCTGGCTTCTGTCGGGACAGCGGAGGGCGGGGGAAGAGGGCGGAAGTGACGATCCGCCGGGGGATTCGTCCGTTTAATGGGTGCCGCTTGCCGCGCCGTCGCGGCCCGTGCGCTGGGCGCACGGGTGGAATTGCAGTGTGGGGGAGACGCGCGCAACGCGGGTTGCGCGCCAAGACGCCGGTTAGACCAACCGGCTGACATCCACCGCAGCCCGCACGAAATCGGCGAACAGCGGGTGGGGGGCGAAGGGTTTGGATTTCAGCTCCGGGTGGAACTGCACGCCGATGAACCACGGGTGATCCTTCACCTCGACGATCTCGGGCAGGCGGCCATCGGGGCTGAGGCCCGAGAAGATCAGGCCGCAGGATTCCAGCTTGTCCTTGTAGCGGGTATCCACCTCATAGCGGTGGCGGTGACGTTCCTCGATCTCGGTCGCGGCATAGATTTCTGCCACTTTTGACCCGGGCTTCAGCGAGGCCGTATAGGCGCCCAGGCGCATGGTGCCGCCCTTGTCATCGCCCAGCTTGCGTTCGACCTTGTGGTTGCCCTGAATCCATTCCTTCAGGTGATAGACCACCGGGGTAAAGCGCTTGGCGCCGGCCTCGTGGTCGAATTCTTCCGACCCGGCATCCTGAACACCGGCCAGATTGCGCGCGGCCTCGATCACCGCCATCTGCATACCCAGGCAGATGCCCAGATAGGGGAT
>DOMY01000309.1 GCA_003509785.1 Gemmobacter sp.
CTTCCTCCCTGATGCGGGTCGTGGCCCGCCGTTTCCCCGGTTTGCGGGGGGTGAAATACCGCGCCCTCCTCCGGGCGCGGGGTTGCGGCAGCCCGTCAGGCGGATTGCCGCAGGATTTCCAGATATTCCGCCTGGGTCGCGATGCGGGGGTTGGTGCCGTGGCAGTGATCCTTCAGCGCATCCTGCGACACCGCTTCCATCATCGCTTCGGTCACACCCATGGCGCCAAGGCCCGAAGGCATCCCGATACGCCTGTTCAGCGCCGCGATGACGGCATCGGGTTCGCCGCCCATGCGACGCGCCAGCACCTCCCACTTGGCGCCGATCACCGAGCGGTTGAAGCGCAGCACCGCAGGCATCAGCACCGCGTTCAGCGTGCCGTGATGCAGGTTCAACGCGCGAATCGCCCCCAGCGGATGGGTCAGCGCATGAACGGCGCCTAGCCCCTTCTGAAAGGCCATCGCGCCTTCCAGCGCGCAGGTCATCATGTCGCGCCGGGCGGCGGCATCGCGGCCATCGGCCATGGCGCGCTCGATGGCGCCCAGCCCGCAATCCAGCCCGTGCAGCGCGATCGCCTCGGCCGGGGGGTTGAAGGCCGGGGCCATATAGGTTTCCAGACAATGCGAAATCGCATCCATCCCCGTGGCCGCGGTCAACCCGGGCGGCAGGCCATAGGTCAGTTCGGGATCGCAAAGCGCAATGGTGGGCAGCATGAAGCCCGAAAGAATACCCAGCTTGCGGCCATCTGCGGTGATGATGACCGCCGCCCGCCCCACTTCGGACCCCGTGCCCGAGGTGGTGGGCACTGCGATCATCGGGCAGATGTTGCCATGGATGCGCGCAACACCCCCGGCGACGGCGGTATATTGCTCCAGCGGGCCGGGATGGCCGGTCAGCAGCCGCACGGCCTTTGCCAGATCCAGCGACGATCCGCCCCCCAGCCCCACGATGCCGTCGCAGCCCTCGGCCTCATAAAGCGCATGGGCGGCGATCACCGCCTCTTCCGTGGGGTTGGCGGGCGTATCCGCGAAAACCACCGCCTCGGCCAGCAGCGTCTTCACCCGATCCACCAGACCAGAGGCGACAAGGCCCCGGTCGGTCGCCAGCAGCGGCCGCTTCACCCCCAGCTGGGTCAGGAATTCCGGCAGGCGGGCAATCTCGCCTTCGCCGAACTCGATCCGTGTCAGGTAGTTGATCGCGCTCACGGCATCACCCGATGTGATGCCGGACAGGTCTTGCAGAACATTCAGATCCCTCCCGAGGTTCCGTTCCTCGCACCGTTGGATGCGTGCGGAATCACATGCCGCCGACCCAACCGATATATGAGTTAAATAGCGCACCGATATATGAGTCTGTCAAGCAGTGATCTTTACCATTTACAGACACAAGGATTTACTCAATAAATACAACCTAACGGGAGGATGGCCATGCAGAATCGCGCCCCACAGAAAGCCGAACAAGTATATGAGTTCTTGCGCCGCGCCATCATCATGATGGAAATCGCCCCGGGCGATGCGATCGTGGAAAAGGACATCTGCGCCCAGCTTGACATCTCGCGCACCCCCGTGCGCGAGGCGGTGCAGAAGCTTGCGGAAGAGGGGCTGGTGAATGTGGTGCCCCATTCGGGCAGCTATGTCAGCCGCATCTCCTATCAGGTGGCCGAAGAGGGCTTTGTGATCCGCCGCGCGCTGGAAATCGAAAGCGTCCGCCGCGCCGCCCTGCGCTTTACCGAACCGGGCGGGCAGGAACTGCAGGCGATCATGGCGCGGATGCGGGATCTTGTGTCCACCGGGCAGCTGGACAGCTACATCGAAGAGGATGACGCGCTGCATTCCGCCCTCGCCCGCATGAGCGGGATGCCCCGCATCTGGAAATTCATCACCATGGCCAAGGTGCATCTGGACCGGATGCGCCANNAACATGCCGCTATCGTGGCCGCGGTCGGCGCGGGCAAGGCCGATCAGGCCGAACTTGCCATGCGCATCCACCTTGAATCCTCGTTCGAGGTGATGACGCGGCTTTACCAGGAAAAGGCGAGCATGTTCTCGCCCGAGGATCGCTGATGCCAGATACGATACCAGAGACCAGAAACTTCATCTCGCCGCTGATCCGGCTGAACCCGGCCGATAACGTGGCCGTGGCCCGCGAAGCCATTGATCCCAAGACGCTGGCAGAGGTGGATGGCCTGCGCCCGCTGGCCCGGATTCCGCGCGGGCACAAGATGGCATTGCGCGCCATTCCGCGTGGCGCGGCGGTCACGAAATATGGCCAGACCATCGGCTTTGCCACGGCAGACATCGCGCCGGGCGATCATGTGCATGTGCAAAATCTGGGCGTGGGCGAATTCACCCGTGATTATGCGATGTGCGTCGATGCCGCCGAACCTGAGATGCTGCCCGAAAGCCAGCAGGCGCGGTTCATGGGCTATCTGCGCCCCGATGGCCGGATCGGCACGCGCAACTACATTGCCGTGATCTCTTCGGTGAATTGTTCGGCCACGGTCTCCAAGGCCGTCGCCCAGCATTTTGCGGCCCCTGCCGTGATGGCGCGCTTTCCCGGCGTGGATGGCGTGATCGCGCTGACGCATGGCGGCGGCTGCGCCTTCAACACCCGCGCCGAAGGCTATGCCTATCTGGCCCGCACCATCGCGGGCTATGCCGCGCATCCCAATGTCGGCGGCGTACTGATGATCGGGCTGGGCTGCGAGACGAACCAGATCCCTGCCCTGCTGGAACGCGAGGGGCTGGCCGAATCCGACCGGCTGCGCAGCATGACCATTCAGGCCGTGGGCGGCACCCGCCGCACCATCGAGGCCGGCATCCGCGCGGTGGAAGAGATGATGCCACTGGTGGGCGCGGCGCGGCGCACATCGCAACCGGCCAGCGGGCTTTGCCTTGCGCTGGAATGTGGCGGATCGGATGGCTA
>DOMY01000294.1 GCA_003509785.1 Gemmobacter sp.
CAGAGGCACCGGCGATGCCACCAAAGCCCAGAGCCGCAGCGATCAGCGCAACAACGAGGAAGGTCAAAGCCCAACCAAGCATGAGAAACTCCTTTCGGGGTGAGATATGCGCCCTGCGGCGCGTCATGCAGGGACAACGCGACGATATGCCGCCCGGTTCCGCGCAAGAGGCTGAAAAGTTTCGGGAACCGGCAGCGCGTCCAGACGTTTTCCACCCAGACAACGGCCAATGGAGTGACGAAAGATGGAAATGAACATGCTCAATCTCTCCGGTTTCGGCGGGCTTATCATTCTGGCGCTGGATATCTGGGCGATCGTGTCGGTGGTGAATTCCGGCAATTCGACCGGGTCGAAGGTGCTGTGGGTATTGCTGATCGTGTTCCTGCCCATCCTTGGCTTCCTGATCTGGCTGATCGCCGGGCCGCGTGCCCGCAACCGCGCTCTCTGACCCGCGTCCCGGCCCCGTGATCGCAAACGATCCGACCGGGGGCTGACCGGGGGACAGGGCCCAACACCATTCATCTGCAGGACCGCCCGGCACGCGCCGGGCGACAGATCCCCTGCACCCTCCTGGAGGACAAGATGCCCCGCATGACCGAAGACATCAAAACCAACGCCCGCGATGCCGCAGAACAGCTGAAAGCCGGTGCCCGGCAGGCGATTGATACCGGCCGCGCCGAAGCAGGCGAGCGGATCGAAGAGGCCAAGGATGACATCGCCCGCCAGGCCAGCGATACCGCCGATGCGCTGCGCAAGGCGGCGGATGACAGCGGGCGCGAAATCCCCTCGCGCGTGCTGGAGGCACTGGCCCAGACGGTGGAACGCACGGCAGGCCGCCTGCGCGACGGCAGCCTGATGCAGGATGCCGGGGCCTTTGCGCGCCGGAACCCGGCCACCGTGATTGCCGGAGCGTTTCTGGCCGGATTTGCCGCGACGCGCTTTGCCCGCGCCTCGGCCACGCCTGCGCCGCAAGCCGCCACCGAGGCGCCGCCGATGCTGGCCACCGGCCCGGCTTCGGGGCTGGTGTCGCGCCCGCCGCACAGCATCCGTCGGCCCCGCGCATGACGCAGCGCCCACAAGACACCGATCCGCGCAACATGGGCACAATTGCCCTGCTGTCGCAGGTGGTGCCCCTGCTGACCGGCCTGATCCGCGGTGAAGCCGCGCTGGCCCGGGCCGAGCTTTCGGCCAAGGCACGGCAGGCCGTTCTGGCGCTGGCCGGGCTGGTTCTGGCGGTGGTTCTGGTGCTTGTGGGCCTGCAGCTTCTGGCGGCCGCGCTGGTTGCCCTGCTGATGCAGGCGGGGCTGGCCGCTGGCCCGGCCTCGCTTCTGGTGGGGCTGACCCTGCTGCTGATCGCGGGGCTGCTGATCTGGCGCGNNATGGCGCGGGCTGGCCGCGCTTTCCCTTTCTGCGCTGCTGCCCCGGCGGACGGCGCATCGCATCCGCGAGGATGCCCAACATATATCAGAGGTGTTCCGACATGACTGACATGACCGATATCGAACGCGGGCTGGACAACAGCCGCAAGGCACTGGCCGATACGCTGAACCAGCTGCGCGGGCGGATTGCGCCCGAAACCCTGGCACGCGACAGCATCGACCTGTTGCAGACGCGCGGCGCCGCGCTGGCGGGGGCTGCGGGCAAGGCCGTGCGCGCCAATCCGGTGGGCTTTGCTGTGGCGGGTGCGGGCCTGGCCCTGATCGCCTATGGCANNGCCCGTGGCGCGCTGGGAAGACGAGGGTGGCGCGACCGCCATTGCACCGCAGCAACCCGCACTCCCAACCGCCACGGCAGCGCCCAAGACCGCTGCCATGGATGACGACGAAGACAGCTGGATCCTGCGACTGCGCGATGTGCAGCAGGGTGCCCGCGACCGTCTGCATGAGATCGAAGCCGCTGCCAGCCGTGAAGCGGCCGCGCTGCGCGACGGGATAACCGACCGGGGCGCAGCGATGCGGGATTTCACGGCGGAAAAGACTGCGCTGGCCAGCGATTACCTCAAGGACAGCCGCGAAGCGCTGGCCGAGGGCCTGCATGACCTGTCGCAATCGGCGCGCGCACGCGTTCTGGCAGCCCGGGAAAAAGCCTGGGATGCTGCGGAACGGGCCGAAGCGGCAGCGCGGGACGGGCTGCGCCGGGGCGGACAGGCGGCAAGCGACCATCCGCTGCTGGCGGCCGCCGTGGGGCTTGGGATCGGTGCGGCCGTGGCCGCCCTGCTGCCGCGCACCCAGACGGAAGATGATGCCTTTGGCCGCGAAAGTGACAGGCTGATGGCCGATGCCGCCCGCCTGCTGCGGGAAGAGCGCGACCGGCTTTCGCATGTGGCCGAAGCTGCCGGGGCAGAGCTGGGCGTGGCCGCGCGGTCGGCGCTGAACCGGGTGGCGGAACGTACGCAGGAAGAGATGCGCCAGCGCCACAGCAGCCATCGTCCGAATGGTGCAACCCACTGACCGGCACCGTCACCGCACATACCGGCAGCGTCATGGCGAACCGGGTCAGGGCAAGGCCCTGGCCCGGTTTGTCTTTTGCACATCTTCTGTGGGCCTGGGCGCCTTTTCATCCTGCCCCGGCCATGCGACAGTCCGACGCGGAAACCGGCGTTGCCGCCAGACGTTCATTCACCCGAAACCCGCAGCATCCGGCTGCATATCGAAAGTTGATGACAGGAACGGAGCGCCCCATGCCCTTGAAACGCGCCATAGCCACGCTTCTCATGACGCTTGAGGACAGCCTCGACATGATGGAGCTGGCGCAGGTGCAGGCCCCCTCGCCCGAGCTGAACCGAATTCTGATCCGCCGCCGCCGTGCGGCCGTTGTGCTGCGCAACCGGCTGAGCCGGAAAGAGCGTCCGCTGTACCGCAGCCGCACCTCGGGGATGGCCCCCACCCTGCCCGCGCTGATCGAGATGGAACTGGCAGTGCTGTTCCGCTTTGACGAGGCCTTGCGGCTGCCGGGGCTGGACCCCGATCTGGCCAGTGTACTGCGTGGCCTGCGATCCGAGGCCGAACAGGCCCGGCACAGCCTGTTTGCATTATCATCGCGGAACGGCTGAACACCGGCGCGCCCTGAAGGGTGGCGCCGGTTTTTGGCGTAACTCTGGCCAGCTTTGCCCTGTCATCCCGCGCCCTTGCCTGCCCGCCCTGCCAACCACGCGTGACTGTTCCCGCCACATGGCAGAAGGCCCGCCTCCTTGCGGAGACGGGCCTTTGCAGTCTGGATGACAGAGGGATGGCCGGGAAGACCCCGGCCGATCTGGTTCAGAGGGTGCGGGTCCAATCGTCGACTTCACGCTCTGCTTCATCTTTGGCACGGCCATAGCGGGTCTGCACAAGGCCGACGAGCTGTTCGCGCTTGCCTTCGATCTTGTCCAGCTCATCGCCGGTCAGATCGCCCCACTTTTCCTGCACCTTGCCCTTGACCTGCTTCCAGCCGCCTTCGATCTGATCCCAGTTCATGAAAGGTCTCCTTCATTGCATTTGCTTCGCCATATCAACGCGGCAGGGCGGAAAGGGTTCCTGTTTTGCTGGATAATCTTGCGAAATCATCAGGCTGAAGGCAGATTTTCGGGCTCGTCCTCTGGCTGGTTCTGCGCCAGACGCTCTTCGGCTTCGGACAGGGCGATGGGGAGGAAATCAAAGCGCAGGCGGAATTCGCGCGAGTCTTCCTCGCGCGTGACAGACGAGCCAAGCTGACCGGCAAAGGCGCGCAGCAAAGCCTCGCCCAGCCCCGAACCGGCCTCTTCCCCGGCCAGAAGGGTGGGCCGCGACCCGCTGACGCCCAGGCTGTTGGCGATCTCGATCTCGGCGCGGCAATCGTCACGGCGGCGCAGGACCACCCGCAAGCGGGGGCGTTCACCGGGAGGAGCAGAGGAGTATTTCAGCGCATTGGTCAGCGCCTCTGTCACCAGCAGTGACAGGGGCACCGCCTGATCGGGGGTCAGGCGGATATCCTCCAGATCGGTTTCCACGATGAAGGGCCGCGCGGGGTTGCCCGCCATGCGCAGGATCTGGCGCAGGATGCTTTGCAGCAGTTCATCCACCCGGATATCGGTCAGGCCGGTGGTCTGATACAATTCGCGGTGGATGGTGGCGAGGCTCATGACCCGGTCTTGCAGGCCTTTCAGCAGGCCCTTGCTTTCGGGGCTGCGGGCCTTGCGGATCTGCATGTTGATGATCGAGGCGATCAGTTGCAGGTTGTTCTTCACCCGGTGATGCACTTCGCGCAGCAACACCTCTTTCTGGTGAACCATATCCTCCAGTTCCGCTTCGTCATGCAGAACGCTTTCCATCATGCGTTCGAAGGCCCGGCCGACCGAGCGCAGCTCGTGCGGGGCGCCTTCCAGATCCAGCTGGGGCAGGCGGCGGTTGCCTGCGGCAAAGCTGGTGATCGAAGCGCGCAGGGTGCGGATATGGCGCAGCACCTGATGTTCGGCAGCCAGCTGCGCCACCAACAGGCTGGCCAGCCACATCAGGGCCGGAAAGGCGATGATCGGAAAGCTGGCCTGCAGGATGGTG
Organism: Gemmobacter sp.; assembly: GCA_003509785.1. Taxonomy (GTDB): domain Bacteria; phylum Pseudomonadota; class Alphaproteobacteria; order Rhodobacterales; family Rhodobacteraceae; genus Gemmobacter. The sequence continues at coordinate 4,515 of DOMY01000294.1, forward strand.
GCATCGGTGCCGGTCATCGGCCAGCTGCCCAGCAGGAACAGCTTGCCCGAAGCCAGCGGCACCACGGCATAGATGCGTTCTGCACCATTGGTTGATACGGCGGTAAAGCTGCTGGCCCGGCTGCCCGAAAGGGCCTTCAGGCTGCGGTCGACGGGCAGATGGGCCTGCGCCTGTTCCAGCGGGACACTGGCGGCCAGCAGGTTGCCTTCGGCATCGAAGGTCATCAGCGCATCCGACCGGCTTTGCCCCTGTTCCTCTTCGCCCTTGGTGCGGATGATCGCATGGGGCAAAGACAGCGACACCAGACCGACAATCCGCCCGGTGGCATCGGATACCGGATGCGAGAAGATCAGCACGCTTTGATGCGACACCGGGCCATTTGGGTTGACCCGCACGGTCGGTTCGCCCTGATCCATCACCTCGACCAGTTCGGGGAAATCCGACAGATCGCGCGGGCCCTGGGGCGAGCACTGCATCTGCAGATCCCGCGGGATGTAGCCCACGAAGGAATAATCGCCATTGGCGGGATTCCGCAGGAAATCAGACAGCAGCGCCTGGCAGGCTGCCTGATCTGCGCCCAGCGTGCCCAATGCGGCGGCAAGACCGCTGACAGCGCCCTGCGCCCGCAGGATGCTGCCGATCATCGGATTGGCGGCCTGCATGGTAGACCCCAGAACCGCCGCCTCGGCACGGGCGGCGGCTTCGGCCTGATACTGCCGGGTCTGCACATAGCTGAGAACGGCGAGCGGCATCAGCACGATGCCGAACACGACCATCATACGGAACCCGAGGCCGGACAGCGCGGGGAACCTCGGGCGGGCGGCGCGGATGGTCATGCAGCCTGCATTCCTGACCGGCCCATGACGGCCAGCGTCGCGCCGGTTTCGCCTGCCAGAATATCCTCGCCTTCGGCCAGACCCAGGATCTGTGCCAGTTTCGACCGCGCGCGGCTGGTGCGGCTTTTCACCGTGCCCACGGCCACGCCCATCATCACCGCCGCCTCTTCGCAGGAATAGCCATTGGCGCCGACAAGGATCAGCACCTCGCGGTGTTCGGGCGACAGCTGATCAAAGGCGCGGGTGAAATCGTTGAAGGCCAGACGGCCATCATGTTCGGGCTTTTCGAACAGGTTCTGGGCGTGGATGCCATCGGGATCGGCCACCTCGCGCTTGCGCTTGCGGCGATCGGAAAAGAAGGTGTTGCGCAGGATGGTGAAGAGCCAGGCCCGAAGATCGGTGCCGACCTGAAACTTGTCGATGTTCGACCAGGCTTTGACGATGGTATCCTGAACAAGATCGTCCGCCTCTGCCAGGTTGCGGGTCAGCGAGATGGCGAAAGCCCGCAGGGCGGGCAGGTGTTCGGAAATACCGTCGCGGGGATCTGACGTGGCGCCCGCATCCACCTGCGCGCGGGTCACTTGCCCGGCTCCGGCTGTGCGGCGGTTTCGTGTTCTTTCTGCTTCAGCTGCGCCAGCAGCTGCTTGAATCTGTCTGGAATATCTTCCTGAAGCGCCTCGTCATAGACACGCTTCAGATTTTCGTCGATCTGTTGACGGACACTGGACTTGGATGGATTGGAGGGCATTTCGTTCATCATGGCTTTTGACTTCCCGCAACTTTACAGGGAACCAAACGCCAAGCCGAGCGTTTGGTTCCCGAAAAATACGTTCTGCTTCAAACTGACGGGGAGTAATACATGCCTGCCGATCTCACTTCTGCCATCGGGGCCAACCTGCCCTACCTGCGTCGCTACGCGCGCGCGCTGACCGGCAGTCAGACCAGCGGCGACAGGTTTGCAGCAGCCACGCTGGAAACCCTGCTGGTCGACATGAGCGTGATGCAGACGCATCCGGATGCCAAAGTGGTGCTGTTCCATGTGTTCCACAGCGTCTGGGCCAGCGCCGGCGCCCCGGTGGGCGAGGCGGATTCGTCGCTGGGCGAACGGGCGCAGCGTCATATGGCAGGCCTGACCCCCCATTCGCGCGAGGCGCTGCTGCTGTCGGTCATCGAAGGGTTCACCCATGACGACATCGCCGTGATCCTGCAGGTGGATGCGTCGGAAGCTGCGGCGCTGATCGCCATTGCGCTGCGCGAGATGGAAGAATCGGTGACCGGCCGGGTGATGATCATCGAGGATGAGGCGATCATCGCGATGGATATCCAGGATATCGTGACCGAGATCGGCCATCATGTGACCGGCATCGCCCGCACCCGTGACGAAGCCGTGGCCCTGGCCTCGCGCGAAAAGCCCGATCTGATTCTGGCCGATATCCAGCTGGCCGACAATTCTTCGGGCATCGACGCGGTGAATGATATTCTCGCCAAGTTCGAGGATCTGCCGGTGATCTTCATCACCGCCTTCCCCGAACGCCTGCTGACCGGAACCCGGCCGGAACCGGCCTTCCTGATCACCAAGCCGTTTTCCGAAGATCAGCTGCGCTCGGCCGTCAGCCAGGCCATGTTCTTTTCTTCGACCGAGACGCTTGCTGCCTGAGGCAGGCGCCGGTCTTGCGGTAATCCCGCATAATCGAGGGGGGCTTCGGCCCCCCTTCGTCATTTCCGGGGCGGCTGTCTTGCCGCATGTCCCTGCTTTGCCGGAATTTGCCCGGACCTGCCGATTTCTTCATTCATTTCACGGCCAGGCGGAACCGAAGCCCCGACCCTCGCGTTGTTCGGATATAGGGGGAACAAGTTGTTCCCCGGCGAAATCAAGAGGTTATCATGAAATTCTTCCATGTTCTGACCCTGTCTGCCGCTTTGGCCGTGCCGATGGCCCCGATGGCCTTTGCCGCCGACACCCCGGTGGAAAGCGTGAAGGTCGAGGCGGATGTCACCTCGATTGCCAATGAAAAAGCGGCGAAATTCTGGGGCAATCTGTCCACCGATCTGCAGGCCGCCATTCTGGCCCGCGTGCAGGACCGGATTGCGGACAAAGGCTCGCGCATCACGGTGGATATCGACGAAGTGTCGCTGGCCAACAGCTTTGAAACCTCGATGGGGCTGGAAGATTCCATCCTCATGGGCCGGGTCAATGTCTCCAGCGACGACAATTCGAAATTCGATGTCTATGAGATGACCGTTTCGGTGGAAACCGCGCGGCAGTACCTGCCCGAAGGCTATGTGATGTCGGATGATCGCTTTACCGATTCGCCCGAACATTATGCGGCGATGATCGCGGCCTTTGCCGACAATGTGGTTGCGAAGCTGAAGTAATCCGTCGCGGCCACGCCCGATTCACGGGCCGAGATCTGGAAAGCCCCCGCAGCTGCGGGGGCTTTTGTCATTGGAACAGCCGCCAGGTGAATACCGCCGTCATGCCAAAGCCGATCAGCGCCACCAGCGCCCGGATGACAGATTTGGGCAGGCGGCGGGCCAGCGGTGCCCCCAGATAGCCCCCGGCGGTGGATCCGGCCATCATCACCAGCGCCTGTGGCCAGCTGACCAGCCCCGCCACGATAAAGACAGCCACCGAAATTGCCGTCAGCAGGAAGGACATGAGGTTTTTCAGCCCGTTCATCCGGTGCAGATCGGTCATCCCCCACAGCGAGAACAGCGCCAGCAGCAGGATGCCCAGACCGCCGTTGAAATAGCCGCCATACACACTGACGGCAAACAGCCCCAGCGCGCCTTCCGGCGTCACCCCTCCCGCGCGGGTGGCTGCCCAGTTGCGGATCCGGTCGCCAAACAGGAAGGCCAGCGTCGCCAGCAGCAAAAGCGCGGGCACCACGGCAGAAAAGGCGGCATTGGAGGACACCATCAGCAGCAGCCCGCCACCCAGCCCGCCTGCCAGCGTGATGGCCCCCAACCGCAGCAGGCTGCGGCGCGGCATGGTGGCAATTTCGTGCCGGAAGCCCAGCGCCCCCGCCAGATAGCCCGGAAACACCGCAACCGAAGAGGTGGCATTGGCCATCACCGGCGGCACGCCCACGAAGACCAGCGCCGGAAAGGTCAGAAATGTGCCGCCCCCTGCAATGGTGTTCAGCACGCCTGCGGCAAAGGCCGCGGCAATCAGCAGCGCCATGTCGAACATGATCCGGTCTCCTCCCGTCGTCTCGCGCCTTGGTGGCACGGGGGGCGGGGCAAGGCAACCGGGGCCGGGGGCAACCGGGACAGGCGGCAACCGGGGCCGGGTTCAGGCACGCAGGCGGCGCAAGGTGACGATCTGGCCCAGCGCCTGCAGCGGGCGGATGGTGTGGAACATGTCAGCCAGCATCGCGATATCGGCGGCAATGCCCGCCCGCCAGCCGCGCTTGCGGGCCTTGGCAGGGCTGGCCACCCCCGGCCATGTCACCACGGCGACCTGCAGGCTGCGGGCGATCCAGATCCGGTTCAGGAAGACCTCGAAGCCGAATTTCGGCAGCAGGGCTAGCTCCGCCTCGCGCCCGGCCAGCAGGGCGCGGGGAAACACCCGCTCGCCCGAGATGTAATCCAGCCCGATCAGCCGCCACAGGCCCGGCGCATTGCCCCGCAGGCTCAGCGCCGCCTGCGCCCGGCCCTGCCGCAGCGGCATCAGCAGCGCGGTAATGTCGGCGGCCTGCAGGCCCTGCAGATCGCTGTCGATCAGCATCACCAGATCATGTTGCGCCGCGCGCAGCCCCTCGGCCACGGCGGCGGTCTTGCCCCGGTTGGGCGACAGCCGGATCAGCCGCACCGGAAAGCCCTGCGCCACCTGCGCCGTATCATCGGTGGAGCCATCATCCACCACGATCACCTCGGCAATCAGCGGATGGCGGGCCAGAACCCGCAGCACGGCGCCGATGCGCGGCGCCTCGTTATGGGCGGGGACGATGCAGGACACCGGGCCGATCATGCCGAAACCCTGCGCCGCCAGACATGCCACAGGCCGCCCGCCGCCAGCAGAATCGCCAGCCCGGCGCCCGAGATCACCGCAAGCCAATCGCCGATCAGCACATAGGCATCGCCCAGCACCCAGCCCAGCACGGCAAAACCGGCCGTCTTGGGCAGGGTGGCCAGCAGATTCCACCACAGAAACCGGCCGATGTGCATCCGCGCCATGCCGGCCGCCACCAGAACCACCGCCCCTGCCGAATGGGTCAGCTTGCCCAGAACCAGCGTGCGTGGCCCGTTGTCCCGGAAATGGCCCGCCAGCGCCGCCAGCCGCGCCTCGTGCAGGCCAAAGCGGTGGCGCAGGGCGCGCGGCAGACGGGGCAGCAGCCCGCGCCCCAGGGCATAGAACAGCACATCGCCCAACAGATCGGCCAGAACCAGCATCAGCAGCACGACCCGCAGATCCAGCATCCCCAGCCGCGCCAGCCAGACCGAAACCACGGTGACAATCGGCCCCTCCAGCACGGCAGCCGGGGCCAGCACCCAAAGCCCGTATTGGCCCACCAGCGTGGCGGCATCTTCCGGTGTCAGCATCGTGTCAGGCCTGCTTGGGCTGCGGCGCCAGCCGCGGCGCCGCGGCCACGTCATTGCCGCGCCACATGATCGCCCCGCGCCCCAGCAGCGTCGCCACCCAGATCACCGGGATCAGCGCATCGCGCAGCAGCATGGCGCCCAGATCCCGCAGCCCCATGGGCCAGCCATGGGCGCGGGCCAGCATGACCTCGATCCCGTACCACAGCGCCAGATAGGCCATCAGCGCCGAGGCAGGCGCCCCGCCCAGAACCACCACGCCCGCCATGGCCAGCGCAGGCAGAACCGCACCGTTCAGCGGCTCCATCAGAAACACCAGCGGAAAGCCCGCCCGGCGCAGGCGCGACCAGCGCAGCTGCCGCCCCCACATTTCGGCCCAGCTGCGTTCGCCGATGGGCTGGGCGAAGGGCTGCGCCGTCAGCCGCACATGGCGGCCTTCATCCCGCACCACCTTGGTCGAGGCCACGTCTTCGGCCAGATCGCGGCCCAGCCTGCGCAGGCCACCGGCGCCATTCAGCAGGTCACGCTGCCAGCACAGGGTCTTGCCCTGCGCAAAGCCGAAGCCCAGCCGGTCGGCCGCCAGTTGCAGCCGCGCCTGATTGGTGTTCAGAAAGGCACATTCCACCGCGCCCCACACCCCATCCGGCCGGATGCCCACGGCAGGCGAGGTGACAAGCCCGCAGCCCGGATCCCAGGTGCCCGCCAGCTCGCGCAGGTAATCGGGCGGCAGCAGCAGGTTGCTGTCGGCCATGGCAACAAAGGGCGTATCAGCCTCGGCCCAGCCCTTGCACAGGTTGTTCAGCTTGGGATTGCCGCTGATCCGGGTTTCCCCGATCATCAGCCGCGCCTGCACCTGCGGATGCGCGGCGATCAGCCCGCGCACCAGCGGCACCACCGGATCATCGGCGCGGGCGGCGCAGAAGATCAGCCGGTAATCCGGGTGATCCTGCACAAAGCTGGAGGCCAGGGTTTCGGGGTCGAATCTGTCCACCCCGCAGACCGGGCGCAGCAGGGTCATCGGCGGCAGCGGGCCCTCGGCCACCCGGCGGCGCAGCGGCACGGCCAGCAGCGCGGTCAGAAAATGCAGCGCCAGCATGACACCGGCAATCAGGGCGCAGATCAGCATCAGGGTCATGCCACTTCCCCCGCCAGCAGATCGGGCGCCGGGCGGCCTGCGCGCAGCACCTCGCGCCCGCCCAGCATATGCAGGCGACCATCGGCATCTTCGGCAATGGCGGTAAAGCTGTCGACCCAGTCGCCGCAATTGGCGTAGATCAGCCCATGGTCGCTGTGCAGCGCCGAAACATGGAAATGCCCGCAGACCACGCCATCATGACCGGTGCGCCGGGCCAGTTCGATCAGCCGCCGCTCATGCGCCTGACCCGCGTAAAGCACCTCGTTCAGCTTGGCGATGGCCCATTCGATCGGCGTGCGATCCTCGGGGCGCAGGCTGCGGCGCAGGCTGCGCAGGCCCCGGTCGGCGCTGCGCAGCAGGCTGTCGATCCGGCTGCCGATCCGCGTCCAGATGTGCCAGCGGAACATCCGCGAATCGCAGATATCGCCATGCAGGATCAGGAACAGCCGCCCGTCGGCGGCGCGATGGCTGTATTCGCGGCACAGCCGCGCCGGGATCTGCGGGCAGCTGTCCATCTTCGTCAGTTCGTAATCATGATTGCCGATCAGATAGACCAGTTCAGCCCCTTCGGCGGCACGCTGGCGCAGGATTTCCAGGATCTGATCCTGAACCGGACCCCAGTTGATGGCCAGCGGGTGCCAGATGTCCAGAATATCGCCCACCAGAAAGATCTGATCCGCTGTATTCTTTTCCAGAAAATCGCGCACAAGATCGGCCCGGCACCCCAGCGCGCCCAGATGCAGGTCAGACAGGAAAAGACTGCGGTGATGATTCGGACGCATCGGATGTCTCGGCTCTGGTTCCGGGGATGTTGCAGTTGAACGCCGGTGTCCCGGCATTCTTTCGCACTGGCAGAGCACGAATTCGTGACGCTTTTGCTGCAACGCCGCAACAAGCGGACGTTGTGCGTTTCCGCTGCAAGAAATGTCGCAAATCATGCATGGAACCTGTCGCTTTGAAGCTAGGAAAAAGGGGCAAGCCGCGCCGGTTCCGGGGTGGAGAGATCGGGGAAAGACGCGCCCCGGCGTTGCGGCAAAGGGGGCCAAACCTTGCCGCAGCGGGGGAAAACCCGCTCTTCCCCGTGCCGGTCGGCAAAGTTTCAAACCGCGAAGACCAAACCGCGAAGACAAGGGCTTCGCCGGGCTGCGCTGCAGGCCGGTGCCGCCTGCGGGTTCGCTTCACAAGCCCGGACCTGCGCGGGGAGGCGCGGGCCAAGCGAGGATCAGATGCTGAGCCAGACCGAGACCCTTTCCCTCCTTGCCGCACGCCGCAAAGACTATGCGCTGCAGCGTGATCTTTACTGCGATTCCGGCGTGTTCCAGCAGGATCTGGACCATGTGTTCTACAAGGAATGGCTGTTTGCCATCCCGTCTTGTGAAATCCCCAAGACCGGCAATTTCGCCACGCTGCAGATCGGCGCCTATCCGGTGGTGATTACCCGCGGCGCCGATGGCATGATCCGCGCCTTCCACAACGTCTGCCGCCACCGTGGCCAGCGGCTGTGCACCAAGGAAACCGGCAGCACGCCCAAACTCGTCTGCCCCTACCACCAGTGGACCTATGATCTGGATGGCAAGCTGCTTTATGCGCGCGACATGCAGGACAGCTTTGATCCGGCGCAGCACGGGCTGAAGAAGGTGCATTGCGTCGATCTGGGCGGGATGGTCTTCATCTGCCTGGCCGAAGTGCCGCCGCCGATTTCCGACCTGGCGCCGAAACTGATGGGCTACCTTGCCCCCTCGGGGCTGAAGGATGCCAAGGTCGCCTTCTCTTCCACCATCGTAGAAAAGGGCAACTGGAAACTGGTGATCGAGAACAACCGCGAATGTTATCACTGCGGCGGCTCGCACCCTTCGCTCTGCCGCACCTATTCTGACAATCCGCGCATGACGGCGATGGAAGGCCCGGATTCGGCCAGCCCCGATATTCTGGATCACTGGAAGCGCTGCGAAGCCGCGGGCCTGCCCTCGCGCTTTACCAACCATCCCAAGATGCAATGGCGTCTGGCGCGCATCCCGCTGCTGAACAACGCCGAAAGCTATACGATGAACACGAAGGCCGCCGTGGCGAAACGCATGGGTGCCATGCCGTTCAACGATGCGGGCAGCCTGCTGTTCTTCCACTATCCCAACACCTGGAACCACTTCCTGGGCGATCATGCCATCGTGTTCCGCATCCTGCCGATCTCGCCCACCGAAACCGAGGTAACGACGAAATGGCTGGTGCATAAGGATGCGGTGGAAGGCGTGGATTACGACATCCCGAACCTCACCGAAGTCTGGCTGAACACCAATGACGAAGACCGCCAGGTGGTGGAAGAAAACCAGAAGGGCATCCTGTCGCCCGCCTATGAACCCGGCCCCTATTCCACCATCCAGGAAGAGGGCGTGATCCAGTTCGTCGACTGGTATGTCGGCCTGATGACCGAACGGCTGGCCCCCATNNGCCCCCAAGCCCGCCATGGCGGCGGAGTAAACCATGGCCCCGAAACAGCGCCTGAACTGGTCGGCAGAACCCTGGAGCGATGCCGAGCATCTGGAATGTGCGATGATCGTGCCGGAAACGGATGATACCGCCACCTTCACCTTCCGCGCGCCTTCGGGCGCGTGGTTCGACTATCAGCCGGGCCAGTTCATCACGCTGGACCTGCCGGTTGACCCGGCCAAGGGTCCGGCGGGGAATGTGCAGCGCACCTATACCATCTCCTCCTCGCCCTCGCGGCCGCTGTCGATCTCGATCACGGTCAAGGCGCAAAGCACCTCGATCGGCACGCGCTGGATGCTGGATCACCTGAAGCCGGGGATGCGGCTCAAGGCCTTCGGTCCGGCGGGCATCTTCAGCTTTCACCGCGCGCCTGCGAAGAAATACCTGTTCATCTCCGCCGGTTCGGGCATCACCCCCATGATGTCGATGACGACCTGGGCCTGGGATTCGGGCGAAATGCCCGACATCGTCTTTGTCCATGCCGCCAAGCGCCCCTCGGAAATCATCTTCCGCGAACGGCTGGAACAATTCGCCAACCGGGTGCCCGGCCTGCAGCTGCGCTTCACGGTGGAAGAATCCGATCCGTTCCGCGCCTGGCCCGGCTACAAGGGCCGTCTTTCCCAGATCATGCTGGGCCTGATGGCGCCAGACTATCTGGAACGCGAGGTGTTCTGCTGCGGCCCCGAACCCTTCATGCAGGCCGTGCGCGAAATGCTGATCTCGATCGGCTTCGACATGGATCACTACCATCAGGAAAGCTTCGGCCTGGCCGTGGCGACCGAGGCCGAGGCCCCGGTGCTGACGGATGTGACCCCGGAAGAGGGCGCCAAGGCCGAAATCACCTTTGCCACCTCGGGCGTCACCGCACCCTGCGGCGAAACCGATACGGTTCTGGCTGTGGCGAAACGGGCGGGTCTCAACATCCCGTCGGGCTGCACCTTCGGTCTGTGCGGCACCTGCAAGGTCAAGAAACTGTCGGGCGAGGTGCATATGGTCCATAACGGCGGCATCTCGGATGAAGACATCGCCGAAGGCTATATCCTGGCCTGCTGTTCCAACCCGATGGGCAAGGTGGCGGTCGCGGTCTGAAAGCCGCCGCCCCTTCCTCTTGGTAAAAATACCCCGGGGGTCGCCGGGCGTGCGCCATCGGTTCAAGCCCGACCGGCGACGGCAGCGCCCCCGGCCTCTCCGCCCCACAGCCCGCTCTGGACAGAACGCCCGAACCGTGCCCCAATGGGGCGCGGTTTTTTCCTTGGCTGATCTGGGGCGGATCATGGCCTTCACCCTGCGTCAGCTTCAGTTCTTCACCGCCGCGGCCGAGGCGGGCAGCGTCACCGGCGCGGCGCGGGCGCTGTCGATCTCGCAATCTTCGGTCACCGAAGCCATTCGCGCGCTGGAAGATGATCTGGGCGTGCCGCTGTTCGACCGGCAGGCGCGCGGCCTGCTTATCACCCACAAGGGCAGCGCCTTCCTGCGCCATGCCCGGCAGATCCTGGCCGATGTCGCCGCCGCCCGCAGCGCCTTTCGTGACGAGGCCGAACAGGCCACCGGCCGCCTGTCGCTGGGCGTGACCTCGCTGGTGGCAGGCTATGTGCTGTCGGATATCCTGCAACGCTTCCGCCGCGCCCATCCGCTGGTCGAACTCAACGTGATCGAGGACAGTGGCGATTACCTGCAACATCTGCTGATCGGCGGCGAGCTGGATGTGGCCGTACTCCTGACCTCTTCGGTCAAGGATCGCATGGCGCTGCATGTCGAAACCCTGCTGGTTTCACCCTACCGGCTGTGGTTGCCGCTGGGCCATCCGCTGGCGCAACAAGAGGCCATCGCGCTGGAAGAACTGGCCGGGCGCCCGATGATCCAGCTGATGGTGGATGAAATCGAGGAAAGCACCCGCCGCCTGACCGCCGCCCTGCCGGTGAAACCCGAAATCGCCTTTCGCACCCGCAGTGTCGAGGCGGTGCGCAGCCTGGTCGCCACCGGCGCGGGTCTGGCGATCCTGCCCAGCCTGGTCTATCGCCCCTGGTCGCTGGAAGGTGACCGGATCGAGATCCGCGATGTTTCGGGCGATCTGCCGACGGTACAGGTGGGCCTGGCCTGGCGGCGGGGCGCGCCGCTGTCGGGGCCTGCCGTCAATTTCATCCGTTCGGCGCAAAGCTCGATCCAGGAACGCTGATCCATCGGTTTTTCCGAAAGCACCCATCCCCCTTTTGCGTTTGCGAAAGCAGAATCCTCGCCGCAGCATGGCGCCAATGCCGGACAACCGGCTTTCCCGCGCCAATGCCGCGCGACCATCAGGGAGCTTTCCGCATGACCTTCCGCATGATCCAACTTGCAGGCACCACCGCGCTTGCACTCTGCACCGGCCTTTCCCCCGCGCTGGCCCAGATGACCGCCATCGGCGCGGGCGAGGGAGAATTGTCCATCGTCGCCTGGGCCGGCTATGTCGAACGCGGCGAGACCGATCCGAAATTCGACTGGGTGACGAAGTTCGAGGCCGCCTCGGGCTGCAAGGTCAGCGTGAAGACGGCGAACACCAGCGACGAGATGGTGGCGCTGATGAACGAAGGTGGCTTCGATCTGGTCACCGCTTCGGGCGATGCCTCGCTGCGGCTGATCGCCGGGGGCAAGGTGCAGGAGATCAACACCGCGCTGGTGCCCTCGTGGTCCACCATCGACCCGCGCCTGCAGGATGCGCCCTGGCATACGGTGGACGGCAAGCATTACGGCGTGCCCTACATGTGGGGCCCCAACGTGCTGATGTACAACACCGAGGTGTTCAAGGAACCGCCGACCAGCTGGAATGTGGTGTTCGAAAAGATGGATCTGCCGGATGGCAAATCCAACGAAGGCCGGGTGCAGGCCTATGACGGCCCGATCCATGTGGCCGATGCCGCGCAATATCTGATGTTCCACAAGCCGGAACTGGGCATCACCTCGCCCTATGAACTGAACGAGGATCAGTACAAGGCGGCGCTCGATCTGCTGCGCGGGCAGCGCACGCTGGTCAGCCGCTACTGGCACGATGCCTTCATCCAGATCGACGATTTCAAGAACGAAGGTGTGGTGGCCTCTGGCTCCTGGCCGTTCCAGGTGAACCTGCTCAAGGCCGATGGCCAGCCCGTCGCCAGCACCATTCCGCAGGAAGGTGCCACCGGCTGGGCCGATACCACCATGCTGCACACCGATGCCGCCCATCCGAACTGCGCCTATATGTGGTTCGATCATCAGCTCTCCTCGAACCTGCAGGCCGATCTGTCGGTCTGGTTCGGCGCGGTTCCTTCCGTGCCCGCCGCCTGCACCGACGGGCGCGGGATGCAGACCGGCGAAGGCTGCGATGCCAACGGGTTGAAGGATTTCGACCGCATCCGCTTCTGGACGACGCCGGTTTCCAACTGCAGCGCGGGTGAAGGCGCCTGCGTGCCCTATTACCGCTGGGTCAGCGATTATATCGGGGTCATCGGCGGGCGCTGAACCTTGCGCTGACC
>DOMY01000319.1:0-250 GCA_003509785.1 Gemmobacter sp.
CCTTCGCCCTGGCCGTGCTGGCCATGCTGCCCCCGGTTCTGGTGGTGGTGGTGTTCCAGCGCTGGTTCATCAAGGGCCTGACGGAAAGCGACAAGTGAGGCGAACATGGCCGAAATCCTGATCGACACTGTATCCAAGATCTACACCGGCGGCACCCGCGCCGTCAGCGATGTCAGCCTTTCCATTGCCGATGGCGAATTCATCGTGCTGGTCGGGCCTTCGGGCTGTGGCAAATCCACCCTGCTGCCTA
>DOMY01000319.1:313-21976 GCA_003509785.1 Gemmobacter sp.
CGCCAGCGCGTGGCCATGGGCCGTGCCGTGGTGCGCCAGCCTGCCGCCTTTCTGTTCGACGAACCCTTGTCGAACCTTGATGCCAAACTGCGCGTCACCATGCGCGGCGAAATCCGTCGCTTGCAGAAACGGCTGGGCACCACCTCGCTTTATGTCACCCATGATCAGCTGGAGGCGATGACGCTGGCTGATCGCCTTGTGGTGCTGAACGGCGGCCGCATCGAACAGGTCGGCGCCCCGCTGGAGGTCTATCACCGCCCGGCCTCCACCTTCGTGGCCAGCTTCATTGGCGCGCCCGCCATGAACCTGCTGGATGCCGAAATCCACGGCGGGCAGATGCGGATCGGTGGCGCGCAGGTCGATCTGCCTGCACCACCCGCCGCACAGGGCGTGGTCACGCTGGGTCTGCGCGCCGAAGATCTGCGCATCGCCGCCGTGCCGGGGCCGATGACGCTGCCCTTCCACCTTGATTTCATCGAGGAACTGGGCGCGCAGCGGCTGGTGCATGGCCATGTGGATGGGCAGCTGCTGACACTGGCGCTGCCCCCCGCGCTGGCCTTGGCGACGCATATGAATGTGACGCTGGCGGCAGATCACCTGCATTTCTTCGATACGGCCACCGGGCGGCGCCTGCCTGATTTGGCGCCGATGTCGCAGGCCCAGCCGGTCAGGGCAGGCGCATGATCCGCCAGTGCCTTTCCCCTCTGCCCGCCCCCCCGCTGGCAGAGCGCCGCGCCCTTCTGGGGCTGGACCGCGATCTTGCCACCCATGACCGGCAGCTGGCGGCGCTTCCCTGCATGACAGCGGTTGAAACCGGCGGCGCAGGGGGCGCCGCGCTGTCCTTCCCGCTGACCGTTGCCGCCTGGAACGTCGAACGCTGCCTGTTCCCCGAAGCCGCCGCCACCCTGCTGCGCGATACCGGCGCTTCCCTTGTCCTGCTGTCAGAGATGGACAGCGGCATGTCGCGCACCGCGCAACGCCATACCACCGCCGAAATGGCCCGGCATCTGGACATGAGCTGGGCCTATGGCGTCGAATTTCTGGAACTCTCGCTCGGGTCGGAAAGCGAACGTGCCTTCTGTTCCGATGCCGAAAACCTGCGCGGCTTTCATGGCAATGCCCTGATGTCACAGGGCCATCTGGCAGATCCCTTCCTGATCCGCCTGCCGGGCCTGCGCCACTGGTTCCTGCAGGCCACCGATCAGCCGCGCCTGGGCGAACGCATGGCGATCGGCGCGCGGATCGACACGGCGCAGGGGCCCTTCATCGCCGTCTCCACCCATCTGGAAAGCGTGGCCGATGCCGCGCAGCGCACCGCGCAGATGCAGCACATCATGGATCAGGTGGAGGCCGAATATCCCGGCCTGCCGATCCTGATCGGCGGCGATCTGAACACCGGCAATCACATCGGCGGCGACTGGCGCGCCGAAACCCTGTTCGATCACGCCCGCGCCCGGGGTTTTGCCGTGCATGGCGGGCCGGAAAACCTGATGACCACGCGCCCCAGCCTCATCACCCGCTGGCCTGACCGGGCGATGAAACTGGACTGGTTTCTGACACGCGGTCTGCGGGTTTCCGCCAGCGCCATTCTTCCGGCGCTGGACAGCGAGGCACAGCCGCTGTCGGATCACGATCCCATTCTCTGCCGGATCGACGGGTTCGAGGCCTGATCCCCGGCAACCGGCGCCGCACAGCGCAGCGTCAGGGTGGCGCGCAGGCCGGGCTGCGCATTTTCAAAGGCAAGCGCGCCGCCTGCGGCCTCGGCAATCTCCTGCGCGATGGACAGGCCGATCCCCTGACCCTCGCCGCTTTCATCCAGCCGCACCCCGCGCCGGATCATGCGGTGCAGCTGGTCTTCGGGCACACCCGGCCCATCGTCCCGAATGGCAATATGCAGCAGGCGGCCTGCAACCTGCTGGGTGATCGTCACCCGGCTGTGGCTGTGCCGCAGGGCGTTTTCCAGCAGCGCCCCCAGCGCCTCGGTCAGATCGCCCGCGTCGATGGCTGCCCGCGTGTCCGCCCCTGGCGGCATGTCCCACAGGATATCGCCACCCTTCGGCGTGCGTTGCAACACCCGCAACACCCGCGCCAGCACCTGCGCCGGATCACAGGCCGCCTGCAGATGCCCGGTCTGAATCCGGGCGCGGGCCAGTTCGCGGTCCACATGGCGGCGCATGGCGCTGGCGGTTGCCTCGACACTCGCGGCAATCTCGTNNGCCCATGCAGGGCCTGCAAGGGGGTCTTGAACCCATGCGCCAGATCGGCGGCACGATGGCGGGCCTTTTCCACCTCGGCCTCGCGGGCATCCAGCAGGCTGTCGATTTCGGCAGCAAGCGGCGCGATTTCCAGCGGCACACCCTCGCCGATGCGCCGCCGCCGCCCGGCGGCCAGATCCCCCACCCGCTGCCCGATATAGGACAAGGGCGCCAGCCCCAGTGTAACCTGCGCGGCAGAGGCGGCCAGCAACAGCAGACCCAGCACACCCAGATAGGGCAGCAGATCTGCCATGAAGGCCCGCCGCGCAGTTTCGATCCCGGCCCGGTCCCGCGCAAGGGTGATCCGCAAGGGGATGGCCCCCGGCCCGGCCCCGATCAGCAGCCCCCGGTCCAGGGCCAGCAAGGCCTCGCCCCTTGGCCCCGCCAGTGTCAGAACCTGCTCGGCCCCGGCGGGCGGCGGGGCGGGCAGGTCCAGCCGATGATCCCATAACGAACGCGAGCGGTGAATGGTCTCGCCCAGGCTGATCTGCCAGTAATGCCCCGAAAACGGCTGCTGATACTGCGGGTCGCCACGATCCTCGCGCAGATCGGCCGGGTTGCGCGGATCGACCCGCGCGGCAATGGCCAGCGCCCGCCCTTCCAGATCGGCCACCGCCACCCGTTCCACATGGCGGTCAAACAGCAGGGCCAGCCCGGTGCCTGCGGCGCCAATCGCCAGCAGGATGGCCGCCGCCCCGATGACCAGCAGCCGCCAGCGCAGCGAGCGCAGCTTCACCCTTTCGCCTCCGGCTGCCTGGCCTCAAGGTGCCCGACCTCAAGATGATAGCCAAAGCCGCGCCGCGTGGCGATGATCCCCGGCCCCAGCTTGCGGCGCAACCGGGCAATCACCGCCTCCAGGGCATTGGCTTCCCGTGCATCGTCATCGCCGTAAAGATGTTCAAGAAGTTCCGGGGGCGGCACCACGCGATCCGCCTGCAACGCCAGATAGGCGATCAGGCGAAATTCCAGCGGTGTCAGGCTCATGGCGATGCCATCCACGGTCGCGCTCATGCGGTTCAGGTCGATCACCAGCCGCCCGAAACTTTGCACAGGGGCCGCACGACCCCCCGACCGGCGCAGCAGGGCGCGGGCGCGGGCCACCAGTTCCTCCATGCGAAAGGGCTTGGGCAGATAATCATCGGCGCCCGCATCTATGCCCTCCACCCGCTCTGTCCATGATCCCCGCGCCGACAGGATCAGAACCGGGCTTTCACAGCCTTCGCTGCGCCAGCGTTTCAGCACGCTCAGCCCATCCAGTTTGGGCAGGCCAAGATCCAGCACGATCAGGTCGTAATCCTCGGTGCCGCCACGAAACCAGGCCGTCTCGCCATCAGCGGTGCAATCCACCCGGAAACCGGCGCCGGTCAGGGCGCGGTCCAGATCGGCCGCGATCCGCGCATCGTCTTCGACAATCAGGGCGCGCATCACTCATCCTCTGCTTCGACCTCGATGATGCTGCCACGCATCGCATCGACATAGATCTCGATCAAGGCGCCCTGCGGGGTAATCAGCTCGATTTCATAGATCCGCTGGCCGTCTTCATATTCCAGCTCCACCTCGATCACCTGACCGGGATGAACCGCCTCGACCCGCGCCAGCACATCGGCCAGCGGCAGGATCTCGCCCCGCGCCATGGCCTCGCGCGCCTGTTCGAAATCAGGCAGCCCGTCGTCCTGCAGCCGGTCCTTGCCGAAAACCGCGCCGGGCAGGCACAGCAGGCAAAGAGAGAATGGAATGATGCGCTTCATCGGTACGTCCTACGGCTGTCGGTACAGAATACGCCCGCAAAGCTGACAGATACCTGACCAAGGCCGTCAGGCTGATGTCAGCGGGGCTGTGCGAAAAGGGCATACAGGCTGCGGGACCTTCCGCGGCATCATGATTGAAGTCAGAAAGAACAGGAACGCAGAATGGCACGCAAAAAAGGCACTTCGGCCGCAGATTCCCTGAACGGCACCGCATTTGAAGATTGGCTGGCCGGGCTGGCCGACAATGACACGCTGCGCGGCTATGCCGGTGATGACGAGCTGGAAGGCGACGCAGGCAATGACCTGCTGCTGGGTCATAATGGCAATGACGAACTGGAAGGCGATGATGGCAATGACGAATTGCGCGGCGGCGCCGGCCGCGACGAACTCGACGGCGACGCGGGCGACGATCTGCTTTTCGGTGGCACCGGCAATGACGAGCTGGATGGCGGCCGCGGCCGGGATCAGCTGAAAGGCGGCGCCGGCAATGACCGGCTGGAAGGCGATGAAGGCAATGATCTGCTGACCGGCGGTTCGGGCGCCGACCGTTTCGTGTTCGAACGCGGGGATGGCAATGACCGCGTCACCGATTTCCGCAATGGTGTGGATGTGCTGGATCTGGATGATTTCAGCCGCGCCCAGATTGACGCCGTGATCAGCAACGCCCGTGTGGTGGGCGAAGATGATCTGCTGCTGACGCTGTCGGCTAACACCACGATCCGGCTGGAAAATTTCGCGCTGTCAGATCTGGATCGCAGCGATTTCATCTGATCGCGATCTCCCGGCCACCCTGTCTGGTGGCCGGGGCATCCCGCCCGCGCGCCACCTCAGCAGATGCGCGGCAGCTGTTCGCCCACCAGCATATCCACGATGCGGCTGCCCCCAAAGGCCGTGCGCAGCGTCACCCGGCCCGGGGTCGCGTGGCCCACGGTGCCGATGATGCAGGAACCGGCGCCCTCTGGCCGGGCGCGCATCGCCGCCAGCGCCGCTTCGGCCTGATCGGCAGGGCAGAACAGCACCAGCCGCCCTTCATTGGCCAGGTACAGCGGGTCCAGCCCCAGAATTTCGCAGGTGCCCACCACTTCGGCGCGCAGCGGCAGCAGGCTTTCTTCAATTTCCACCGAAACGCCCGCCTCCGCCGCCATTTCGTTCAGCGCGCTGGCCAGCCCCCCGCGCGTACAGTCGCGCGCGGCGCGCAGGTCCGGCGCGGCGGCCAGTGCCGCCTGCATCAGATGGCCCAGCCCCGCGCAATCCGACTGGATGTCGGATGACAGCGCCAGATCGCCGCGCGCTGCCAGAATGGTGGCGCCATGATCGCCCAGCACGCCGTTCACGATCACCCGGTCGNNTCGCAACCCGGCGCAATCACCCCGATACCCGCCGTGGTGATGAACAACCCGTCGCCCTTGCCGCGCTCCACCACCTTGGTATCGCCCGTCACGATCCGCACCCCCGCCGCCGCAGCCTCGGCTGCCATGCTGGCCACGATCCGGCGCAGCAGGGCGATTTCGGTGCCCTCTTCGATGATGAAGGCCGCCGAAAGCCACAGCGGCCGCGCGCCCCCCACCGCCAGATCGTTCACCGTGCCGCAGACCGCCAGTTTGCCGATATCGCCGCCCGGAAATTCCAGCGGTGTCACCACGAAACTGTCTGTGGTGAAGGCCAGCCGCGCGCCGGGTTGCTGCAGGGCATCGGCCATCAGCCGCGCCTGATCCTCGCTGCCCGGCGGCTGAAAGACGCAGGTGAACACCTCGTCGATCAGATCGCGCATCGCCCGGCCGCCGCCGCCATGGGCCATGGTGACCCGATCTCCGCGCAAGCTCATCGCCGCCTCCTTTATCTTGGTCCAAATATCCCGGGGGAGTCGCCCCCGGCAGGGGGCGGCGGGGGCAGCGCCCCCTTATTCCGCTGCCGCCCGCGCCCCGCCATATTGCCAATAGGCGGCGCAGGCCCCTTCGGATGACACCATCAGCGCGCCCAGCGGCATTTCCGGCGTGCAGCCGGTGCCAAATTGCGGGCAGGCGGTGGGTTTCATCTTGCCGGTCATTACCGATCCGCAGGCGCAGCCCGCGATTTCGGGCACATTCCGGCTGGCGGCCCCATAGCCGATGCCGAATTTCGCTTCGGCATCATGGGCGCGGTATGTTTCGCGGATGCGCAGGCCCGAAGATTCGATCTCGCCCAGCCCCCGCCATTCGAAACTGGGGCGGCGTTCATAGACATCGGCAATCGCAGCCAGGCTGACCGGGTTGCCATGGTCCGGCACCACGCGGGCATACTGGTTTTCCACCGCGGCCCGGCCTTCCGCGATCTGGGTCAGCACCATCAGCACCGATTGCAGCAGGTCGGTCGGTTCGAAGCCGGCCACGACAATGGGTTTGCCATAATCCTGCGCGATGAAATCATAGGGGTGAATGCCGATCACCATCGACACATGGCCAGGGCCGATGAAGCCATCCA
Organism: Gemmobacter sp.; assembly: GCA_003509785.1. Classification (GTDB taxonomy): domain Bacteria; phylum Pseudomonadota; class Alphaproteobacteria; order Rhodobacterales; family Rhodobacteraceae; genus Gemmobacter. Next base: position 6,777 of record DOMY01000319.1, read on the forward strand.
GCACCATGTCCGGGTCATCCAGCAGGGCGCGGATCGGTTCGGGCACAGTGATATGGTTGCAGAACAGGCTGAAATTGCCCAGCCCTTCGCGCGCGGCCTGCTGGATGGAAAGCGCGGTCGAGGGTGTCGTGGTTTCGAAACCCAGGCCAAAGAACACCACCTCGCGCCCCGGGTTGCGGCGGGCCAGTTCCAGCGCATCCAGCGGGCTGTAGACCATGCGGATATCGGCGCCTTCGGCCTTGGCCTGCATCAGGCTTTTGCGATGCCCGGGCACCCGCATGGCATCGCCGAAGGTGGTAAAGATGACGCCCGGCTGTTCGGCGATTTCCACACATTCATCGACCCGCGCCATCGGCAGCACGCAGACGGGGCAGCCGGGGCCATGGATGAACTCGATCCCGTCATGGATCAGCCGGTCCAGCCCATAGCGAAAGATCGAATGGGTATGGCCGCCGCAGATTTCCATGATGTGGATGGGTTTTGCCCGCGTGGCCCCCAGCGCCTCGGCCCGGGTGGCGATGGCTGCCAGCAGCGCGCGGGCGGCGGCAGGATCGCGAAATTCGCTGGCGTATTTCATGTTGTCCCCTCCAGCGCGGCATCGCCTGCTGCCATCTGTTGCAGCGTCTCCTGCGCCTCGCCCAGATCGCGCAGGGCCTCCAGCGTCTTTTCGGCCTCGTCCTCGTCGATCAGGCTCATGGCGAAGCCGACATGGATCAGCACCCATTGCCCCACCAGCCCGGCCAGATCGGCGCCTGCCACGCAGGCCACGTTCACCTCGCGCCGCACGCCCGAAACCTCGGCCATGGCCATCAGCCGGGCCGGATCGGTGATCGCGGTGATCCGGCCGGGAATACCCAGACACATGTTATTCCTCCTCTTCTTCTGCCAGGCGCCCTGCCGGATCGGCAATGCCGTAACGATCCAGTTTCGCGCGCAGCCCGACGCGGGACAGCCCGAGTTCGGCAGCGGCGCGGCTTTTGTTCCAGCGGTGCCGGGTCAGGGTTTCGCGCAGGATGCGCATCTCGATCAGTTCCACCCGGTCTTTCAGCGGGCCTTGCGCGGTCAGCGCCGGTTCGGCGCGCCGGTCGGCGCCGCTGTCACCGGGCGGCGCCTGCAGGATGGCGCGGCTGATGAGCTCTGCCCCCATCACCGGCGATTGTGCAAAGATCAGGATGCGCGTCACCTCGTTGCGCAATTCGCTCAGATTGCCGGGCCAGTCGTAGTTTTCCAGGAATTCCAGCGCGGCGGGGGCGAAACCATGCGCGGTCTTGCCGTGCTGGCGGGCGAGTTCGTCCAGAAAATGCTGGGCCAGGATCGCCACATCGCCGCGCCGGGCGCGCAGCGGCGGCACCGGCAGTTCCGTCACGCCAAGCGCGTAATACAGATCGGTGCGAAAGTCGCCGTCGGCGACCCGCTGCGCGATATCAGGGCCTGCGCCTGCGATGATGCGCAGGTTGGCCGTCAGCACCTCTTGCCCGCCGACCGGGGTAAAGCTGCCCTCGCTGACCAGCCGCCACAGGGCAAGTTGCATCCCGGGCGAGGCGGCATCGACGCCTTCGATGAACAGGGTGCCACGATCGGACTTCTGCGCCAGGCCGATGCGGTTCACCCCGCCGGGCAGCACGCCCCGCTTGGCGCCGAACAGTTCCACCGCCGCCAGATCTTCGGGCAGGCCTGCGAGATTGATGGCATGGAAGGGCTTGTCGGACCGCAGCGAGCCATAGTGCAGCGCCCGCGCCAGCCGCCCCTTGCCGGTGCCGGGTTCGCCGGTCAGCAGCACCGGCACATCGAAAGTGGCCACCTGCCGCGCGGTTTCCACCAGCGCGTTCATCGTGCTGAAGGGCGAGCGGAGCAGGGAGACGAAGCCCATCCCCTCGCGCAGCGCGGCGCGGCGCTTGTCCAGCTTGGTCTGCGTGGTGGAGGTGAGAAACCGCATCTCCAGCGCCATGCGTTCATTCTCGCGCGCCAGCTGAAACAGGCGGGCGCCGTTGCGCGCGGCCATCAGCAGCTGGTCGGGATGCCAGGGCTTTGTCAGGAACTGGTGAATGCCCGCATCGTTCACCGCCTGCGCCATGGCGCCGGGGTCGGTATAGCCGGTGATGATGATGCGCACCGCATCGGGCCAGCTTTCGCGGATCTCTGTCAGAAATTCCACCCCGGTGCGATCCGGCATCCGCTGGTCGCAGATCACCACCTGCACCCATTCCTCGGCCATGATTTCGGCGGCGCGGGTGGCATAGGGGGCGATCAGGCAATCGAATTCATCTTCCAGTGCCATGCGCATGGCGGCCAGCGAATGCGGCTCGTCATCCACCAGAAGAACGGCGGGGNNGCCTTCGCCGGTGCGGGCCGACAAAGCGATGATCTCGATCCCCGGGTTCACGCGGCGCAGATTGGCGGCATAGGCGTTCAGATCGGCATCGCAATGCGGGGCCAGATCCAGCTTGTTGAGGATGGCCAGCCGGGCGGCGGTGAACATGTCGGGGTATTTCAGCGGCTTGTCTTCGCCTTCGGTCACCGAAAGGATCGCCACCTTGGCATCTTCGCCCAGATCGAAGCCCGCGGGGCAGACCAGGTTGCCGACATTTTCGATGAACAGCAGCGAATGGGGCGCGGGCTGCAGATCCTGTATCGCATGGCCCACCATCTGCGCGTCAAGGTGGCAGCCCTTGCCGGTGTTNNGGTCGGCATCGGCCGAGGTCTGCTGATCGCCCTCGATCACCGCCAGCGGGATCTGCCCCAGTGCGGCGATGGTCTTGCACAGCAGCGTGGTCTTGCCCGATCCGGGCGAAGAGACAAGGTTCAGCGCCAGCACGCCAAGGGCTGCCAGCCGGGCGCGGTTTCCGGCGGCCAGTGCATCGTTCTTGGCGAGGATGCCGGTTTCCACCTCGATCAGCCGGGCCTGTGTCAGCCCCGGCACCGATACCCCGGCGTGGCCCTGGCCATAGTGATGCAGCCCGGCCAGCGGGGCGGGGGTGGCGGGGGAATGGTGGTGGTGTGGCAGGCCGAGGCGATGAGCCTCGTCATGCGTCATGAACTTGCCATCCACCAGAACCGCATCGGAACAACCGCAAACCGTGCACATCACAGCACCTCCATATCCCTGATCCGCATTTCATTGCCCCCCTCTGGCATCAGACGCCCACCGCCGCAAAGGGGGCAGGGGGCCAGCCTGTCGTCGATCTGCACGGCTTTCAGGCAGTCGTAGCACAGCGCCTGACCCGGCAGGTCGATCATCTCCAGCGTGGCACCTTCGGCGGGCGAGCCGCGCATCACCACATCGAAGGCAAAGGCGAGTGCCGGCTTTTCCACCCCGGCAAAGCGGCCGATTTCCAGCCGCAGCCGGGTTACGCGGGCAAAGCCGTGCTGGCGTGCCTGTTCCTGAACGATGGTTCGGATACCTTCGGCAAGGCTCATCTCATGCACGGGCGGTCTCCGTCTGCGGCAGGTGCAGCTGCACCGGAATGCAGGGATCGTGCAGCGCCAGCACGACGGGGGCAAGAGCCGCCTTGGTGGCAGGCAGGCAGGCGAGGGCCTGCAGAAGTGCGCCGCCGGGCGCCAGAATGTGATCGGTGGGAGTGCGGCGGGTAATGCCGGTGACGATGCCGCCTGTGTTTTGCAGCCGCAAGGCATAGAGTCCCCGCGATGCGGGAACCGTGGCGGTGCCATCGGCGCTGCGCGATATGGGGGGCAGTTTGCCGGCCTGCAGCGCGGCCACATCCACCAGCAGGCCGAGCAGGCGCCACAGGGGGCCGCGACCAAAGGCCTTTTCCACCTCCTGCAGCAGGGGATGCGCGGCTTGCCGCCCGGCGGGGGAGTTTTCGCAAGGGTCAGGCAGCAGGGCGGCCGCGCCGTGCCCTACCGGCGGCAATGCGGTGGTGACGGCCTCACCCGGGGCGAAACGGCTGTGCAGGGCCCGCGCCAGCAGCGGTGCCATGCCGGGGCTGCGCATCCAGCGCGGCAGGCCGGGCAGATCATCGGGCAACAACGCCCCCAGTGCCGCAAGGCCGGGTGGCACCGGCGCAAAGCCAAGGGCGCGCGGCAGAAACTGGCAGAGCCGGGCCAGATGATCGCGCAGGATTTCGCCCCGCGCCTCGGCTTCGCCCGTGGTGTCGGGCAGACCGAGCGACAGCCGGGCGGCGCGTGACTGGGCATGGCGGCACAGGCTGAACAGGCGCGGCAGCAGATCGGCGGCCTCTGCCACCGGGCGGCCGATCAGCAGCCGGTCCAGCGGCAGCGGCGCTGCCACCTGCAACAGCGGGCGCAACGGCCCGCCGCTGTGATCCAGCGTGATCTGCGCCGCGCCGATCATCCCGCGATGCCCCCTGACAGGAAGGCCCGGCGCGAGGGTTCGGCGGCGGCTTCGGCAGGGGGCGCCAGTTCAGCTTGCCGCGCGGCGCGGATTTCGGCGGCGCGGTCTGTCTCGGCCCGGTGATCGGGTTTGAACAGTTCGGCCATCACGGCGCGGGCCACATCCACCGCCTGCAGCTGGCTGGAAAAATCGCCCATGGGCGAGAACAGGGAACAGGCGAGGTAAGGCCCGCACATTTCGCGGCTGTTGTGGATGAATTCGTAATCGCCAGAGCCGAAGCCGATCACCTCTTTCTCGCCGGGTTTCAGTGCAGGGCGGGTTTCGGGCGGCAGGATCACCAGATTCATGAACCAGGGCGCCACCAGCACGCCCAGAAAGCCACCCTCCCAGGGTTGGAATCCCACGGCCTGCACCTGCAGTGCGNNCCAGCGCCTGAACCCGCCGGTCCATTTCGGCGCGGATCAGGCTGCTTTCGGCGCCAGGGTCTTCGCGCACCAGAAACTGGGCCTTGGGGGCGGTGCAGCCCGGGCAGCTCCAGTCTTCGGGCAGATCAAGGAAGGCAGTGCCGGGCAGCACCTGCCGCGTGTCATCGCCCTCGGCCGGATCATAGGGTGTCCAGCAGATCTTGCATTCCATGATGGCCTGCGGGCTGATCTTGTCGGAAGCCCCCAGATAGCTGCCTTCAAAGCCGCTCATCGGATGGCCTCAATCACTTCGCGGATGCGGCCTGCGCTATCGGCCAGATCTTCGGGCGCGGCCAGAGCCACTTCGGGAATTTCGGAGACCTCGAATGTATCCAGGATCAGCTGATCGGTCGAATTGTAGAACTGCACCCGCCAGACATGCGGCTGGGCGCAGGCGGTGATGCGGCAATTGCCATAGCCGCGCGACAGGATGGTGGTGGCGCCTTCGCCCAGGGCCTCGGCCAGCCAGTCCAGATCTTCGGGCGTATGCGGCAGCAGCGACAGGTTCACCACATGGGCCGGGCTGCCGGGCTGCCGGGCTTGCGATTTGTCGATCAGTTCGGCCAGCAGGGCAGGCGCGTTCACCACCCCGTCGCGCCGGCGGGCCAGCGGGCCGATGGCCGGGCTGTGCGGCAGATGGGCGCGGCTGATGGACAGGCGCGGAACGGCGCCGACCTCGGCCCGATCCACGCCCACGCCCTGCAGCAGCCAGACCCCGGCAAAGACGCTTTCCTGCACCTTTACTGCCGGTGCGCCGCGCAGCCGCATGGAAACCTCGCCCTGCCCCAGCGCATCGGCCAGCGCGTGGCGGGTGCTGGCCGTCAGCCCCGCCAGATCGAAATCGGCCCCCGGCCCGCCCTGTGCCGCCAGATCGCAGGCGGCGGCCATCTGCGCCAGCAGGGTCAGCGCGGCCGGATCGGCCCGTTCGGGCACATGGGGTTCATAGGTGCGCATCCCCGAGGGCATCGGCAGATATTGCAGCTCGCCTTCCGGGTCGGGCTGCGATCCGGGGCCGAAACCGGTGGGCGGCAGGGTGAAGGGCGATACCATGGGCGGCCTCAGACGGGGTTGAGTTGCAGGATATGGCTGATGCGCGCCAGATAATCCGACCAGTCGCGCATCTTTTCGATGGCCGCCAGAAAGCGGGTTTCGCGGAAGAACAGCAGGCCCGGCGTCTTCAGAGCCCGGTGGGTTTCGCGCAGATGCGCCTCGATCGCGTCATCGACCACGGCGCAGTCGAAGGCGTTCTGAAAGGCCAGCCGCAGTTCCGGCAGGATCACCGCCGCATCGGCGGTTTCCAGATTGCGGCGCGGATCGCCGGGGATGAACAGGCAATGCGCACCGGGCCGCCCCAGAAATTCGGCCACATCCGAGGCGGATTGCAGCCGGGGCCAGTGAAATTCGGTTTCCAGCCGCAGGATCAGCGGATGGGGGGCCGCGCCTGCGGGCAGCGGATCGTGGGGGGCGTGGTCGTGCATCTTGTCATCCCGTGGTAAGGCCAGCCGCCTGGGCGGCCTGCAGATGGGGGGGCAGCGCAGGTTCCCGCGCCTCCAGATCGGCAAAGGCGGCACCCAGCCCGCCCCCGGCCATCAGTGTGGCCAGACCCTCCAGCGCGGCGGTGATCTTGCGGGCCTGATCCGGGGTCAGGATTTCACGGCCTGTGCCCAGAAACCCCAGAACCCAGTCGCCCACCCGCGCATCGGGCAGCAGCGACAGATCGACAAGCTCTGGCCCGTCGGGGCCTTCGGCCAGGCCTGCAATCCCGTTGATCTGAAGCAGTTGCAGTGGAATGCCGAGGCACATCTTAGCCTTGCCCCGGAAAGAAGCGGTCGTCACCGATGCGGCAGGCCTCGGTCTCGGCGGGGCGGCCCTGTTCATAGGCGGCGCGGCGGATGGACGGATCGGCCAGCAGATCGCTTTCGGTGCGCCCGGGCTGCAGGTCGATCCCCCAGCCGCGCAGGATACCTGCGGCCATATCCAGTGCCACCGGAATACGCGCGGCCACGGCGGGGCGCAGGCCACCGCCGTAATCTTCAAGCTCCACCGGCTGGCAGCCGATCAGCGCCAGCTGTGCGGGGCAGCGGCCGATGAACCGGGCGGTGGCGATCACATCCTGAAAGCCGGTCTGGTGCAGGCTCATCTTCTTGGCGCCCATGAAGGCGGGCACTTCATCATCCAGCACCAGCTTCATGGTGCCGGGCGGCAGGCCATAATCAATGGCATCAAAGACCAGCAGGCGGTCGGCCTCTTCCAGAAAGGGAAGCAGATAAAGCCCCTGCGTGCCGCCATCCAGCAGGCGCACCGAGGGCGGCAGGGCATAGGTTTCGGCCATGGCCTCGATACAGCGGACGCCGAATCCCTCGTCTGCCCAAAGTACATTGCCGATTCCCAGGATCAGGATCTTTTCCGACACTGGCTCCTCCCGTAGCTGGTCGTAAAGTTTTCAGACTGTGCCCCAAGTGAGAGCACGGCTTTCACCCTGCGGAAAACGTGAAAGCGGCGGAGGGAGGAACAATGTTTCAAGCATATGATAAATATGATAAAATATGCGATACTTTCTGCCATGCGGGGCTGAAAACTGGAAAGTGTCCATCCATGTTTCAGGCTTTGATGGATATTTTCCTTTCAGTCGGGCGCGGCTGGCCTGCCGTGAGGCGGGGTTTCGGGGTGGGAAAGTTAGTGCTTTCCAATCCCGGCCGCAGTTCGATACCCTTGCCGCAGAGGTGACGCGCGTGACACGACCGGCGGGCATAGAGGGGGGGCATCCCCCGCAGAATTTCTCGGATGACGCCTGGATCGAGGTGCTTTCGGCGGTGGATCGCACCTATGCCGATCTGGTCGATTATCAGGAACGGCTGGAGCAGCAGAATGCCCAGCTGCAGGAAATGCGCACCTTTCTGACCTCGATCCTGGCGTCGGTGTCGGATGTGCTGATCGTGGTGGATCGTGTGGGGCAGATTGAACAGGTCAGCCATTCCATGGCCCGGCTGACAGGGCAGGGCGAAGCGGCGCTGGTGGGGCAGGGGGTGGCCGGGCTGTTCGACCCGCCGAGCCACCGCCGCATCGCCGAAGTGCTGCACCGCATCCGCGACCGCAAGCAATCCGAGGTGCTGGAGGCCGGGCTGCTGACGGCGGCAGAGGTGGAACCGCTGGATCTTTCTGTCGCGCCCCGGCTGGATGACCGCGGGCGGGTGGATGGGTTCGTGCTGACTGGCCGCCCGATGGGCGCGCTGCGCCGCGCCTATTCTGATCTGAGTGACAGCCATGCGGCGCTGAAAACGGCGCAGGGCCAGCTGGTGCGCAACGAAAAGCTGGCTTCGCTGGGGCGGCTGCTGGCGGGGGTGGCGCATGAGCTGAACAACCCGATCAGCTTTGTCTATGCCAATGCCCATGCGCTGGAACGCTATGTCGGCAAGTTTGAAGCCTATTTTGCCCGGGTGCAGGAGGGCGCCAGCCGGGAAGAGCTGGTGGGCCTGCGCCAGAGCCTGCGGCTGGACCGCGAGATTGCCAATCTGCGCGAGGCGATCAACGGCGCGCGCGATGGCGCCGAACGGGTGCGCGACATTGTCGAGGATCTGCGGCGCCTGTCGTCAGATGGTTCGGGCGAGAAGGTGGCGTTCGATCTGGCCGATACCGTGCGGATTGCGGCGCATTGGGTGCTGCGCGGCATGAAGCAGCCGGTCACGCTGGAGGATGGCGGGCTGCAGGTGGCGCGGGTTTTCGGGCGGCCGGGGCATATTCAGCAGGTGGTGATGAATCTGGTGCAGAATTCGGTCGATGCTTTGCAGGGCCGGGCGGGGGCGCGCATCGTGCTGGAGATGACCTGCGATGGGGGCCGGGCGCGGCTGATGGTGCGGGACAATGGGCCGGGTATTCCGGCGGATCTGCGCACGGCGATCTTTGACCCGTTCTTCACCACCAAACCCGTGGGGCGCGGCACCGGGCTTGGGCTGGCCATCAGCCACAAGATCGCCGAGGAGCATGGCGGCACCCTTGCCTTGTGCGAAACAACAGCGGAAGGCGCGGCCTTCTGTCTGGATCTGCCACTGGCGGAGGGTGGGGCATGACGACGGTATTGTGGTTGAAGGCGGCGGGATGTGGTGGCTGCACCATGTCGCTTCTGTGCGCGGAAAGCCCGGATGTGCTGACCCTGCTGCAGGATGCGGGCATAAAGCTGTTGTGGCACCCCGCGCTGTCGCAGGCCACCGGGGCCGAGGTGCTGGCGCTGCTGACGGCGATTGCCGAGGGGCGGCAGGCGCTGGATGTACTGTGTGTGGAGGGCGCGATTGCGCGCGGGCCTGCGGGGACGGGGCGGTTTCAGATGCTGGCGGGCACCGGGCGATCGATGATGGATTGGGTGGCGCAGTTGGCGCCACTGGCCCGGCATGTGGTGGCGGTGGGCACCTGCGCGGCCTATGGCGGTGTGACGGCGGCGGGTNNTGCGGTGGGGCTGCAATATGACGGCGCCCATCCCGGCGGGCTGCTGCCTGCGGGCTGGCGCAGCCGGGCGGGCGCGCCGGTCATCAATGTGGCGGGTTGCCCCACGCATCCCGACTGGGTGACCGAAACCCTGATGCTGCTGGCGGCCGAAGATCAGCTGGCGCTGGATGGCCTTGGCCGCCCGCGCTTTTACGCCGATCATCTGGTGCATCACGGTTGCCCGAAGAATGAATTCTACGAATACAAGGCCAGCGCGCGTGATCTGTCGGATATCGGCTGCATGATGGAAAACCTGGGCTGCATCGGCACGCAGGCGGTGGGCGATTGCAATATCCGGCCCTGGAACGGCGAAGGCTCCTGCACCAAGGGCGGATACCCCTGTATCAACTGCACCGCGCCGCAGTTCGAAGACCCGCGCCACGCCTTTACCGAAACGCCGAAGATCGCGGGCATCCCGGTGGGCCTGCCGACCGATATGCCCAAGGCCNNGGGTGGTGGTGCCGCCGACGCTGCGGAAGCCGAAATGACAGATCGCGGTGTGACGCAGCCGCAAAGGCTGGTGCTTGGCCCGTTCAACCGGGTGGAGGGCGATCTTGAGGTGGCGCTGACGGTGCAGGATGGCCGGGTGCAGGCGGCGCATGTCTCCTCGCCGCTGTATCGCGGGTTCGAGCGGATGCTGGCGGGGCGCGATCCGCGGGATGCGCTGGTCATCACCCCGCGGATCTGTGGCATCTGTTCCATCAGCCAGTCGGCGGCGGCGGCGCGGGCTTTGGCCGATGCCATGGGGTTGCAGCCAACGCCGCAGGGGGCGCGGGTGGCGGCGCTGATCCATGCGGCGGAAAATGTGGCCGATCACCTGACGCATTTCCACCTGTTCTTCATGCCCGATTTCGCCCGCCCAGATTATGCCGGGCGCAGCTGGCATCCGCGCGCGGTGGAGCGGTTTACCGCCGCTGAGGGTTCGGCGCTGCGGGCGGCGGTGGCGGCGCGGGCCGAGCTTTTGCATGTGATGGGGCTGCTGGCCGGCAAATGGCCGCATACGCTGGCCATCCAGCCCGGCGGGGTGACGCGGGCGCCCGGGCCGCGCGAAAAGGCGCGTCTGGCCGCCACGCTGCGCGCCTTCCGCCGCTATCTGGAAACCACGCTGTTCGGCGGGCGGCTGGAGGATTTCGTGGCGCTGCCCAGCCTTGCGGCGCTGATGCGCTGGCCCGGCGGCGATGTGGCGCTGTTTCTGGAGATTGCCGCCGATCTGGGGCTGCTGGATATGGGGCGCGGATCGGGCCGGTATCTGAGCTTTGGTGCCTATCCGTTTGACGATACGCATATTTTTGCGCGCGGGATCTGGGATGGCGGCTTGCAGCCGCTGAATTGCGCGCAGATCGCCGAGGATCTGAGCCATGCCTGGATGCAGGGCGAAACCGCCCATCCGCGCATGGGGCGCACCGAGCCGGATGAAACCATGGCCGAACCGGGCTATAGCTGGTGCAAGGCGCCGCGTCTGGCCGGGCGGCCGATGGAAACCGGCGCGCTGGCGCGGCAGGTGATTGATGGCCATCCGCTGGCCCGGGCCTTGGCGGGCGGCGGCGTGCTGGCCCGGGTGGCGGCCCGGCTGCTGGAAATCGCGCGCACGCAGCTGGTGATGGAGGATCTGGTGGCGGGCATTGACCCTGCGGCGCGGTTCATGGAACAGGGCCGGATGCCGCGCGATGCCCAGGGCGAAGGGCTGGTGGAGGCGGCGCGCGGCGCACTTGGCCATTGGATCAGGATCGAGGGCGGGCGGATCGCCAGCTATCAGATCATCGCGCCGACAACCTGGAACTTCAGCCCGCGCGATGCAGGCGGCACCCCCGGCCCGCTGGAGGCGGCGCTGCAGGGCACGCCGGTTGAGGGGGCGGGTGCGGTGATGGTGCAGCATGTGGTGCGCAGCTTTGATCCCTGCATGGTCTGCACGGTGCATTGACATGCAGGGCTTGCGCATCCGGGTGCGGGGGCAGGTGCAGGGCGTGGGCTTCCGCCCCTTCATCTGGCAGCTGGCGCAGGAGTTCGGGCTGCGCGGGCGGGTGCTGAACGATCCCGAAGGCGTGCTGATCGAGGCGCAGGGGGAAAGGCTGGCCGAGTTTCTGGCCGCCATTCCGGCGCGGGCGCCAAAACTGGCGCGGGTGGATGCGGTGGAAAGCGCGCCGCTGGCTGGTGATCTGGCGGAAGGGTTTGTGATCGCGGCATCCGAGGGGCGGGGGGCGGAAACGCGGGTGACGCCCGACGCCGCCACCTGCCCTGATTGTCTGGCGGAAATCCGCGAGCCGGGGCGGCGGCAGGGCTATGCCTTCACCAATTGCACCCATTGTGGCCCGCGTTTCACGATTCTGCACGGCCTGCCCTATGACCGGGCGCAGACCACCATGGCGCCTTTCGCGCTGTGCGCCGCCTGCCGGGCGGAATATGAAAACCCCGCCGACCGCCGCTGTNNATCGCCTGTGGTTCGAGGTGGATAGGGCGGAACAGCCGGGCGATGCCATCGCGCAGGCGGTGGCCTTGCTGCGGGCGGGGGGCATTCTGGCGGTGAAGGGGTTGGGGGGCTTTCATCTGGCCTGTGATGCGCGCAACCCTGCCGCGCTGGCCCTGCTGCGCGCCCGCAAGCGGCGCCCGGCCAAGCCTTTTGCGCTGATGCTGCGCGAGGTGGATCTTGCAGAGGTGGCCCATGCCACGGATGCCGATCTGGCGCTGTTGCGCGATGCGGCGGCGCCGGTGGTGCTGGTGCCCGGCCGGGGCATGCTGCCCGATCTGGTGGCGCCGGGCATGGATACGCTGGGGGTGATGCTGGCCTATACCCCGCTGCATCACCTGCTGATGGATGGCTTTGCCGGGCCCTTGGTCATGACCTCGGGCAATCTGTCGGGCGAGCCGCAGGTGATTGGCAATGCCGAGGCGCGGGAAAAGCTGGCGGCCTTTGCCGATGGTTTTCTGCTGCATGACCGNNGGCGGGCCACAGGTGCTGGCCATGGGTGGGCAGATGAAGGCGGCGATCTGTCTGGTGAAGGGCGGGCAGGCGCTGCTGTCGCATCATCTGGGCGATCTGGACGATGCGCTGACGGTCGAGGAATATGGCAAGGCGCTGGAAGATTACCGGGCGCTGTTCGATCATGCCCCGGCGCTGGTGGCCTGTGATCTGCACCCCGGCTTTCACGCCACGCGGCAGGCCGAGGAGATGGGGCTGCCGCTGGTGCGGGTGCAGCATCACCACGCCCATGCCGCCGCCTGTCTGGGCGAAAACCTCTGGCCGCTGGCGGGTGGCAGGGTGGCGGCCATTGTGCTGGACGGCTTGGGGCTGGGCGCCGATGGCACGATCTGGGGGGGCGAGCTGCTGCTGGCCGATTACGCGGGGTTCGACCGGGTGGCGCATCTGCGCCCGGCACCGCTGCCGGGGGGTGATGCCGCCAGCCGCCAGCCCTGGCGCAATGCGGTGATGCGGCTGGATCAGGCGGGGCTGGGTGCGCTGGCGGACCGGCTGTTCGCCGATGCCCCGCGCGATACGCTGCGGGCGATGGCGGCGCGGGGGGTGAATGCGCCGCTGTCGTCTTCCGCCGGGCGGCTGTTCGATGCGGTGGCGGCGGTTCTGGGGCTGTGCCCCGCCGCGCAAAGCTATGAGGGCGAGGCCGCGATGCGGCTGGAGGCGCTGGCCGCCCCGCCCGATGGCAGCGGCTATGGCTTTGGCCCGGGGTTGGACCCGGCGCCGGTGTTCGCTGCACTGGCCGCCGATCTGGCGGCGGGTGTGGCGCCTGCGCGCATGGCAGCACGGTTTCATGACGGGCTGGCGCGGGCCTTTGCGGCCGAGGCGCGGGCGCTGGTGGCTTCGGGGGCCGCGCAGGCGGTGGCGCTGACCGGCGGCTGCCTGCAGAATGTGCGGCTGCATCAGGCGTTGCTGGCGGCGCTGGAGGGGCTGCCGGTGCTGACCCATCGCCAGATCCCGGCCAATGACGGCGGGCTGGCCTTCGGGCAGGCGCTGGTAGCACTGGCGCAGACCGGCTGAACACGAATCAGCATGCTGGAAACCGGCTTGCCGCCGCTTGCGGCAACTGGTCAGCCACTTGTCGCAGGCTTTGCATACCACAGGATGCAGATGCCTGTTTTCCATGGGTTTTCGGCCATTCTGCCCATTCAAGCCGCAATTGTCGAACTGACCCCGTCGCTGCCGCAGACTGCCCCGATACCAATCGCGCGCCGTTTGCAGCGGTCAGGACAGGGAGGGGACATGAGCCAGATCGAAACCTTTTACGAGGTCATGCGCCGTCAGGGGATCACCCGGCGCAGCTTCATGAAATATTGCACGCTGACCGCCAGCGCGCTTGGCCTTGGCCCGGCCTTCGTGCCGCAGATCGCCCATGCGATGGAAACCAAACCGCGCACCCCGGTGATCTGGGTCAACGGGCTGGAATGTACCTGCTGTTCCGAAAGCTTCATCCGGGGGGCGCATCCGCTGGCCAAGGATGTGGTGCTTTCCATGATCTCGCTGGATTACAGCCATGTGCTGATGGCCGCCGCGGGCCATCATGCCGAAGCCGCGCTGGAAGAGGCAATCGAGAAATACAAGGGCAACTATATCCTGGCGGTGGAGGGTAACCCGCCGCTGAACGAGGATGGCATGTTCTGCATCGTCGGCGGCAAGCCCTTTGTCGAACAGCTGAAGCATGCCGCTGCCGGGGCCAAGGCCGTCATCAGCTGGGGCGCCTGTGCCAGCTATGGCTGCGTGCAGGCCGCCGCGCCCAACCCCACGCGGGCGACGCCGGTGCACAAGGTCATCACCGACAAGCCGATCATCAAGGTGCCCGGCTGCCCGCCGATCGCCGAGGTGATGACCGGGGTGATTACCTATATGCTGACCTTCGACCGCCTGCCGGAACTGGACCGTCAGGGCCGCCCCGCCATGTTCTATGGCCAGCGCATCCATGACAAATGCTATCGCCGCCCGCATTTCGATGCAGGCCAGTTTGTGGAAGCCTGGGATGATGAAAACGCCCGTAAGGGCTATTGCCTTTACAAGATGGGCTGCAAGGGGCCGACCACCTATAACGCCTGTTCCACCGTGCGCTGGAACGAAGGCACCAGCTTTCCCATCCAGTCGGGCCATGGCTGCATCGGCTGTTCCGAGGATGGGTTCTGGGATCAGGGATCGTTCTACGACCGGCTGACCAATATCAAGCAGTTCGGGATCGAGGCCAATGCCGATCAGGTGGGCATGGCTACCGCCGGTGTGGTGGGCGGCGCGGTGGCCGTTCATGCCGCCATCAGCGCGCTGAAGCGCGCGCAGAAGAAATCGCAAGACAAGGTAGAGGGCTGACGCCATGACGATCAACACGCCAAACGGCTTTGCCCTCGACAATACCGGCCAGCGCATCGTCGTCGATCCGGTCTGCCGCATCGAAGGCCATATGCGCTGCGAAGTGAACGTGGATGAGAACGGCATCATCCGCAACGCCGTGTCCACCGGCACCATGTGGCGCGGGCTGGAGGTGATCCTGAAAGGCCGCGATCCGCGCGATGCCTGGGCCTTTACCGAACGCATCTGCGGCGTCTGCACCGGCACCCATGCGCTGACCTCGGTGCGGGCGGTGGAAGATGCGCTGGGGGAAACCATCCCCGACAATGCCAATTCCATCCGCAACATGATGCAGCTGAACCTGCAGATCCACGATCATATCGTGCATTTCTATCACCTGCACGCGCTGGACTGGGTGAACCCGATCAATGCCCTGCGGGCCGATCCCAAGGCCACGTCAGAGCTGCAGCAGAAGGTCAGCCCCAATCACCCGCTGTCTTCGCCGGGCTATTTCCGCGATGTGCAGAACCGGCTGAAAGCCTTTGTCGAAAGCGGGCAGCTGGGCATCTTCAAGAACGGCTATTGGGACAATCCGGCCTATCTGCTGCCGCCCGAGGCCGATCTGATGGCGACGACCCATTACCTTGAGGCGCTGGACCTGCAGAAAGAG
>DOMY01000320.1 GCA_003509785.1 Gemmobacter sp.
AAGGGCGTTGTGATCCAGTTGCCGCGCGGGGCCACGCCGCTGGATTTTGCCTTTGCCATCCATACTCGCATCGGCAATTCGACGGTTTCGGCCAAGGTTGACGGGATTCGCGTGCCGCTGTGGACGCGGCTGAAGAACGGCCAGTCGGTCGAGATCATCACCGCAGAGGGCCAGCGCCCGCAGGCCAGCTGGATCGACATTGTCGTGACGGGCCGGGCCAAGGCGGCCATCCGCCGCAGCCTGCGCGAGGAAGACCGGGGGCGGTTCATCAAGCTGGGACAGGAGCTGGCCCGCGCCGCCTTTGACCATGCGGGCAGTCAGGCCACCGACAAGGCGCTGCGCACGGCGGCCAAGATGCTGGGCCTGCCGGACGAGCTGGACCTGCTGGAAAAGCTGGGCTCTGCCGAGCTGACGGCCCGCAAGGTTCTGGAAACGCTTTACCCCGAACTGCAGACCGCCGCCCCGGATGAGGTGGACGCACAGCGCCCGGTGCTGGGCGTTTCCCCCGATCAGAGCGTGCGGCGCGCGCCCTGTTGCCAGCCGGTGCCGGGAGAGCGGATCGTGGGCATCACCTATCGCGGGCAGGGGGTGGTGATCCATGCCATCGACTGTCCGGCGCTGGCGGAATACGAAGAGCAGCCCGATCGCTGGGTGGATCTGCGCTGGCAGGCCGGGCGCCATGCCCCGGTGAATACCGTGAGCCTGGAACTGACGATTTCAAACGATGCGGGCGTTCTTGGGCGCATCTGCACCTTGATCGGCGAACAGAAGGCCAATATCTCGGATCTGCATTTTGTCGATCGGAAGCCAGACTTTTACAAACTGGTGATTGATGTCGATCTGCGCGACCTTGAGCATCTGCATATGGTCATGACGGCGCTTGAGGCGGAAACGGATGTCGCCCAGATCGCGCGCCATCGGGATTTGGGTCGGAAGCCCTGAGACAACAGGGATAGAGAGCATAAAGTGGTATTCAAACGGCGCGACAGGCGGTCCTGGTGGAGGATGACGGTTGAATTCGTCTATCCGCAGGGCGGGTTTCGCCGGGCGACGCGCTATGTGTTCCACCGGATGCAGCGTCTGCCGGATCAGCCGCACCGGATTGCGCGGGGGATCTTTGCGGGCACCTTCGTGAACTTTCCGCCGCTGTTCGGGATACAGATGCTGTCGGCGGCCGGGCTGGCCTGGGTCTTGCGTGGCAATATCTTGGCAGCCTTGCTGGCCACCTTCCTGTCAAACCCGCTGACCACGCCCTTCATCGCCATGGGATCGCTGAAGCTGGGCCATTGGATGCTGGGGATCGAGGCGCCGCTGGATCTGAACTTCGTCTTTGCGGCCTTCACCCATGCGGGATGGGAGCTGTGGCAGAATTTCCTGGCGGTGTTCACGCCGGAACGGACCCATTGGGACAAGCTGATAGAGTTCTTCTGGTTCATCTACTGGCCCTATACGATCGGGTCGATCTTGCCCGGGCTGGTGTTCAGTTTTCTGACCTATTACCTGTCTTTGCCGCTGATCCATGCCTATCAGAAGATCCGTGCAAGCCGGGCGCGTGAAAAGACCGAAAAGCGCAAGGCGCTGAAGTCTCGGCTGTCCGCGATGACGCAGGCCGCCCCATCCCGCGAAAGCGGGGATGACGAGCGGCCCGGTTCGCCCTAAAGTCCGGCGCGAAGCGAAGGAGAGCGTCATGGCATCTGGCAAATTGCGGCTTGGGGTGAATATCGACCATGTGGCGACGGTGCGTAACGCCCGCGGTTCGGCCAAGCCCGATCCGCTGCGGGCGGCACTGGTGGCCGAGGCGGCGGGGGCGGACGGCATCACGGCCCATCTTCGCGAAGATCGCCGCCATATCCGCGATGCCGATATGGAGGCCTTGCGCGCCGGGCTTGGCATCCCGCTGAATTTCGAATGTGCGACAACCGCCGAAATGCAGGCCATCGTGCTGCGGCTGAAGCCTCATGCTGTTTGCCTTGTGCCGGAACGGCGCGAAGAACGCACGACAGAGGGGGGTCTGGATGTTGCGGGGGATGCGGCGCGGCTTGCCGATTACATCGCACCGCTGCGCGATGCCGGATGCCGCGTGAGCATGTTCATTGGCCATGATGCGCGCCAGATCGAGGCTTCGGCCCGGATCGGGGCGGCGGTGGTAGAGTTGCACACCGGCCATTATTCCGACCTGCACGCCGAGGGGCGCCAGGCCGAGGCCGAGGCAGAGCTGGAGGCGCTGCGCCAGGGCGCGCGGCTGGCGGCCTCGCTGGGGCTGGAGGTTCACGCGGGCCACGGGCTGACCTATGACAATGTCGCGCCGGTTGCCGCGATCCCCGAGGTGCTGGAGCTGAACATCGGGCATTTCCTGATTGGTGAGGCGATCTATCTGGGCCTTGGCCCGGCCATCGAGGAAATGCGCCGCCGGATGGACGAGGCGCGCGGGTGATGCCGCAGGGCAGGGCGGCTTTGGCAGTGCGATCGCGGGGCGGGTTGTGATCCTGGGGATCGGCACCGATCTGGCCAATATCGACCGGATCGCAGATGTGCTGGCGCGCCATGGGGACAGGTTCCGCAACCGTGTCTTCACCCCGGCAGAGCAGGCCAAGGCCGACAGCCGCCCCCGTGCGGTGGCGGCCACCTATGCCAAGCGGTGGGCGGCGAAGGAAGCCTGTTCCAAGGCGCTTGGCACCGGGCTGCGCATGGGGATTGCCTGGCGGGACATGGCGGTGACCAATCTGGTGACCGGCCAGCCGGTGATGCAGGTGACAGGCTGGGCCGCGCAACGCCTGGCCGCGATGACGCCGCCGGGGCATGAGACGATCATCCATGTCACCCTGACCGATGATCACCCCTGGGCGCAGGCTTTCGTGGTGATCGAGGCCCGCCCGGTTCATGCGGCTTGAGCGGGCTTTTTCCAGCCAAACTTGACTCCCGCCCGCGCGCCGCGCATGTAGCGCCGCAAGGCTTATGAAAGGCAGATCAGATGGCGAGCAAGACGAAACCCGATGGCGGCATCGTCGAAACGATCAAGACAGTGGTTTATGCCCTGCTGATCGCGGGTGTGTTTCGCACGCTGTTCTTTCAACCCTTCTGGATTCCGTCTGAATCCATGAAGGATACGCTGCTGATCGGCGATTTCCTGTTCGTCAACAAGATGGCCTATGGCTATTCGCGCTATTCCTGCCCGTTTTCGATGTGCCCGCTGACCGGCCGTATTCTGGCGTCGGAGCCTGAGCGGGGCGATGTTGTGGTGTTTCGCCATCCGGTCAACGGATCGGATTTCATCAAGCGGCTGATCGGCCTGCCGGGCGACAAGGTGCAGATGAAGCAGGGGCGGCTTTGGCTGAATGGGGTGGAAGTGCCGCAGGAGCCTGCAGGCACCTTCGAAGAGGTTTATGAGCGTCAGGGGCCGATGGGCAATCTGCCGCGCTGTGAAAATGGCCCGGTGGGCGAGGGTGGCCTTTGCACCCGCTCGCGGTTCATCGAAACGCTGCCCAATGGCGTGCAGCATTCGGTGCTGAACATCGACGCCAATGGCTATGGCGACAATACCGATGTCTTCACGGTGCCGCCGGGGCATTACTTCTTCATGGGTGACAACCGCGACAATTCGACCGACAGCCGCTATGCCCAGACGCCGGGCGGTGGTGTGGGGATGCTGCCTGCGGAAAACCTGATCGGCCGGGCGGACCGCATCATGTTTTCGTCGGCGGGCAGTTCGATGCTGTATTTCTGGACCTGGCGTTCTGACCGCTTTTTCAAGGCGATCGAGTGAAACTCTCGGCTGATCTTCAGGCCTTCGAGGCCCGCATCGGATATCAGTTCCGCAACCCGGAATTGCTGGTGCGGGCTGTGACCCATGCCTCCATCTCTTCCACGACGCGACCCGACAACCAGAGGCTGGAGTTTCTGGGGGACCGGGTTCTGGGCCTTGTGATGGCCGAAACCCTGCTGGAGGCTGACGAGACGGCCGCCGAAGGCAAGCTGGCGCCCAGGTTCAATGCGCTGGTGCGCAAGGAAACCTGCGCCGATGTGGCGCGGGCGGTGGCGCTGGGGGATGTGCTGAAACTTGGCCGGTCAGAGATGATGTCGGGCGGGCGGCGCAAGGAAACGCTGCTGGGCGATGCGATGGAGGCGGTGATCGCCTCGGTCTATCTGGATGGCGGGTTCGAGGCGGCGCGCGGACTGATCCTGCGCCTTTGGGCCGGACGCATCGCGCAGGTGGAAAGCGATGCCCGCGATCCGAAAAGCGCCATGCAGGAATGGGCGCAGGCGCGTGGCCTGCCGCCGCCGACCTATACCGCACTGGGGCGTGAAGGCCCCGACCATGCGCCGTTTTTTACGGTCGAGATACGCCTGACCACGGGTGAAGTGGAATCCGCGAAAGCGGGAACGAAACGCGCAGCCGAACAGGCTGCCGCAGCGGCGCTACTGGCGCGGATGGAGGGCCGGAATGGCTGAGCAACGGGCAGGATTCGTGGCGCTGATCGGCGAACCGAACGCGGGGAAATCGACGCTGCTGAACCGCATGGTGGGGGCCAAGGTCTCGATCGTGACGCATAAGGTGCAGACCACCCGGGCCCGCATCCGCGGTGTCTGCATGGAAGGCGATGCACAGATCGTTTTCGTCGATACGCCCGGCCTGTTCCGCCCGCGGCGACGGCTGGACCGGGCCATGGTGGCTGCGGCCTGGGGCGGGGCGGCGGATGCCGATATCATCGTGTTGCTGATCGAGGCGCATCGCGGGCTGACCGAAGGCACCGCCGCGATCATCGACACCATGCGCGACCGCATCCCGCAAGGGCAGCAGGTGGCGCTGGCGATCAACAAGATCGACCGGGTGAAGGCCGAAACCCTTTTGGCGCTTGCCGAAGAGATGAACAAGGCATTTCCATTCGTGGAAACCTTCATGATCTCGGCCGAAAAGGGCTATGGCGTCGACAAGCTGCGCGAATGGCTGGCGGGCCAGCTGCCCACCGGCCCGTGGTTCTATCCCGAGGATCAGATCGCGGATCTGCCGATGCGGATGATCGCGGCAGAGATCACGCGCGAAAAGCTGACCCTGCGCCTGCATGAAGAGCTGCCCTATCAGCTGACGGTCGAAACCGAGAACTGGGAAGACCGGTCGGATGGATCGACCCGGATCGACCAGATCGTTTATGTGGCGCGGGATGGCCACAAGGGCATCCTGCTGGGCCACAAGGGGGAAACCATCAAATCGGTCGGACAGGCCGCGCGGGTGGATCTGATGGAGTTTCTGGATCGCCCGGTTCACCTGTTCCTGCAGGTGAAGGTGCGCCCGAACTGGCTGGATGAGCCGGACCGCTATTCTGAAATGGGCCTTGATTTCAAGGACGGCGACTGAGGGCCGGGCGGTGGCAGAGCCGCGCCTTGCCTCTGGTCTTTGGGTTTCGGCCTATCTGACGCGGCTGCGGCTGGCCGACCTGCCCGTTTATGTAACGGCCAAGGGAGATGCGACCGCGGGCGCGGTGATCGTGAAATGCGCCACGCTGGACGGCCGCGCCCGCGCCTATACCCGCATGTTCGATTTCATGGCGGATGAGCGGAAATGGGTTGTGCTGGCCGAAGGTGCCGAAGCCGAGGTCGATCAGGCCGTGGCGCGGGCGCGGGCCAATGATCCGGATCTTTGGGTGATCGAAGTGGAAGATCGCGCGGGGCGCACCTTGCTGGAACAAGAGGGCCTGTCGCAGTAACAAACGCGGCCATGGTTTCTGCACTGCAGCGCCGTGGTGCTGGGGGCGAGCCTGCATCCCTGCATCTGGTCCGGCCCGCTGCGGCAGATTGGCCCTCACCGGCTTGCTTTTCATCATAATTCTTCTTCGTTCCGGGCCAGATCTGCTGGCCGCGCAGTTGCAGCAAAATGCTGCGACTGCGTTCGTTTTTGTGCGGTTCTGGGATGCGGTCGCAGTTTTGTCGTGATTCCAGGGTCTGCTTCGGCCTCAATGTTCGTTTTTACGAAAAACGCACAAAAACGAAATTTACCCCATTGACCGATTCCCGAACTCGGTGCAGGGTCTGCTGACGAAGGGCATAGACCTTTCCAGGGGAGGAATTCGGCGTGACGGATGCTGGGCGGCCTGCAGTGGCTGATCTGTTCATCATTGGGGGCGGCATCAACGGCTGCGGCATCGCGCGCGATGCGGCGGGGCGTGGGCTTTCGGTGGTGTTGGCCGAACAGGGCGACCTGGCGCAGGCGACCTCTTCTGCGTCGACCAAGCTGTTTCATGGCGGGNNCGGGCTGCGCTATCTGGAATATTTCGAATTCCGTCTGGTGCGCGAAGCGCTGGAAGAGCGCGAAACCCTGCTGGTGGCCATGCCGCATATCAGCTGGCCCATGCGTTTCGTGCTGCCCTATCATCGCGACATGCGCTTTGAGAGCGACACGCCGACCTCGCGCCTGCTGTCCTTGGCCATGCCCTGGATGAAGGGGCGGCGTCCGGCCTGGCTGATCCGGCTGGGCTTGTTCCTGTATGATACGCTGGGCGGGCGCAAGATCCTGCCGCCGACGCGGACCCTGGATCTGACGCAGGATGCAGCAGGCAAGCCGCTGAACCCGAAATTCCGCCAGGCCTATGAATATTCGGATTGCTGGGTCGAGGATTCGCGGCTGGTGGTGCTGAATGCCCGGGATGCCCAGGCGCGCGGCGCGCAGATCATGGTGGGCACCAAGGTGGTCAGTGCCACCCGCGCCGGTGATCTGTGGGAGGTGGTGACAGAAGGTGCGGAAGGCCGCGCGCTGCATCTTGCCAAGGTTTTGGTCAATGCGGGTGGCCCCTGGGTGGAAGATGTGATCCGCAATGTCGCGCGGATCAATTCCAGCGAAGGCGTGCGGCTGGTGCGGGGCAGCCATATCGTGACCCGCCGCCTGTTTGATCATGATCGGTGCTATTTCTTCCAGGGGGAGGATGGCCGCATCATCTTTGCCATCCCCTATGAGCAGGATTTCACCGTGATCGGCACGACCGACAAGGATCACAAGGGCGCGCCCAAGGATGCGGTCTGCACCGATGAAGAGCGCGACTATCTTCTGGCCTTTGCGTCGAAATATTTCCGCAAGCCGGTGACGGTGCAGGATGTGGTCTGGGCCTATTCCGGGGTGCGGCCGCTGTATAATGATGGCGCCAAATCGGCCACTGCGGCCACACGGGATTATGTGCTGTCGCTGGATACCAGCGGCGCGCCACTGCTGAATGTCTTTGGCGGCAAGATCACCACCTATCGTCGGCTTGCCGAAAGCGCGATGGAGAAAATTCAGGACTACTTTCCGCAGGTCAAAGGCCCGTGGACCGCGCGGGTTGCCTTGCCGGGTGGGGATTTTCCGCAGGATGGCGTGGCGGCTTTGCGCGATCGGCTGATGACGCGCTATCCTTTCCTTACGGAATATCACGCCGCACGGTTGCTGCGCGCCTATGGCACCGAAGCTTTCGCCGTTCTGGGCAATGCGTCGGCAATGAGCGATCTGGGACAGGATTTTGGCGCTACGCTGACCGAGGCGGAGGTGCGTTGGTTGATGCAGAAGGAATGGGCGCGCCATGCGGGGGATGTGGTGTGGCGCCGCACGAAACTTGGTCTGCGGCTGACGGCGCAGCAGATCGACACGCTGGAGGCCTTTATGGCCCGGGCGGACGCCGGGGCTGTCAGCCCCGCTGCGGAATAGGGGAGGAAGTATGGCGCTGGAACTTCAGGGCGTGACGCGCATGGTGGGCGGACGGATTCACATCCACCCCACCACGCTGACGCTGCAACGTGGCACGATGAACGTGCTGCTGGGGCCGACGCTGTCGGGCAAGACCTCGCTGATGCGGCTGATGGCGGGGCTGGATGCGCCGACCACGGGCCGGATCATCTGGGAGGGAAAAGATGTGACCGGGATGCGGGTGCAGGATCGTGGCGTTGCCATGGTCTACCAGCAGTTCATCAATTACCCGGGCATGACGGTTTATGACAATATCGCCTCGCCGCTGCGTCTGCTGGGGCGTGACAAGGCGGAAATTGATCGCAAGGTGCGCGAAACCGCCGAAATGATGCGCCTGACCCCGATGCTGAGCCGCAAGCCGCTGGAGCTTTCGGGGGGGCAGCAGCAGCGCTGTGCCCTGGCGCGGGCGCTGGTGAAGGGCGCGGGGCTGGTGCTGCTGGACGAGCCGCTGGCCAATCTGGATTACAAGCTGCGTGAAGAACTGCGGGTTGAAATCCCCCGGATTTTCGAGGCTTCGGGCGCGATCTTCGTCTATGCCACCACCGAACCGGAAGAGGCTTTGCTGCTGGGGGGGCATACCGCCACGCTGTGGGAAGGCCGGGTCACCCAGTTCGGGCCGACACCGCACGTGTATCGCCAGCCCGCCGATCTGGTGACGGCGCGGGTGTTCAGCGATCCGCCGATGAATTTCATGCCCTGCACCAAGGCCGGGCATCGGTTGCAGTTCGGTGGACTGGCACATGCCCCGGCGGAAGGCGCTTTTGCGGCCTTGCCGGATGGCCGCTACACCGCCGGTTTCCGTGCCAACCATCTGGAGCTGAACCGCCATTCCGGCACGGCCGTGCAATTTCGCTGCACGCTGGGGGTGACGGAGATCACCGGATCGGAAACCTTCCTGCACCTGGATCACGGCGGCGACCGTTGGGTGGGGCTGGTGCATGGCGTGCATGACCTGCCGGCGGGGGAAGAGGTGACGGTCTGGCTCGATCCTGCACATGTCTATCTGTTTGACGCCGAAGGCCGGCTGGCCGCGCCTGCAAGCTATGCGGTGCAGGATATGAAGGGGGCGGCCTGAACCATGGCGCAGATCACACTGAAAAATCTGGCGCACAGCTATTTCCCGAACCCGACGCGGGATCAGGATTTCGCGCTGAAGGAAATGGATCACGTCTGGCAGGACGGTGGCGCCTATGCGTTGCTGGGATCGTCCGGCTGCGGCAAGACCACGCTTCTGAACATCATCTCGGGGCTGCTGCGCCCCAGTCAGGGCCGGGTGCTGTTTGGCGACCGCGACGTGACCGATGCGCCCACGGCAGAACGCAATATCGCGCAGGTGTTCCAGTTCCCGGTCGTCTACGACACGATGACGGTGCGCGACAATCTGGCCTTTCCGCTGCGCAACCGCGGCATGGATGCCGCCTATATCGCGGCGCGGGTGGATCAGATCGCCCGCATGATCGGGATGGAAGAAATCCTCAGCCGCAAGGCCAAGGGGCTGACTGCCGATGCCAAGCAGAAGATCAGCCTCGGCCGTGGCATGGTGCGCGAGGATGTGAACGCCATCCTGTTCGACGAGCCGCTGACGGTGATCGACCCGCATATGAAATGGGAGCTGCGCACCCAGCTGAAGCGGCTGCACCGCGAGTTTGGCCATACGATGATCTATGTGACGCATGACCAGACCGAGGCGCTGACCTTCGCCGATAAGGTGGTGATCATGTATGATGGCCGCGTTGTGCAGATGGGCACGCCGGAAGAGCTGTTCGAAACCCCGGCGCATACGTTCGTGGGCTATTTCATCGGCTCTCCGGGCATGAACCTGATGGAGGCACAGGTCGAAGGCGATACCGCCCGCCTCGCCAGTGGCATGACCGTGCCGCTGGGCGCGCAATACGGGCGTCCTGCGGGACGTGTGCAGATCGGCATCCGCCCGGAATATGCGATGCTGACGGCGGGCGAGGGCCTGCCGGTGACCATCCGCCGGGTAGAGGATGTGGGCCGCCACCGGCTGGTGCGGGCCGAAGTTCTGGGGGCGCCGCTGAACGTGGTCGTGCCCGAGGGCATGCCGGTGGGGGCAGAGCTGACGCATGTCCGCTTCGCCCCGCAGAAGATCAGCGTCTATGCCGACGACTGGCGGATCGCGCCGCAGGGGAGGGCGGCCTGATGGACAAGATACAGAACAACAAGGCCTGGTTCCTTGTTCTGCCGGTGCTGGTTCTGGTGGCCTTTTCGGCCATCATCCCGCTGATGACGGTGGTGAACTATTCGGTCAACGATACCTTCGGGAACAACGAGTTCTTCTGGGCCGGGCTGGAATGGTTCGAGGAAATGGTGACTTCGTCGCGTCTGCATGATGCTTTGGGGCGGCAGATCCTGTTTTCCGGCATCATCCTGGCCATCGAAGTGCCGCTGGGCATCTTCATCGCGCTGAACATGCCGAAATCCGGCTTCTGGGCCAGTTTCTGCCTGGTGCTGATGGCGCTGCCGCTCTTGATCCCGTTCAACGTGGTGGGCACGATCTGGCAGATCTTCGGCCGGGTGGACATCGGCCTGCTGGGGCATACGCTGGCGGCGCTGGGGATCGACTACAACTATACCAACGATCCGCTGGATGCCTGGATCACGGTCATCGTGATGGATGTCTGGCACTGGACCTCGCTTGTGGCGCTGCTGTGCTATGCCGGGCTGCAATCCATCGCGCAGGCCTATTATCAGGCGGCCAAGATTGATCAGGCCAGCCGTTGGGCCGTGTTCCGCTATATCGAACTGCCGAAGATGCAGGGGGTTCTGCTGATCGCCGTGCTGCTGCGCTTCATGGACAGCTTCATGATCTATACCGAACCCTTCGTGGTGACGGGCGGCGGGCCGGGCAATGCGACCACCTTCCTGTCGATCGATCTGGTGAAGATGGCCGTCGGACAGTTTGACCTTGGCCCCGCCGCCGCCTTTTCCATCATGTATTTCCTCGTGATCCTGCTGGTCAGCTGGGTGTTCTACACCGTGATGACCAATCTGGACAAAGCGGAGGGCCAGTAAATGCGCCTGAAACCCTCGGCCATCGTGATGGCGATCTATCTGCTGTTCCTGCTGGTGCCGATCTACTGGCTTCTGAACATGAGCCTGAAGACCAATACCGAGATCACCTCGACCTTCACCCTGTTTCCGTCGGATCTGACCTTCCGCAACTATGCGGTGATCCTGACCGATCCCAGCTGGTATATGGGTTACGTCAATTCCATCATCTATGTGGTGATGAATACGGTGATTTCCATCCTCGTGGCGCTGCCGGCCGCCTATGCCTTCTCGCGCTACAGCTTTCTGGGCGACAAGCACCTGTTCTTCTGGCTGCTGACCAACCGCATGACGCCG
>DOMY01000018.1 GCA_003509785.1 Gemmobacter sp.
GTATTGTTTGATCGCCTCGGCGCTGTCGATGGTGATCTGGTCGTTGGTGCGATCCCGCTCTTCGATCCCGAGGTCGTAATACTTCAGGTCGATGTCCAGATAGGGGAGGATCAGCTTCTGTTTGATAAAGTCCCAGATGATCCGGGTCATCTCGTCGCCGTCGAGTTCGACGACCGGGTTTTCCACCTTGATCTTGGTCATGCGCCTGGCCTTTTCAGGTTGAGGATTCGGGTGATTGCTGCATAGCGGAAATTGCGATGCTTGGGAAGTGCGGTATGCCGTTGTATACTGATTTCATCAGGCCGTGGCGCAGATCATTGGCCAAGCTGCGCCGCGCCTTCAAAGTAAATGGCTGTCTGCGCCCGGACCCAGTGCCAGATCCCCGGCGCCCCACGCGCAACCTTGGCGCCGACCCGGCTTTCCAGCTGTTCCACCGTGACACGATAGGTAACCCAGGTGCCGCCGCCCGACATCAGATTGGCCATCACCGGCTGCACCCGATCAAGGCTTTTGGCAAAGACGGCATCAGGGGTTTCTGCTGCCTCGAATTCCTGCCAAAATGATTTAAGATCGCGCTCCAAGGCATTGGGAAGCAACCCGAAAATCCGCTCTGCCGCGGCAAGCTCCTTGGCCTGCGTATCTGCGGATCCATGCGCCAGACCATTGGCCGAATGGATCGGCACATCGCCCACGTCGATTTCCACCAGATCATGCAGCAGCAACATGCGGATGACCCGCGCCACATCCACCGCCTGTTTTGCGTGATCCGCCAGGGCCAGAGCGTAAAGCGCCAGATGCCAGCTATGCTCACCCGAGTTTTCGCAGCGCGACCCGTCACACAGTGTGGTGGCGCGCAGAACGGATTTCAACTTGTCAGCTTCCGCCAGAAAATCAATGCAAGCCAGCAGGTTACGATCCGATCCTGATGTGCTTTCGCCATTCAGGAGGGCCGATGCGAGGGTGTGAAACTCCGGCCATTCCTGCCGGAAACGCGCCGCGCGGCCGGTGGCAAGGTTATCGCGCACCACGTCCAGATGATCCGCAGGCGGCGCCGGATTGCGCAGCACCTGCAAGATGGGCTGCGCGTGATCCAGGCATTTGGCAAAGCGGGCATCCGGGGTTTCCGCCGCCTCGAACTCGCGCCACAGGGCCAGCAACGTGCTTGCCTGATCTTCGGGCAGCAGGCCGAATATCCGCGCGGCGGCGGCATCTTCGGCCAGTGCGACCGCGGGCAGATCGTGGTCAAGATGAATCGGATGATCGCCGGTGTCGATCTCTACCAGATCATGCAGCAAAAGCATGGCGATAGCGCGATCGGTATTCACCCCGGGGGGCGCGAAATCCGCCAATACCAGCGCATAAAGCGCCAGATGCCAGCTGTGTTCCGCCACGTTTTCAGCGCGCGTGCCATCTATCAGCACATTGGCGCGATCCACCGCTTTCAGCCGGTCCGCCTCGTTCAGGAAGTCGAATTGGCGTGTCAGCCGCTCAGTCACCCTTGGGCGCCTTGCGAAGGGCTGCAAGTTTGCGATCCAGAAAATCGCGCCCACGGCGTTCGGCCAGACGCACCCGCATGGCCGTCATGAAGGCTTCTTCCATCGAAGGCGACACGGTGCCCAGCATCTTGCCGACTTCCATATAGAAGCGGTCATTGCCCATTTCGTCCATCGCGGCCATCACGTCGCGGGCCAGACCATCGGCAAGATCCTCGGTCACCCCCATGTCAGCGGGTTCCTTCCCCCAGACGACGCTTCACATAGCCCGAGACCTTGTCGATCATCGGCTTCATATGGGCTTCGTCATCCTTGAAGAAGTGATCGGCGCCTTCAATCACCTCATGGGTGATGGTGATGCCCTTCTGTTCATGCAGCTTGTTCACCAGACCGACCGTATCCTTGGGCGGCGCCACGCGATCGGCCGAACCGTTGATGATGAGGCCGGAAGACGGGCAGGGTGCAAGGAAGCTGAAATCATAGATATTGGCGGGCGGAGCCACCGAGATGAACCCGGTGATTTCCGGCCGCCGCATCAGCAGCTGCATCCCGATCCAGGCGCCAAAGCTGAACCCGGCAACCCAGCAATGCTTGGAGTTCTGGTTCATGCTTTGCAGATAATCCAGCGACGAGGCCGCATCCGACAATTCGCCGATGCCCTGATCATATTCGCCCTGGCTGCGACCCACACCGCGGAAATTGAAGCGCAGCACGGTGAAGCCCAGATTGTAGAAGGCGTAATGCAGGTTGTAGACGACCTTGTTGTTCATCGTGCCGCCAAATTGCGGATGCGGATGCAGCACGATGGCGATGGGGGCGTCACGGTCCTTCTGCGGGTGATAACGGCCTTCGAGACGGCCTTCGGGGCCGGCAAAGATCACTTCGGGCATTTCGTCGCCTTTGTCTGTCTTCCCGCCCATGGAGATTGCGCAATCCGGGCGGTTGAATTAAGTCCCGTCAGGCTAGGCCAGGGGGTGGAAGCTGAGTTAAGCGCCCCACAGGCTGACGTCAATGGATTTGGGGGGCTGGCGATGAAACTCTCGACAAAGGGCCGCTATGCGATGGTGGCCTTGGCCGATCTGGCGCTGGCCAAGGCCGATGATCTGGTTTCGCTGGCCGAAATTTCCAAGCGGCAGGATATTTCCTTGCCTTACCTTGAACAGCTGTTTGTCAAGCTGCGCCGCGCCGGTCTGGTCGAGGCCGTGCGGGGGCCGGGCGGTGGCTATCGTCTGGCCAAGCCGCCGGCCGAAATCCGCGTGTCGGAAATCATGGAGGCGGTCGAAGAAACCGTGAATGCCATGCACACCGGCGCGGGCGCCACCGGCGCCGTTTCCGGCTCACGCGCGCAATCGNNGCGCAATCGCTGACCAACCGGCTGTGGGAGGGGCTTTCGGCGCATGTTTATGTGTTCCTGCACCAGACCCGGCTTTCGGATGTGGTGCGCAACGAGATGCGTCCTTGCCCGGCCGTACCCGCGATCTTTCGCGTTGTGGATGAAGACTGAGAGACCTGAAAGCCAGCCATGCGCGAGCGCCTTTACCTTTTCGATACCACCCTGCGGGACGGACAACAGACGCAGGGCGTACAATTTGCCATGCCCGAAAAACAGCAGATCGCCCATGCTCTGGATGATCTGGGGGTGGATTACATCGAGGGCGGCTGGCCGGGGGCCAACCCGACCGACAGCGATTTCTTCGCCGCCCGCCCGCAGACCCGCGCCACCTTTACCGCTTTCGGGATGACCAAGCGCGCCGG
>DOMY01000125.1 GCA_003509785.1 Gemmobacter sp.
CCGCGCAATCCCAGCGGGCATGAACCGACAGCGCCAGACTGCGGGCTGAGCCGCCGATATCGGCAAAGCGCTGCACCGTATCCGGGCCGATCTTGTCGATCAGCGCGGCATCAAAAGCCCGACGCCCGCGGGACGCGATCGGGACGGCGGCGGGACGGATGCCATGCAGGCGGCAAGCCCGGTCATACCAGCTGCCGGGCGGTGGCAGGCCATCATGGCGCAGACCGATCTCGCGCTTGTTCGAGGCCCAGAGATGCAGCGCCGTGGTCTGGCCGGTGATCGCCAGATCCACCACCCCGGCCCGGCGCAGGAACTGCTGCCGGTCGGGATAGGGCACCGGATAGAAGGCCTGCAGCGGCTGCACCAGATCGCGCAGACCGAAATGCTGCATGTAATGGGTCAGCATCATCGGCCCCCAGACCCCCCAGGGCTGCTGGCTGACATGAACGGGCTGCCCTGCCGCGCGGGCGGCACGCAGCTGCGCCTGTTCTTCCGGCGGCAGGAAATCGGGCACCGGGTAAAGATCGGCGGTAAAGCCCAGCATCGCCTGCAGAATTTCGCTGTCGGCGGGCAGGCCCAGCACCGCATTGTTCACCCGCTTGCGGCCCGGAAGTTCAAAGCCCAGCACGGTTTCGCTGTCATAGGTCATCGGGCGGTGGCAATAGACATCGCTATCCACCCAGATCATGCCGGGGCAGTGCCGGATCATGTGCAGGCGGAACAGATCGGCAAACAGCGCAAAGCTGTCCTTGCGGGCATATTTCAGAAAATCTGCGGTATCCAGAATCTCGCGCCCGTCGCGGCGGATCACCCCTTCGGGCACATCCGGCACAGGGTCGTAGGAAAACAGCGTGATCTTCTGGCCCTGATCCACGAAGGATTGCAGGCACAGCCGTTCCATCCAGCTGAGGCTGCCGCCAATCCACAGTGTTCCGACCTCGCGCGGGCGCATCATGTTGTTATACCTGCCCGAAAAGGCCGGGCGCTGCGGCGCCTGCCCCCTGCCAGTCCTGCGCCGCCTGATCCTCCATGCCTGCCCCCGCCCCACGCCGTTGCGCGCGTCTTTCCGAAATGCCACTGTGACCAAAACAGCCATCTGTGCCAAGACCAAGGCAAATCCGTGCAACTGCCGATTTACCGGCTTTGCCCCCATGTGCTAGCGCTGGATCAGGCCGCGCAGACGGCGGAGGGACATACGGGGGGCAGAGGCCATGCCAAGGGGCAAGACAACCGCAGTGCCGACCGCGCCACAGGTGCTGTGCCGTGCGCTTGGCGGCAGGCGGCTGGATCTGCCGGGGCTGCCACTGCTGGTGGCGGCGGTGCAGGCAGATGGACAGCTGCGGGCCTTCTTCGGCGCGGGATCTGCGCCCGAGGCATTGGCGGNNCCTCTGAGATTCGGGCAGTTTCCGGCGGGGTGATGCTGCGGGCCGAGGGGCCGCCCCGGCTTGCACTGGCGGGCGGCGGCCTGCTGGATCTTGATCCGATCACGGCGGAACCCGAGCTTTTCGCAGGCCTGCGCTGCACATTGGGCTTCCGGCTGGAGGAAAGTGCCGCGCAGCTGGCCGAAGGCTTGCGCCATCACGCGCGGCATCACGGGTTGCAGGCGGCGCTGGTGGTGAACCGGCTGCCCGATCCGGCGCCCGAAGCCTTTGCCGCCGATCTGCGCGCGGCCCTTGGCGATACTGCGCTGCGGGTGGTGCTGCTGCAGGCCGATGTGGCCCTGGGCAAACCCGGGCTTGGCCCCGAAAACCATCTGTATCTTGCCCCCGATGCGCCGGGCAAGGACCGGATGACCCCGCCTGCCCCCGATGCCTGGCGCAGCCCTTTGGGCGAAAGCATCGTGCTGGAGGCGATGAAATGGCGGTTTCTGTCGGCCGCGCGGTCTGTGCTGCTGCTGGACGCGTCAGACCTGCTGGCGCCCTGCCTGCCGGGAGCGCCCACAGCATTCGAGGCCTGCGAGGCGGCGGNNCCCGGGCGCGAGCCGCGCTTTGGTGACCATATCTGCCGCCAGTTCGACGGGCGGCGCGGCATCGCGCGCTGGGGCGTGGCGCCGCAGAAGGCCGGGCTGGACAACAGCTGGCGCGGCAGCCGGATCAGCGCGGCCCGGCCCGATGGCGATGGTGTGGCGCGGTTCCTGCGGGCGATGGCGATCCGGGTGCCGGGCGGCAATTCCGGCGAACTGGCGCCCAAAACCTCGCTGATCGAGGATGCCGGGCTGCTGGCGCTGGCCGACAGCCTGGGCCACAGGCCGATCCGCGCGCCGGTATCGCAGGTGCGCGTCACGGCGCCCACTGGCAACCGCACCGCCATTGTGACGACGATGAAGAACGAAGGCCCCTTCATCCTGGAATGGCTGGCCTGGCACCGCGCCATCGGGGTGGATGATTTCCTGATCTATACCAATGATTGCAGCGATGGCACCGATACGATGCTGGAGCTGTTGCAGCGCAAGGGCCTCGTGCAGCACCGCATCAACCCCTATGTGCCGGGGGGCGAACTGAAACCGCAATACGCCGCCTTGCAGGCCGCCGAATCCGAACCTGTGATGCAGGATTGCGGCTGGGGCATCTGCATGGATGTGGATGAATTCATCAATGTGAAGATCGGCGACGGCACCCTGGCCTCGCTTTATGCGGCGATGGGCGAAGCCAACATGATTTCAATGACATGGCGGCTGTTCGGCAATGCCGAAGTGCATAGATTTGAAGATCGTTTCATCACCGAACAATTCACCCGCTGCGCGCCGGAACTGATCCGCAAGCCGCATCAGGCCTGGGGGTTCAAGACGCTGTTCCGCAATATCGAGCTGTATAAAAAGCTGGGCGTCCACCGGCCCAAGGGGCTGAAACCCGATCTGTGGCAGGATGTGCGCTGGCTGAACGGATCGGGCCGACCGATGCCGAAAGAGACGTTCCGCAACGCCTGGCGATCCACCACCGAAACCTATGGGTACGACTGGGTGCAGCTGAACCATTATGCGGTGCGATCTGCCGAAAGCTTTCTGGTGAAACGGGATCGTGGAAGGGTGAACCACGTCGACCGCGATCAGGGGCTGAACTACTGGTTCCGGATGAACCACAACAGCGCGGAAGACCGCTCTGCCCTGCGCATGGTGCCGCTGGCCCGTGCCGAATATGACCGCTTGCTGGCCGACCCCGAGATTCGCGCGGCGCATGACCATGCGCTGGCCTGCCACCGGGCCAAGATCGGTGAACTGATGGCGACGCCGAATTACCGCGCCTTCTATGCCGAACTGACCGACGCACGGATGGAAAAGCTGTGCCGGTTGCAGCACCATTTCGGATCGGCGGTGTTTGCCGCAGGCCCGCAGGTGATTCCGCCCGATCTGCATCTGCGCGAGCTTGCGCCGGATTTCTTCTTCACCGTCGATCACGCGGGCGAGGCAGAGCATTGATGCGGGCGCTGGCCATCACTTCGGTCCGCAACGAGGGCGCCTTTCTGATCGACTGGCTGGCGCATCACCGGGCCTGAAGGTTTACCGATTTTCTGGTGTTTTCAAACGATTGCGATGATGGCAGCGATGCCATGCTGGACCGGCTGCAGGCGATGGGCTGGCTGACCCATGTGCCCAACCCCGCGCCGCATCCGAAAGGCCCGCAATGGGAGGCGCTGAAACAGGCGGACCGTCATCCGCTGACCCGGGCCGCCGACTGGATCATGGTCTTTGATGTCGATGAATATGTGAACATCCATGTCGGGGGGCGCCGCCTGCCCGATCTGCTGGCCGCCCTGCCCGAGGCCACCGCCCTGCCGCTGACCTGGCGGTTCTTTGGCAATGATGGCGTGGTGGACTATGAAGACCGCCCGGTGACCGAGATCTTCACCCGGGCCGCGCCCGCCGTGCTGCACTGGCCCTGGCGCGCGGCCATGTTCAAGACGCTGTTCCGCAATGATGGCACCTATGGCAAGCTGGGCGTTCATCGCCCGCGCAACCCGGATGCGGCCCGCCTGCCCCATGCCCGCTGGTTCGATGGATCGGGCCGCCCGCTTGCGGGCAGCTTTCTGACCGACCGGCTGTATTCCGATTTCGGGCGCGACAATTACGCCCTGGCGCAGCTGAACCATTATGCGCTGGGATCGATGGAAAGCTATGTCGTGAAATGCGACCGGGGCCGCGCCAACCGGGCGGCGCCTGCCTTTGACAGCGGCTATTGGACAGACCGCAATTTCAGCAGTGATGCGGATCGCAGTATTCTGGGGCTGGACAGCCACGCCCTGCGTGCCGCGCTGCGCGGCGATGCGGTGCTGGGCCGGCTGCATCAGGCGGCGGTGGCCTGGCGTCGGCAGCGGTTTGCCGCCCTGATGGCCGAAGAACCCTGGCGCGCCCTGTTCGGACGGCTGATGATGGCCGGGCCAAGCCGCGTGCTTTCCGCAGCGGAAGCCGAAGGGATCCGCCGCCATGCCCCTCGCCCGAGCTGAAACAATCGGATTTCATTGTTTCGTTACAAAAACCATTCTGCCGCAGAGCCGCCCCTTTCTTCCCCCGGTTTGGCCACCCGGACGCGCGAAACAGGATGAACCAAGTGACCTATTTCCGGGCCAGTGACAGGGAGACACCCAGATGACCGCACCCAGCCAGTCCTCCGCGCTTTATGATGCGTCCGGTGCGGTGGACCGCGTCTCCTGGCTCGCCCGGATGGAGGAGATCTGCGAGGACAGCGGTTACTTCGATCCGCTGGGGCCCGGGCACTGGGCCTTCTTTGCCGATGAGGGCACCACGCTGCTGGTGACCTTTGAACAGATCGACACGATCCGCAGCCTGCCGGGCCAGATGCCCATGGGCACGACGCTGGCGCAGGAGCATGGCTGGTCGCATCTGTGCCTGATCGCGGATGGGGACACCTGGTATCGTGACCCAAGGGTGTTTCGCTATTTCGACCGGCTGGTGGATGATGCCTTCTTTGAGGATTTCGACCGCGTGGTGTTCTATGGCGCGGGCATGGGTGGTTATGCGGCTTCGGCCTTTTCGGTCTGCGCGCCGGGGGCCAGCGTCATCGCCATTGCCCCGCGCGCCACGCTTGATCCGGCGGTGGCGGGATGGGACAAGCGGCATCTGGCGCAGCGCAGGCTCGATTTCACCTCGCGCTTCGGCTATGCGCCCGACATGATCGAGGGCACGGGGCAGATGTTCCTGCTGTTCGATCCGCGCCAGACCGAAGATGCGATGCATGCCGCACTGTTCACCAAACCCTTCGTGGCCAAGCTGCGCACCCCGTTTCTGGGCGACCGGATCGAAGCCTCGCTGACCAATCTGGGGATTCTGGGCGAGATGATCCGGCTGGCCGGCGAAGGCCGCCTGCGCCCCGCCGATTTCCACCGCATGTGGCGGGNNGCTGTCGGTCTGCCGGTCTGTGACCCGGCGCCTGTCGGCGCCGAAGTTCCGCCGCCGCCAGCAAGAGCTGGAAGATCAGCTGGGCGTCCTGAGCGAAGGCGATCTGTAACCGCCGGGTGCGGCCTCAGCCCTCGGCGGCCAGCGCCCAGAGGTCGGCGGCGCGCTGTGCGGTCAGCCGGGCCTGGCAGGCATAGATCACCATCGGCTCCATCGAGCCGCCGTAGTATTTGTAGCCTTCTGCGGTGCAGGCGGCATCGCGGAAGCCGATCCAGCTGCGCTGCGCCTGTTTCAGATGCTCTTCCGCGCCCTTCTGATCCTGCGGCAGATCGGTATCAATGGCGCGCATCTTGCTGCGCGCGGCCCCATAGGCGGCGTTCAGATCCTTGTCGGCGGCGATGTAATCCTGTTCGGCGCAATAGGTCATTTCCATCTGCAGCTGCGGCGCGGTGCAATCGACCTCTTGCGCCAGCGCCGGGCCTGCGGCGAGCACACCCGCCAGAACCAGTATCCGTTTCATCGCACTCTCCTGCCTGATCTTGTCGCGCGAACAGAAGCCCGCCGCGGCCAGAGCGTCAAGCCCGTGCCGGACGGGCGCGCGAAT
>DOMY01000281.1 GCA_003509785.1 Gemmobacter sp.
GCCGCTGGTGATCGTGCCGATCATCCTTCTGGGCCGCAAGCTGCGCCGCCTCAGTCGCGACAATCAGGACTGGATCGCCGCCTCTTCCGGCACGGCGTCAGAGGCCCTGCTGTCGGTGCAGACGGTGCAGGCCTATACCCACGAGGCCCGCACCCGCGCCGCCTTTGCCGAAGTGACCGAGAAATCCTATGCCTCGGCCCTGACGCGGATCGGCACGCGGGCCCAGCTGACGGTGATCGTGATCTTCCTCGTCTTCGCGGGAATCGTGGGCGTGTTGTGGGTGGGCGCCCGCGACGTGCGCGAAGGCGCGATGACCGCGGGCGAACTGGTGCAGTTCGTGATCTATGCCGTGATGGTGGCCGGGGCCGTCGGCTCGCTGTCCGAAATCTGGGGCGAGTTGCAGCGCGCGGCAGGCGCCACCGAACGGCTGGTGGAACTGCTGCATGCCGAAGATCCGGTGCAGGATCCGGCCAGCCCGCGCAACCTGCCACGCCCGGTGCGGGGCGAGATCGCCTTTGAAAACGTGCGCTTTTCTTATCCGGCCCGGCCCGGGGCCTCGGCGCTGAACGGGGTGTCGCTGCAGGTGCGCCCCGGCGAAACCGTGGCGCTGGTCGGCCCGTCCGGCGCGGGCAAGACCACCATCCTGCAGCTGCTGCAACGGTTCTACGATCCGCAACAGGGCCGGGTGACGCTGGATGGCATCGACCTGCGCGACATGGCGCGCGGCGATTTCCGCCAGGCCATTGCCCTGGTGCCGCAAGAGCCGGTGATCTTTGCGGCCTCGGCCCGCGACAACATCCGCTTTGGCCGCCCCGATGCAACCGATGCCGAGGTCGAGGCCGCCGCCCACGCCGCCGCCGCGCATGATTTCATCGCGGCCCTGCCCGAAGGCTATGATACCTTTCTGGGCGAACGCGGCGTGATGCTTTCGGGCGGGCAGCGGCAGCGCGTGGCCATCGCCCGCGCCATCCTGCGCGATGCGCCGGTGCTGCTGCTGGACGAGGCGACCAGCGCGCTGGATGCCGAAAGCGAACGCGCGGTGCAGGCGGCGGTGGAACGGCTGAGCGCCGGGCGCACGACGCTGGTGGTGGCACACCGGCTGGCCACGGTGAAACGCGCCGACCGCATCGTGGTGTTCGAAGAAGGGCAGATCGTGGCCCAGGGCACGCATGAGGCGCTGGTGGCCGAAGGCGGGCTTTATGCGCGCCTCGCCCGCCTGCAATTCACCGACGGCGCGATCTGACCGCCGCTCTGACCCACTTGCCAGGCGGAGCGCGCCTTGCGGCGCGCAAGCCTTCAGGGCGCCTGCGCGGCCTTGCGGCCGCTTGTCTTCCTGTGTGAGTATTTGAAAAGGAGCAAAGGCAAGATGCCGGTGCGCGCGCCCGACGTAACGGCGCCCCGGCTCTGACGTTGCGTTTCGCGCCCGGGGGCGGCTTGCGACAGGTCCCGAAACCCCCGATCCTGCGCGTGGAGGAGCGTCGGGGCGGCAATGCCTGCCCGGCGGCAAGCGGAGGAGACAGCGATGGGCAGCTTTGCCAATCTGGCCGATATCAAGGCGATCGAAGCCGAAATGCCATGGGCCGCGCGGGATGTGGCGCCCAGCATGTATGAATTTCTGACCCGCGCCGCCCGCGATCACGGGGCGCGGCCCGCGATATCCTATCAGCTGACCTCTGGCCCAGCCGATCCGGCAGAAACGCTGACCTGGGGCCAGCTGCATGGCCGCGTGACGCAGACCGCCAACCTGTTGCGCAGCCTTGGGGTCGGGCCGCAGGATGTGGTGGCCTATGTGCTGCCCAATGCCCATGAAACCGCCTGGGTGCTGTTGGGGGGCATGGTGGCGGGGATCGTGAACCCGATCAACCCTCTTCTGGAAGCCGAGCAGATCAGCGCCATC
Source organism: Gemmobacter sp. (assembly GCA_003509785.1). Classification (GTDB taxonomy): domain Bacteria; phylum Pseudomonadota; class Alphaproteobacteria; order Rhodobacterales; family Rhodobacteraceae; genus Gemmobacter. The sequence continues at coordinate 1,898 of DOMY01000281.1, forward strand.
CTGCGCGAAACGCAGGCCAAGGTGGTGGTGACGCTGCGCGCCTTTCCGAAAACCGACCTGGCCGCCAAGGTGGGCGAGGCGGTGAAGCACGCCCCCCAGGTGAAGACGGTGCTGGAAGTGGATCTTCTGCACTATCTCAAGCCGCCAAAGAAATGGATCGCGCATTTCCTGCGCCCGAAAGCTCCGGTGGAACACAGCGCCAATGTGCTGGCCTTTTTCACGGCCCTGAAGAAACACCCCGCAGACCGGCTGACCTTTGCCGATGTGACGGAAGACCGGGTGGCGGCCTATTTTCACACCGGCGGCACCACGGGGATGCCCAAGGTGGCGCAGCACAAGGTTTCCGGCATGGTCTATAACGGCTGGCTGGGGGCGCGGCTCTTGTTCCGCAACAGCGATGTGGTGATCTGCCCGCTGCCGCTGTTCCATGTCTTCGCGGTCTACCCGATCCTGATGTCGATAATCGCCAGCGGTGCGCATGTGGTGTTTCCGACGCCTGCAGGCTATCGCGGCGAAGGCGTGTTCGACAATTTCTGGAAGCTCGTCGAACGCTGGAAGGTGACCTATATGGTCACCGTGCCCACGGCACTGGCGGCGCTGATGCAGCGCCCGGTGAATGCCGATGTCAGCAGCCTGCGTGGCGCCTTTTCGGGGTCGGCGCCCTTGCCGGTAGAGTTGTTCAACCGGTTCGAAAAGGCCACCGGGGTGCAGATCGTCGAGGGCTACGGCCTGACGGAATGTACCTGTCTTGTCTCTGTCAACCCACCGGATGGCAACAAGAAAATCGGCTCGGTCGGTATCCCGTTCCCGCATACCCATGTGCGCATCCTGCGCACGGATGGCGCGGGCGGGTTCACCGAATGTGGCGTGGATGAGGTGGGCGAGATCTGCGTGGCCAATCCCGGCGTCTTTGAAGGATCAACCTATACCGAGGCCGACAAGAATCGCAGCCTGTTTGCCGAAGGCCGCTTTCTGCGCACCGGCGATCTGGGGCGGATTGACGCGGATGGCTATCTGTTCATCACCGGGCGGGCCAAGGATCTGATCATCCGTGGCGGCCATAACATCGACCCGGCAGTGATCGAAGAGGCGCTGATGGGCCATGAGGCGGTGGCCTTTGTCGGTGCCATCGGCCAGCCTGATGCCCATGCGGGCGAGCTGCCCTGCGCCTATGTGGAACTGGTCAAGGGCGCCACAGTGACCGAGGCCGCGCTGCTGGACTATGCCAAAGCGCATATCCACGAACGCGCAGCAGTGCCGAAGCATGTTGAAATCCTTGAAGAACTTCCGAAAACCGCCGTGGGCAAGGTGTTCAAGCCCGATCTGCGGCGCCGCGCGATCCGCCGCATCTGCGACGCCGCCCTGGCCGAGGCCGGGCTGGCCGCGCGGGTGACCGAAGTGGTGGAGGACAAGAAACGCGGGCTGGTGGCACAGCTGGCACCCCGCGCCGACGAGGCGGCGGTGCAGGCGGTCATGGGCCGCTTTACCACCGCCTGGGACTGGCAGCCCTGACCGCAGGCCCCTTGCGGGAATCAGCCTTTCACGAAAGGTTGAGCCGGTGGATTCTGGGAGATTTTTCATGATACGGGGCGTCGTTGCGGGAGCCATGCTGGCCCTCGGCTTTTCCGGTGCGGCAATGGCTGAACCACAGTCAGAGCGGCTGTTCACCCACAAGAACTGGATGGTGGAAATCGTCGCCTTCGACGATGACAGCATTGCCTGCGTGGCGCAGGTCACGGATGGGGATGACACATTTTCGGTCTGGGCCGATCCGTGGAACCCTGTGAAATTGCAGTTCTATTCTTCGGGCTGGGATTTCAGCAGCGGCGGCAGCGCCGATCTGGGGGTGCAGGTGGACCGGCGCGAGGCCTGGTCGCTGACCGATGCCGAGCTGTTTCAGAATTCGGTGCTGTTCAACCTGCCGGAAGGCGATGCCTCGACCCGGTTCCTGATGGAAGTGGTGGAGGGGCAGACCCTGCATCTGGGCAATGACGATGGCAACCATGTGCAAAGCTATTCGCTGGCCGGATCTTCCGCCTCGATCCAGGCGCTGATCGCCTGTGTCGATGCGCTGGCCGAGGATGATGACGGCAATCCGTTCAACTGACAGCAAAAGGGCCGGGCGGGGTGCCCGGCCCGGTCTTTCGGGTGTCTGGTCCCTGTCCTGCCTGCGTCCCGCCCGCGTCCCGCGCCTGTCGGGACGCCGGGATTACGCAGCGGTATCCATCCAGATCGTCACCGGCCCCTGATTGACCAGCGCCACATCCATATCGGCGCCGAAAATGCCATTGGCCGTGGCCAGCCCTTCGGCCTGCAGCCGGGCGGTGAAATACTCGTACAACCGCTTGCCCTCGTCGGGCGCGGCGGCGGTGGAAAAGCCGGGGCGGTTGCCGCGCAGATCGGCGGCCAGGGTGAACNNCGCCGCATCCTTGAAGATGCGCAGCTTGGCGATCTTGGCGGCCAGCTGATCGGCCTCGCGGTCAGTATCGCCCTGCATGGCGCAGACAAGGATCATCAGGCCTGCGCCGATCTCGCCTGCCACCACGCCATCCACCGTCACGCGGGCGCTGGAAACCCGCTGAATGACAGCCCTCAAAGCTCGTGGCTCCAGGGCGGGTTGGCCCCGGCGCGGCTGACGGTGATCGCGGCGGCCCGGGTGCCCAGGCTGAGCGCATCATCCAGCACCGCATCCGAAACCGTGGCGAGCGCGTCTTTCGTCAGCACCCCGGCGGCATCCAGTGCGGCCAGAACGCCCGCGTTGAACGTATCGCCCGCGCCCACGGTATCGGCCACCGTCACCCTGGTGGCGGCGCCAAAGCGGTTCTGCGTTGCGGTGACCGCGCGGGCCCCGGCGGCGCCTTCGGTGATGAACACGATCTTCGGCCCCAGCGCCAGCACGCGGCGTGCCAGTTCCGACACATCGCCTTCGCCCATCAGCCAGTGCAGATCTTCGTCCGACAGTTTGACGATATCGGCGCGGGCGATCATCCGGTCGATCCGGGCGCGATATTCAGCCTCTTTCCCGGCGATGAAACCGGGGCGGATGTTCGGGTCGATCATCGTGACGCGGAACGGCGCCTCGCGCGCCTGCAGCGCCTCATAGGTGCTGGCGGCGGGATCATTCACCAGGCTGATACCGCCGAAGAACAGCGTGTTCACCTCGGGCGGCAGGGCAGGCAGATCGGCCTCGGCCAGCAGGCGGCCTGCGGTGCCTTCATCATAGAAGGCATAGGTCGCCTGACCGTTCACCAGCTTCACGAAGGCCACGGTCGTCGGCCGGTCCGACCGCGCGGCGAAAGCGGTATCCACCTTCGAGGCTTCCAGCGTTTCGACCAGGATCTGCCCCAGCATGTCGGTCGACAGGCCGGAGAAGAACCCCGAGGCCGCCCCCAGCCGCCCCAGCGCGATGGCGGTGTTGAACACCGCGCCCCCGGCATAGGGGGCAAAGGCCGCCTCGCCCAGGGTGCTTTCGCGCGGCAGCATGTCGATCAGCGCTTCGCCACAGCTCAGAATCATGGAAACCCTCCCGAATATCGTTCGATTATAGCCGGTTTTCGCGTGTTAGCGCAAACATTCACATCGGCTGGATGCAGGATATTAAATAATTACTCACTTATCGAATAATTGCCCAGCGCTTTTATCTTGGCCCAAATATCCTCGGGGGGGCCGCAGGCGGGGGGCAGACAGCCCCCCTCGACGCAACCACCCCCGATCAGGCGGTGAAATAGGGCGCCAGATTGCCGCGCACGCGGTCCAGCACTGTGTCGCCTGCCAGATCGGGCACGAAGGTTTCGCCGGTGATCGCCTCATAGGCCTGGATATAGACCCGGCTGGTCTGTTCGATCATCTCGGCCGGAATCTCGGGGATCTCATCCACATAGGGATCGCAGCGCGCGGCGACCCAGGCGCGGATCACATCCTTGTCAAAGCTGGGCGGGCGGCTGCCGTCGCGCAGCGCCGCCTCATAGCCATCGGCCAGCCAGTAACGGCTGGAATCCGGCGTGTGGATTTCATCGGCCAGCAGGATAGTGCCTGCCGCATCGACGCCGAATTCATATTTGGTATCCACCAGAATCAACCCGCGTTCCGCCGCCATCTGCTGACCACGGGCGAACAGCGCCAGCGCCTTGGCCGAAACCTCATCCCATTGCGCGGCGCTCAGCAGGCCCTGTTCCACGATCTCGGCAGCGGTCAGCGGTTCGTCATGGCCGCCGTCGAAGGCCTTCGACGTCGGGGTGATGATCGGCTGCGGCAGGGCCTCGTTGTCGCGCAGCCCGTCGGGCAGGGTATGGCCATACATCTGCCGCTGGCCCTTCTTGTACAGGGGCAGGATCGAGGTGCCGGTGGTGCCCGCCAGATAGCCGCGCACCACGATTTCCACCGGGGGGATGGTCAGGTGCTGGCCGATCACCACATTGGCATCGGGATAGGCGATGACATGATTGGGGCAGATGTCGGCAGTGCGGTCGAACCAGAAGCGCGCCACCTGGGTCAGCACCTGACCCTTGAAGGGGATGGCCGCCAGAATCCGGTCAAAGGCCGAGATCCGGTCGGACGAGATCAGGATGCGTCGTCCTTCGGGATATTCCGCGGATGGCGGCAGATCATAGCAATCGCGCACCTTGCCGAAGTAAGGGGCAGGCAATTCCGGGATACGGGCTTCGGTCAGAACGCGCATGGGGCCTCCGGTCACTGGTTGCCCGGCTATTGCGCAGCGGGCGCGGCAAGTCAATCACGCGGCGCGCGGGCGATGGGCGGGGCGGTGGGCTTTCTGCCCCCGAAGTGCGCGGCGCGCTTCTCCCCGAGGGGATTGGGGCCAAGAGGAAGGCAGCCCTTTCCTCTTGGCCCAAATACCCCGGGGGAGCCCGCAGGGCGGGGGCGGAGCCCCCTATTTCTTCAGCGCGAAGATGATCCCGGCGACCACCAGCGCGGCGAGGATCGCGAAGGCGATCTTCCACTTGCTCCAGGGGCGTTCGCCCTGCACCTTGCCGGTCTGGCCGTTCACGACAAAGCGGTAGGTCTGGCCGTTGTATTTATAGGCGGCCATCCAGACCGGCAGCAGGATATGCTTGAAGGTTTCCGCCGAATATTCGGTATCGACCGAGGTGATGCGCTGTTCATCGCCGCCGATGTCGCGGCGCACATCGCCTTCGATCACCTGTGCCATGACCTCACGCGCGCGGGCCTGACCTTCGGCCAGGCCGATCGTATAGCCCTCGGCGGTGAAGCCTGCCAGATAATCGGCGCGATAGGGGGCGAGCTGCCCCAGATCCCAGGGCGCCAGCGCATCGGTATAGCGGCGCGGCAGCGATTGCGAGGCCAGCACCAGCACATCGTCGAAGCTGCGTTTCACCCAGCCGCGCGCCCCGCTCCACCTTGTCTTGCGTTCCTGCACCTGTTTGGGCTTGCCGTCATCCATCACCGTGCGGGTGACATAGTAATGATCGCCGCGCTGGCCGGTATAGGCGCTGCGGGTGGCGGCATCGAAGGTCCAGTAGGGCACATAGATGCCGTTCATCGCCCGGCCCTTGCGGGCGTAATCCACCAGACCGCCGGGGGCGAACCACAGGCGGCCCAGCCAGTCTGTCATCGCCTTGCGGGCGGCGCGTTCGTCCAGCGCGAAGGGCACCAGCGCCTGTGGCTTGATCTGGCGGTGGGGGNNCACCACCGGGGTGGCGCAGAACGGACATTCGCGGGCATGATCGGCGCCGCTGAATTCCACCAGCGCACCGCAGGAGGGGCAGGGCGTGCTGCGCTGATCCTCCATCGTGCCGGGGGGCAGGGCATCGCGCAGGGCGCGGTTCAGGTCCAGTTCGCCGAGGGCCAGCGCCTTGGCCTCTGGCGCGGCCGGGATGTCCTGTTCCTGGCCGCAATGGCCGCAGCGCAGATGGGTCTGGCCCGGCGCATAGCGCAGGTCGGCCCCGCAGGCGGAGCAGGGAAAATGGTGATCGGTTTCGGCCAAGATTGTGGCTCCGCTTCAGGCGCCGGGCGGCGGCGGGGGGGGCACCTGGGCGAAAAGTGCGGCCAGTTCGGTTTCGCCTGCGGGTTTCCATCCCTCCATTCCGGCGGCCCAGACGAGGCTGGCGCGTGTGACGGCGCCGGACAGGATCATGCCGCGCAGATCGGTTTCCGGGAACGGCCCCCGGGTCGCACCGTTTTCGGCCAGATGCCATTCCTTGCCCACCGGGGGTGGCGGCGGGGGGGCTGCGGGGCGGGNNCCCCAGGGGCATGCCGCCTGTTGCGCCATGCCCAGACCCAGGGCCGCGCCCATGCCTGCGCCCATGGCATCCGACAGGGCACCGCCCGGCCTGTCCAGCGCCTCTGCCGCGTTGAACTGCATGTATTTGCCCAGATCGCCTGCGATACCGATGGAGCTGCGCTTATCAAGCACCTTTTCCACCTCTTCGGGCAGGCTGATGTTTTCGATGTAGAATTCAGGCAGGGTCAGCCCGTAGTCGGTGACCTTGGGGGCAATG
>DOMY01000288.1 GCA_003509785.1 Gemmobacter sp.
CCCGCCAACCCGGAGTGTTCATGTCCCGCCGCTATATCCTGCCCTTGCTGTTCGGCCTGATCGGTGCCGCCATCCTGATCGGTCTTGGCAGCTGGCAGGTATCCCGCCTGCAGTGGAAGCAGGATATTCTGGCGGCGATCGAGGCAAAGATCATGGCCGCCCCCGTGGCGTTGCCCGCCGCCCCGGGCGAGGCCGACCGCTATCTGCCGGTGCAGGCCGAAGGTCGCCTGACGGGCGAGGGGCTGCGGGTTCTGGCCTCGCGCAAGCTGATCGGCGCGGGCTACCGCGAAATTGCTGTGCTGGAAACCGGCGGGCGCAGGGTCATGGTGGATCTGGGTTTTGTGACTGAGGGCATCGCCTTTACCCTGCCCGAAGCCCCGGCCAGCGTCATCGGCAACCTGCACTGGCCCGCCGAGGTGGACAGCTTCACCCCGGTGCCCGATCTGGCCAAGGGGCTGTGGTTTGCCCGCGATGTGCCCGCCATGGCGCAGGCCCTGAACACCGAACCCGTGCTGATCATTGCCCGCGCGCCGGTGGTGCCAGAGGCCGAACCCCTACCTGTGGATGCCTCTGCCATCCCGAATGATCATCTGGGCTATGCAATCACATGGTTTTCGCTCGCGGCTGTCTGGCTGGGGATGACAGTTCTGTTTCTGTGGCGTATCAACCGGCGGAAAGCATGAGGCGAGGAAATGCACTATATCTCGACCCGCGGGCAGGCGCCCGTTCTGACCTTCGGCGAAGCCATGATGACGGGCCTCGCCCGGGATGGCGGGCTTTACGTTCCTGAAACCGTGCCGCAGTTCAGCACCGAAGAGATCGCGGCGCTGGCCGGGCTGCCTTATGAAGAGATCGCCTTCCGCGTTATGCGCCCGTTCATGGGCGATACCTTCAGCGATGATGAATTCCGCCGCCTGATCGGCAATGCTTATGCGGGCTTCGGCCATGCCGCCCGCGCGCCGCTGGTGCAGATCGGCCCCAACCATTTCCTGCTGGAGCTGTTCCACGGCCCGACCTTGGCCTTCAAGGATTTCGCCATGCAGCTCATCGGGCAGATGATGCAGGCGGCGCTGGCCAAGACGGGTGAGCGGATCACCATTGTCGGTGCGACCAGCGGCGATACCGGATCGGCGGCGATCGAGGCGTTCCGCGGTCTGGCCAATGTCGATGTGTTCATCCTGTTCCCGCATGGCCGGGTATCCGAGGTGCAGCGGCGGCAGATGACCACGCCGGGCGAGGCCAATGTTCATGCGCTGGCGATGGATGGCGATTTCGACGATTGCCAGGCCCGGGTGAAGGACATGTTCAACGATTTCGCCTTCCGCGATGGTGTGCGGCTGGCGGGGGTGAACAGCATCAACTGGGCGCGGGTTCTGGCGCAGGTGGTCTATTACTTCTCCAGCGCCGTGTCGCTGGGGGCGCCTGCGCGCAAGGTTTCGTTCACCGTGCCTACCGGCAATTTCGGTGACATCTTCGCAGGCCATATCGCCCGCAGGATGGGCCTGCCCATCGACCGGCTGGTGATCGCCACCAACCAGAACGATATTCTGGACCGCGCGCTGAAATCCGGCGCCTATGAAACCAATGGCGTGAAAGCCTCGATCTCGCCGTCGATGGATATTCAGGTCTCGTCCAACTTCGAACGCGCGCTGTTTGATGCCTATGGGCGCGACGGCGCCGCGGTGGCCGCGCTGATGGCCGAAATGAAGGCGGGCGGCTTCCACATCAGCCAGGGCGCGCTGGAAATGCTGCGCGGCACCTTCGCTTCGGGCCGCTGTTCCGAGGAAGAGACCGTGGCCACGATCAGGGCGCAATATGCCGCCACGGGCGAGGTTCTGTGCCCCCATTCCGCCGTGGGCGTGAAGGTGGCCGAAGATCATCTGGGCGACAGCCCGATGATTACCCTCGCCACGGCGCATCCCGCCAAATTCCCCGATGCGGTGGAGTCCGCAATGGGCCAGCGCCCGGCCCTGCCGCAACGCATGTCGGATCTGTTCGAACGGGCCGAGCGTGTGACGCGCGTGCCCAATGATCTGGAAGCCCTTGAAACCCTCGTCCGCGAAAGGATCGCGCATTGACAGTTCGCATTGCCACCCTGCCGAATGGATTCCGCATCGTGACGGAACACATGCCGGGGCTGAAGTCTGCCTCGGTCGGCGTCTGGGTGACGGCGGGGGGGCGGCATGAAACCGCCGCGCAGAATGGCATTGCGCATTTTCTGGAACATATGGCCTTCAAGGGCACGGCGCGGCGCAATTCTCTGCAGATCGCCGAAGCGATCGAGGATGTGGGCGGCTATATCAACGCCTATACCTCAAAGGAAATGACAGCCTATTACGCCCGTGTCCTGTCTGCGGATGTGGAACTGGCGCTGGATGTGATTTCCGACATCGTGCTGAACCCGCTGTTCGATCTGAAAGAGATCGAGACGGAACGCCATGTGATCCTGCAGGAAATCGGGCAATCGCTGGATACGCCCGATGACATCATCTTTGACTGGCTGCAGGAAGTCAGCTACCCCGATCAGCCCTTCGGACGCACCATTCTTGGCCCGGCCGAACGGGTTTCGGGCTTCTCGCGCGATGATCTGGTGCAGTTCGTGCAACAGCATTACGGGCCGGATCAGATGATCCTGGCCGCTGCGGGCGGCGTCGATCACGATGCCATCGTGGCGCAGGCCACAGCGATCTTCGGCCATCTGAAACCCGTGGGCGCCCCCAGCATCGAACTGGCCCGTTTCGGCGGCGGCGAGCGGCGCGAGGTCAAGGATCTGGAACAGGTCCATTTCGCGCTCGCATTTGAAGCACCGGGCTATCGTGACCCGGATGTGTACACCGCACAGGTCTATTCCACGGCCATGGGAGGTGGCATGTCGTCGCGGCTGTTCCAGAAGATCCGCGAAGAGCGGGGGCTGTGCTATTCGATCTTCGCACAATCCGGCGCCTACGAGGATACCGGCTCGATCACCGTCTATGCGGGCACTTCGGCCGAGGAAATCGGGGATCTGACGCAGCTGACCATCGCCGAACTGAAGCGCGCCGCCGATGACATGACGGATGCCGAGGTGGCCCGGGCAAGGGCACAGCTGAAGGCGGGCCTGCTGATGGGGCTGGAAAGCCCGTCCAGCGNNCCAGCCGCGCCGAACGCAATGCGCGGCTGCTGTCGATCTGGGGCCGGGTGCTGGATGTAGACGAGGCTGTGGCGCGGATTGATGCCGTGGGCACCGCCGATGTGCGCGCCTATGCCGGAAAGCTGGCCGGTGCGCGGGCCGCGCTTGCGCTTTATGGCCCAGTCAGCGCCGCCCCGGATCTTGAGGCGATCCGGAAAGGGCTTGCCGCCTGATGCTGCCCTTTCGCCGCCGCGTCCGCGTCGAGACGGAGCGCCTGACGCTCCGCCCGCCGGAACATGGCGATTATCGGGCATGGGCCGATCTGCGCGAATCCAGCGCCGGATTTCTGATCCCGTGGGAGCCGCTCTGGGCGGCCGATCACCTCAGCCGCAAGGCATTTACCAATCGCGTCTACTGGTCCAAGCGGGCGATGGCGCAGGGGTCGGCCATGCCGGTTCTGCTGATCCGTCGGCAGGATCAGGCGCTGCTGGGGGCGATCACGCTGGATAACATCCGCCGTGGCCCGGTGCAGGCGGGCACTTTGGGCTATTGGGTGGGCCAGCCCTTTGCGCGGCAGGGCTACATGCGCGAGGCGATCCTGGCCATGGTGCATTATGCTTTCACTACATTGGATCTCAGCCGGGTCGAGGCCGCCTGCCTGCCGGAAAACCACGCCTCGCGTGGCGTGCTGGAGCGGACGGGCTTCAAATACGAAGGTGTGGCGCAAAGCTATCTGCAGATCGCCGGGCGCTGGCGCAACCACGTGCTCTATGCCAATCTGCGGGGCGACCGGCGTGGCCGGACAGAGATCGGCTAACCCCGTCTCTGGCAGGCATAAAGCGTGCGGATCATCAGATAGCGCCCCGAAGGATCGGCCTGTTCATAGCGGTATGACATGCTGCCATCCGCCTGCAGCGTTCCGGTAAAGACAAACTGCATCCCCGGCATTTGGAACGGATCGCTGCTTTGCTCTGGCCCGCTCGCGATCATGTCGGCGCCCTGTGCCTGCCACTGGCCCTGGCTGCGGAACTGATGCACCCCGGCTGCCCCGGCCAGGCTGCCCTGGGCCTCGAACCGGCCATCAGGATAGATCGCCATCATATAGTCGCGCACAAAGCCGCTGGTGCGGTTTCCCCAGGGGTCCAGTTCGGTATAGGTCATCTGGCAGGCCCATTGCCCGGCATGGCTGCCCTGCGCGGTTGCGGTCTGGGGCAGGGCGGTGGCCAGCAGCGCCACCGCAGCGCAGGTGATACGCAGCCCGATTGGCATGGCGCCCCTCCTTCTCTGGTTGAAAATGCGACAGGCAATCAGGCAAGCCTATCACGCAGGCGCCGCTTCACGAAGCACGGCCTGAACCGGCCCACCACTGGCCTGCCGTTGACGTGACTGTGATGCCCGCTCTTGCCGCTGCGCCTTAAACTTGGGCACAGGAGGTGCCCCGATGTTCAGACCCGCTGCGCTCGCCTGCCTTGCCCTTGCCGCAACCCTTGGCCCTGCGCTGGCACAGACCGTGCCAGCCCAGATTGTTCCGGTGCCCCGCCTGC
>DOMY01000296.1 GCA_003509785.1 Gemmobacter sp.
AGCATCTGGCCATCCGGTGCATAGGCCTGCAGGCAGCCGCCGCCCCAGACCGCAAGCCACAGCACACCATCGGCATCGGTCACGGCGCCATCGGGACTGCCGCCATCGGCGCCAAGATCGACAAACACCTCGGGCGTGCCCAGAGGCCAGCCGGTGGCATCCAGCGCGACCCGCATAACCCGCCCGGTGGCCGTATCGGCAAAATGCGCAACCCGGCCATCAGGCGAGAAGCAGATCGCGTTGGGAATGGAAATGCCGTTGAACAGCTTGCGCAATTCGCCATCGAAATANNGCCACCCAGCGGATCGGCGCGGCCGTCATTGGACCGGGTGATGCGGTTATCCGCCTCCAGCTCTGTCAGGGTTTCGGTTTCTTCGGTTTCGACATCGAACAGGAAGAGATCGCGTTCCCCGGCGATCAGCAGCACATCGCGCGACAACCAGCCCGCCGCAGAGACCATTTCGGGAAAGCGCCATTCGCGCGGGCTGCCCCGTTCCACCGACAGCATCCGCTGGCCGGTGATATCGAACCAGAACAGCTGTTCGCGCACCGGATGCCAGAGCGGCCCCTCGCCCAGATCGCAAGGCCTGCGGTCATAGATCATGCTGACATCGCCTCCTGACAGGCGGCCGCGCTGCAGCCGCATTTTGTGCCATCTGATCACCATGCCGGGCGCAGGGATCTTCCGGCGTTTTTCCGTGGCGCCGGGTTACCCCGTTCTGCGCTGCGGCATCCCAAGCCCGGTACAGGTTAAAACCGGCTATCTAGCACCGCCATTTCCCCTGTCCAGCCCAGGGGAGAAAGCATGTGCTGACGGATTAGGCGGCGTTTCCTGCATCCATTCCAAGTTCTTGTCACGATGCTGCAACATGATTGGGCAGAAGATCAAGGCATACCGCCAATGGAACGCACAATCTGCCGCAATGCGGCGCAAGGATCCGGGTATTTGGGGCCTGAAGGCTTGCAGCCGGGCCCGCCAATCCACCCAAGGGCGAGAATCGGTTTTGACATTCGCGCAGACGAGGCCCGCTTGTGCCGCGCCGCAGAAACCACATTTCCCGCGCCGAATCCCCTTCGGAAATGTTGATTCCAGAATCCTTTGGCCTTAGGGCTGCTTCATGATCACGCANNCGGGGCGCCGAAGCGGTTTCTGGAACATATCCTGCTGGAACTGCGCAATGCGGGCTATATCAGTTCGATCCGGGGCCGGTCTGGCGGGTACAGCCTGGTCAAGACCCCCTCTGATATCCAGATTTCAGAACTGCTGCGGCTGATCGACGGGCCGATCGCCCCCTTGCCCTGCCTGTCGCGCAGTGCCTATCAGCGCTGCGAGGATTGCAAGGACGAGGCCAGCTGCCGCATCCGCAAGGTCTTTGCCGAAGTGTTCTGGACCTATCTTCTGATCATCGAGTCGCTGACGCTCGCCGATATGCTGCGCAGTGAACAGGTGGCCGCGCAGGTGCTGGATACCGCAAGCGGCAGCTGATCCTAGTCACCGCCCAGCATGGCGGCCAGTTCCACCGCATTGCGCACCGCCATCTTGGCCAGAACCCGGCCGCGATGCACCTCGACCGTGCGCATGGCGATGCCCAGGCTATCGGCGATCTGCTTGTTCAGCTGGCCCTGAAGCATCAGGCGCAACACCTCTTCTTCGCGGGCGGACAGCGAGGCGCGGCGCGTTTCAAGGTCGCGGCGCGCGGCGGCCATGGCCTCGGCCGCCTCATGTGCGGCGATGGCTTTCAGCGCCAGATCAACGATCTGATTGTCGTTGAACGGCTTTTCCACGAAATCGAAGGCACCGGCCTTCAATGTGCGCACCGCCACCGGCACATCGGCATGGCCGGTCAGAAAGATCACCGGCACCCGGTTGCCCATGGCGCGCAGCCGTTCAAAGACCTCTGGCCCGCCCAGATCGCCCATCCGCACATCCAGAATGACGCAGGCGCAATCGGCCAGCGGCTGCGCCGACAGAAACTCTTCGCCCGAGGCCCAGCCCCGTGCGTTGAGCCCGCGCGAGTCGAACAGGAACGACAGTGCATCGCGGATCGGTTCTTCGTCATCGACGATATGGATGGTTCCGGTCATTCTTCGGCCTTTTCTTCCTGTTCGTCATCCGCCGCAGGCAGGGCCATGCGGAAAATCGTGCCGCCCCCCGGGCCCGCGCGATAGGTCAGCTGACCGCGATGCAGTTCCATGATAGAGCGGCAGATGTTCAGCCCCATGCCCATGCCCTGCGGTTTGGTCGAGCTGAAGGCATCGAACAGCCGCCCTTCGATGGCGGGATCAATGCCGCTGCCCTGATCCTCGACATCGACAACCACCATGCCGTCATCCGCGAACAGGCGCAGGGTCAGCCTGCCATGATCGCGCCTGGGATCCGCCATCGCCTCCATCCCGTTGCGGATCAGGTTGATCAGCACCTGTTCCAGCAGGATACGATCCGCCTGCACCCGCGCCACCGGGCTGACCATGGTGACGATCTGCACCCGATGTTCGCGGGCGTCGGATTCCAGAAAGCCCACGGTTTCGGCCAGCACATCTTCCAGCGCCAGGCGGCTGAACCGGGGTTCGCGCTTTTTCACCAGATCCTGTATCCGGCGGATGATGAGGCCTGCGCGCCCGGCCTGCACCGCCAGCTTTTCCATTGCGGGTTTCAGGCTTTCGGGATCGCGCCCGGCTTCAATCATGTTGCGCATCCCGGCGGCATAGCTGGCAATCGCGGACAGCGGCTGGTTCAGTTCATGCGCGAGGGTGGAGGCCATTTCGCCCAAGGTGACCAGACGACCGGTGCGCGCCATGGTTTCATCCTGCAACCGGGCCATGCGGGCGGCGCGCTTGGCTTCAGTGATGTCGATCACCGATCCCATCCAGCCGCGATGCGCCCCGCGCGCGTCGATCAGCGGGGCTTCGAACACCTGCACTTCGATCGTATGGCCATCGCGGTGACGGAAGCGGGTTTCAAAGCTTTGACTCACGGCGCCGCCAGCCTGCAACTGGCGGTGGCGTTCTTCAGTTTCGGCAATGCGGTCGATATCCCAATAGGGCATCGGGGGCGAAGACCCGACAAGTTCATCCGCCGACCAGCCCACCAGATTGCAGAAGGCGGAATTGACGTAAAGGATGTGGCCTTCATGATCCTTCGCGCGCAGCCCCACGGTCAGGCTTTCTTCCATCGAGCGGCGAAAGGCGGTTTCGCCGCGCAGCCGCAACTCAGCCGTGCGGCGGCGGATGGCGCTGCCATAAAGGCTGTAAAGCGCCAGCATGGCAAAGCCCGCCAGCCCGGTTACCGCGCCATAGAGCATCAGCACGCTGAAATCGGTGGGTGGATCATAGCCGGTGATGCGCAGGAAAGTGCCGCTGAGCGGGGGATCAAAGCTAATCGCATGGCTGGGGGCTGCGGCATCCGGGTCCAGCCGGGCGCGGCTGACCAGAATCTCGCCGCCTGCATCCGTCAGATGCACGGCATATTGTTCCGCGATCCACCAGGGGATGTGCCGCTCCAGCATCAAGGGCAGGGAAATGGTCATGCTGACGAAGCCGCCGCCCGATATCGGCATGGCCAGGGTGACGGAGGCATCTGGCATCACCCGGCCGTAAACCGGGCGCGAGACGGTGGCCCCGCTGCGCTGCAGCAGCGCCACGGGTTCGGGATCGCCGCTGGCCTTCAGCCCCGGCATCGCGCGCAGCCGGGAGGCATCGGGGCCATACCAGATCACCGCCAGCACCTCGGGGTTGGTGGTGATATGCAGGCGGGCCCGCGCATCCAGATCCTGGGGCGGCACGCGGGCGGCGGCATCCAGCGCCAGCCGGACCAGCGTATCTTCATCCACCCCCAGCTGAAAGCGCAGGGTCTGTTCGACCCAAAGCGCATCAGTGGCGGTTTTTACGCGGACCTGTTCCACCTCGCTGCGGTTCACGGCCCAGATCAGCGCCGTCACCATGGCGACCAGCGCCACGATGGCCATGAGCGGCACCAGCGACACCAGATCGACACGGCGTGACTTTGCCACCTGCGCCTCGTTCGCCCAAGGCTCGGCCGGCTGGGCCGCGGGGCGACCGTTCTGGATCTGTTTCAGGCCGTTCAGGCTGCGGTCCTCCGAATGATCCGCCATGTTAGCGGTATGATTGCGGAAACCCACAATAGCGGTGACACAGATGTGATGGCAATGATCTGACAACCGCCTGGAGGGGCGGCTTTGGAGGAGAGATCACATGAACCGTCGTTCGTTCGCCCGCTTTGCGGGTGCCGCCGTGCTGGCCTTGTCTGCCGCCTTGCCCGCCTTTGCAGAGCCGATCACCATCAAGTTCAGCCATGTGGTGGCCCCGGATACGCCGAAAGGCAAAGCCGCAGAGAAATTCAAGGAACTGGCCGAAGCCTATACCGAAGGCGCGGTGAAGGTTGAGGTCTATCCCAACAGCCAGCTTTACAAGGACAAGGAAGAGCTGGAGGCGCTGCAACTGGGCGCCGTGCAGATGCTGGCCCCGTCGCTGGCGAAATTCGGCCCGCTGGGTGTGCAGCAGTTCGAGCTGTTCGACCTGCCGCTGCTGATGAACGGCTATGAAGACCTGCGCAAGATCACCGATGGCGAAGTGGGCGCCAGCCTGCTGGCCATGCTGGAACCCAAGGGCATCAAGGGCCTGGCCTATTGGGACAACGGGTTCAAGGTGATGTCGGCCAATTCGCCGGTGCATGTGCCCGATGATTTCCTGGGCCTGAAGATGCGCATCCAGTCTTCGAAGATCCTGGAAGCCCAGATGCAGGCGCTGGGCGCCGTGCCGCAGGTCATGGCGTTTTCCGAAGTGTATCAGGCGCTGCAGACCGGCGTTGTGGATGGCACCGAGAACCCGCCTTCGAACATGTACACCCAGAAGATGCACGAGGTTCAGAAACATTCCACCGTGTCGAACCATGGCTATCTGGGCTATGCGGTGATCGTGNNGAACTCGATCGCCAAGGAAGAAAACGACAAGGCGCTGGAGGCGATGAAAGCCGCAGGCACCACCGAATTCTACACCCTGACCGATGAAGAGCGCGCCGAATGGGCCGAAGTTCTGCGCCCGGTGCATGAAGAAATGGCCGACCGGATCGGTGCCGATCTGATCCAGCAGGTTTACGGGGTTCTGGGCGCGACCAACTGATCGCGGCGCCTGACTGACACGCTTCCCTGACACGGGGGGTGCGCTTGGCTGCGTGCCCCCCTTTTTGCAAACGAGGTTCGCCATGTCGCTGCGCATCCTCGACCGTTTCGAAGAAATCCTCATTTCGGCGCTGATGGCCACGGCTGTGGTGCTGATCTTCGTTGCGGTCGTCCACCGCTTTTCCATCGGCTTTGCCGCCGATCTGGTTTCTTATGCCCGGGCCAATGACATGGCCTGGCTGCAATCTGCCGCGCGTTCCGCCTTCAAGTCGATCAATGCGATCAAGCTGACCTGGGCGCAGGAGGCCTGCATCTATCTGTTCGTCTGGATGGCCAAATTCGGCGCCGCCTATGGCGTACGCGAGGGCATCCATGTGTGTNNCCGGCGGATCATTACCATCATCGCCATGTCGGGCGGCGTGCTGTTCACCGCCATCGTCACCCTGATCGGCACGGATTTCGTCTGGCATGTGCGGCATGGCGGGCAAACCTCGCCGGATCTGGAGATCCAGATGTGGCTGATCTATCTGGCGGTGCCGCTGGGCTCGGCGCTGATGTGCTTCCGCTTTGTGCAGGCGCTGTATCTGTTCGCCACCACCGGCTTCATCGCCCATCACGATCACGGTGCCGTGGACGGTCTGGAAGACGAGGCTGAAGACCTGAGCAAGGGAGGCCACGCATGACCGCGCTTCTGATTTTCGCCATTCTGGCGGTTCTGCTGGTCACCGGGATGCCGGTTTCCATTGCGCTGGGCCTGACGGTTTTCACCTTCCTGTTCAGCTTTTCCGAAGTGCCGATGGATGCCATCGCGCTGAAGCTGTTCACCGGCATCGANNGGCGGCATGGGTCTGGCAGCCGTTCTGGCCTGCGCACTGTTCGCGGCGATTTCCGGGTCCAGCCCGGCGACGGTGATGGCAGTGGGGTCTATCCTGATCCCGGCCATGGTGAAACAGGGCTATCCGCCGCAGTTTGGCGTGGGCACTGTGGCCACGGCCGGCGGTCTGGGCATCCTGATCCCGCCGTCCATCGTGATGGTGATGTATGCGGTGGCCACCTCGGGCATGGTTGTGACCGGGCCGGATGGCAATCCGGTGATGTCGGCCTCGATCGGGACACTGTTCATGGCGGGCGTGATCCCCGGGCTGATGCTGGCCGCGATGCTGGGCACCACCACCTTCTGGCGGGCCTGGAAGAACGGCTATCCCCGGATGAAGCGCGCCACGTTCCGCGAGCGTCTGCATGCGCTGCGTGAATCGATCTGGGGCCTGATGCTGATCGTCATCATCATGGGGGGCATCTATGGCGGCATCTTCACGCCGACCGAGGCCGCCGCCGTCAGCGCCGTCTATGCCTTCATCATCGCTGTCTTTGTGTACAAGGACATCAAGCTGCGCGATGTGCCGCGGGTGCTGCTGTCTTCGGCGGGCATGTCGGCGATGCTGCTGTATATCATCACCAATGCCGTGATGTTTGCCTTCATCCTGACCAGCGAGCAGATCCCGCAGACCCTGTCGGACTGGATCGTGGGGCTTGGCTTCGGCAAGATCGGCTTCCTGCTGATGGTCAACGTGATCCTGCTGTTCATCGGCATGGTGATGGAGCCTTCGGCCATCGTGCTCATCATGGCGCCGATCCTGTATCCGGTGGCGGTGAAACTGGGCGTCGATCCTGTGCACTTCGGCATCATGCTGGTGGTGAACATGGAGATCGGGCTGTGTACGCCGCCTGTGGGGCTGAACCTCTATGTCGCCTCGGCCATATCGAAGCTGGGATTGACAGAGGTGACGAAGGCCGCGCTGCCCTGGCTGTTCACGGCCTTGGTCTTCCTGGGGCTGGTGACCTATATCCCAGAGATATCCCTGCTGCTTCCAAGGCTTATGGGCATGATGTAAGAAAGGGGGCCGGGGAAACCCGGCCCTTTTTCATTCAGCCGCCGGCCTGAAGATAGCTTTGCGGCGGGCAGCCGAACTGCTGGCGAAAGGCGGCCACGAAGGCAGAGGGGCTGCTGTAGCCCAGAGACCAGGCGATGGCGGTGCTGCTTTCCCCCCGTCCCAGCCGCTCGATGGCGGACAGAAGGCGCAGGCGGGCGCGCCACTGGCGGAAGGTCAGCCCGGTTTCGGCCCGGAACTNNCCTGCCCCAGATGGCCTGCCAGCCGCGCCAGCCGGGGGTCGTGCCCGCCCGGCAGGCTGAGCGGGGCTTCGGGCAATGCGGCGATTTCATCCAGCACCACGGCACAGAGACGCAGGCGGCGGGCATCATGGGGCGCCTCGGCCGGATCTTCGCCCATGCGCAGGATCAGCGCCCGCATCAGCGGTGTCAGCAGCAGGACGGCGCAGCCCGGATCACCTGTGCGCACCGAGCATGAGGGATCGACATAAAGGTTGCGGGTGTCGGCCTCGGATTCCGTCACCACATGATGCAGGGTGCCGCCGGGGATCCAGACGGCATGGCTGGGCGGCACGATCCAGACCGAGGCGCCGCTGACCACCCGCAACACCCCGCGCATCGCCCAAAGCAGCTGCCCGCGCGGGTGGCTGTGCGGCGCCACAGAGGCGCCCATGCGCAGGACACGGCCATGCGCCAGAACGGGGCGCGCCGGATCGCAGACAAAGGCGGTGGCGCTGGGGGTAAAACTTGTCGTTTCAGCGATATCTGTTGTCATGATGGCAATCTAACGCAGATCCCTGCCTGTCGCTACACTGCTTTCATCCACAAGCAGGAGCGCATCATGGCCACGACCGACAGATTACCCCCGAGACAGATATTTTCGCCAAGGCAGCTGTTCGTGGGGCTGTTGATCCCCGGCGCGCTGCTGCTCGCCCTGCTGCCGCCCGCCGGGCTGACCGGCCTGCAGGCGCAGACGCTGGCCGCTGTGCTGCTGACCCTGGGATTATGGAGCAGCGGGGCCGTGGCGCCCTATCTGGCGAGCCTGATCTTCTTTGCACTGATGCTGATCCCCGGGCTTGCCCCGCCGGATCTGGTGTTTCAGGGCTTCGGTTCGGCGGCAGTCTGGCTGATCGTTTCGGGCTTTGTGATCGGCGCGGCGATCAGCAGCACGGGGCTGGGGGCAAGGCTGGCCGGGCTGCTGGGGCCGCGGCTGACCGGCAGCTACCCCCGGCTGATCGGCGGGCTGACACTGGCGGCCATGGCGCTGGGGTTCCTGATGCCGTCATCAGTGGGCCGGG
>DOMY01000189.1 GCA_003509785.1 Gemmobacter sp.
GTCTTCACCATGGGCGCCCGCCCGATTGCCGCGATGAATGCGCTCAGCTTTGGTGAACCTTCGCATCCGAAAACCAGCCATCTGGTGAAGGGCGTGGTCGAAGGCATCGGCGGCTATGGCAATGCCTTCGGCGTGCCCACCGTGGGCGGCNNACCGTGCAGGTCGGCGACCCCTTCACCGAAAAGCGCCTGCTGGAAGCCAGCCTGGAACTGATGGGTTCGGGCGCCGTGATCTCCATTCAGGACATGGGCGCCGCCGGTCTCACCTGTTCTGCGGTGGAAATGGGCGACAAGGGCGGCCTGGGCATCCGGCTGAACCTCGACATGGTGCCGCAGCGCGAAGCCGCGATGACCGCCTATGAAATGATGCTGTCCGAAAGCCAGGAGCGTATGCTCATGGTGCTGAAGCCCGAGAAAGAGGCAGAGGCGCGGGCGATCTTTGAAAAATGGGATCTCGATTTTGCCATCGTCGGCGAAACCATCCCCGAAGACCGCTTCCTGATCCTGCATGGCAATCAGGTGATGGCGGATCTGCCGCTGTCCAAACTTTCATCCAACGCGCCGGAATATGATCGCCCCTGGGTCGAAACCCCGCCGGCCGCCCCGCTGGACGACGTGCCCGCCATCGCCCCGATCGAGGCGCTGCGCGCCCTGATCGGCAGCCCGACCTATGCCCACAAGGCCTGGGTCTGGGAGCAATATGACAGCCAGGTGGGCGGCGATACCGTGGTGCGCCCCGGCCTGCCCGCAGGCGTGGTGCGCGTGCACGGCACCGGCAAGGCGCTGGCCTTCACCAGCGACGTAACCCCGCGCTACGTCAAGGCCAACCCGCAGCAGGGTGGACGGCAAGCAGTGGCCGAGGCCTACCGCAACCTGACCGCCGTGGGCGCGCTGCCGCTGGCCACCACCGACAACCTGAATTTCGGCAACCCCGAAAAGCCCGAAATCATGGGCCAGTTCGTCGGCGCGCTGAAAGGCATCGGCGAGGCCTGCATCGCGCTGGATATGCCGATCGTTTCGGGCAACGTCTCGCTTTATAACGAAACCGATGGCCAGCCGATCCTGCCCACCCCCACCATCGGCGCCGTGGGTATCCTGAAATCGCTAGACGAGGTGATTGCAGGCCAGCCCGCCGCCGGTGATCTGGCGGTGGTGATCGGGGAAACCCGCGGCCATCTGGGGCAATCGGCCCTGCTGGCCGAAGCCTTCGGGATCGAGGCGGGCGACGCGCCCTTCGTCGATCTGGCCGCCGAAAAGGCGCATGGCGATTTCATCCGCGCCAACCGCAAGGCCTTTGCCGCCTGCACCGATCTGGGCGATGGCGGTCTGGCGCTGGCCGCCTTCGAAATGGCCGAAGGCGCTGGCCTCGGCCTGACGCTGGAAACCGCCGAAATCGCCACGCTGTTTGGCGAAGATCAGGCCCGCTATCTGGTGGCCGTGGCCCCCGCCGCGCTGGACGCGCTGCAGGCCGCCGCACAGGCCGCAGGCGTGCCGCTGGCCATCATGGGCCAGTTCGGCGGCGATGCCGTGCGGATGGGCAGCGATGCCGCCGCTCTGGCCGATCTGTCGGCGCTCTATCGCGGCGCCTTCGCCGCGGCGGTGGAATAACCCCTCACCCTGCCCTCTCCCCCAAGGGGAGAGGGTGGCGTTGCGCATTGGCCCAGTGCCCCTCCCCCCTGGGAAGCCTTGGCCTTGCACCCCGGGCAAAAGCCCTCTCCCCCCGGGGGAGGGTTGGGTGAGGGGCGAAAGCCCACGCTTCCCGCCTTGCAGCCCGTCCCGCGCCGCCCTAGATTGGTCGCGAAGGACAGGAGACCACCAGATGCCCATGGAAGGCAAGGATATCGAAGCCCTCATCCGTGAAGGCTTCCCCAATGCGAAAATCACCATTACCGACCTTGCGGGCGACGGAAACCACTGGGCGGCCGAGGTGATCGACGAAAGTTTCAAAGGCATGAACCGGGTGCAGCAGCAGCGCGCCGTCTATGCCAGCCTCAAAGGCAAGATGGATGGCGCCCATGGCGAATTGCATGCCCTCGCGCTGACCACCAAAGCCCCCGAATAACGAAAGGAATCGCCATGAGCGCGCAGGATCAGATCCGCGAAACGATCGAAAAGAATGACGTGGTGCTGTTCATGAAGGGCACCAAGATGATGCCCCAATGCGGTTTCTCGTCCCGTGTGGCGGGCGTGCTGAACTACATGGGCGTCGAATTTGCCGATGTGAACGTTCTGGCCGATGCCGAAATCCGTCAGGGGATCAAGGATTTCTCGGAATGGCCCACCATTCCGCAGCTCTATATCAAGGGCGAATTCGTCGGCGGCTGCGATATCGTCACCGAAATGACCCTGTCGGGCGAGCTGGATCAGCTGTTTGAAACCAATGGCATCGCCTATGACAAGGATGCTGCCGAAAAGATCCGTCAGGCCAACGCCTGAACCCGGGCTTTCGGCCAATGTAAAAAGCCCGCGCGATCTGCGCGGGCTTTTGTCATTCTGCGATCCGCTCTTCTACCCGGGCGGCCAGGGCTTCGGCCCGCGCGGCAATCTCGGCCAGGGTTTCCGATACCTGCGGCGGGATCACCGGCACTTCGATGCGCAGCGGCGCCGGTTCAGGCCGCCCCTCCAGCTCTGCGATCCGGGCGCGCAGCAGGTGCAGCTCGTCCTCTGCGGCAGCGGTCTTGTCGGCCAGCATCAGCCCCGCCATCAGCAGCATCCGCGATTCCGGCATCCGGCCCATCTGTTCGATCAGCGGTTGCGCCTCGATATCCAGCATGGCGGCGGCGGAATGGAGGAAATGCTCTTCCCCCTCGTTGCAGACCACCTGAAACTTGCGGCCACCGATAGAGATATCAACCTCGGGCATCTGCATCCTCCGCCGGGTCCAGAATGGGGGCCAGCTCGGCCAGAATGGCGGCAAGTTCGGCCGTTTCCGAAGACCGCGCCGCGCGCAGCGCCTCCAGCTCGGCCAGCATGGCGCGGTTGATCAGATGCGCCTCTACACCTTCGCTGGCCTGTTCGCGCAGCGCCCGCAGCGTTTCGCGCAGCTGGATGGAGCTTTGGCGCATCCGCTGCAGCTCCAGCCCCTGCACATCCACCTGCCGCGTCAGATCTTCGATCCGCGCCAGCAGGGCGGCAGTATCTTCCACGGCCGCCACTTCGGCGCCCGCCTGTTCCGGGCCAGAATCTTCGGGGCCAGAACCTTCAGCGCCAGCATCTTCCACGCCAGCGATTTCCGCATCGGTATCTTCCGCACCCGGCGCGGCATCTTCGGCGGCAACAGCCTCGGCGCGGGCGGCATCGGCCGCTTCCTGAGTGGCTGCCGCCAGTGCCAGCGCGGCGC
Source organism: Gemmobacter sp. (assembly GCA_003509785.1). Taxonomy (GTDB): domain Bacteria; phylum Pseudomonadota; class Alphaproteobacteria; order Rhodobacterales; family Rhodobacteraceae; genus Gemmobacter. The sequence continues at coordinate 3,340 of DOMY01000189.1, forward strand.
GCAGCTCCGTCGACACCGCGCGTTCCGCCTCCAGCGCGGCGCGCAGCAGGTCAAGCTCGGCCGTATCGGCCTCGGCGGGTTCCGGGCTGGTCAGATCCACGGCAGGCGGTGCCTGCAACTGGTCTATCCCTGCCCCGATCCGCGCCAGGGCGGCGGTGATTCGCCGCTCAAGCTCTGCCAAATCCTTCATGCTCACTGCCTTCTTCGGTTCTTTCCTTGGGCCCGCGACCCGGCGACCCGGCCGGGTGCGCGAATCGTCATTTGACCGGCGTTCCGTCATCTTATCGCAAAAAACAGGCGGAATGCGCCCCCCAAAGCAGCCTTTGCTGCTGGCGCTAACGGCAGGCAGCGCTTGATCTTGGCGCGCGGGCTGTTAAGGACCGGAGCCGAGAGCCCTTTCGAAGAGGATAGCCGCCTTGGACATCGCCAGCCTGCGCGCCCAGCACCCCGACCACTGGAAGAAAGCCTGCGCCATCCGGGTGCTGACGCTCGACGCCGTTGCCGCCGCGAACTCCGGCCATTCCGGTATGCCGATGGGCATGGCGGATGTGGCAACGGTGCTGTTTGAAAAGCACCTGAATTTCGATCCGGCCGCGCCGCTCTGGCCGAACCGTGACCGGTTCATCCTGTCAGCCGGGCATGGCTCGATGCTGATCTACAGCCTTCTGCACCTGACGGGCTACAAACAGGCCTCGATCGAAGAGCTGAAGAACTTCCGCCAATGGGGCGCCCGCACCGCAGGCCACCCGGAATATGGCCATCTGGAAGGCGTGGAAACCACCACCGGCCCGCTGGGCCAGGGTATTTCCAACGCCGTGGGCTTTGCCATGGCCGAAGAAAGCCTGCGCGCCCGTTGGGGTGCCAAGGTGATGGACCACTACACCTATGTCATCGCCGGTGACGGCTGCCTGATGGAAGGCGTGAGCCAGGAGGCCATCGGCCTTGCCGGCAAGCATGAACTGTCGCGCCTGATCGTGCTGTGGGACAACAACGGCATCACCATCGACGGCAAGGTGGAAATTTCCGACATCACCGACCAGAAGGCCCGCTTTGCCGCCAGCGGCTGGGATGTGTTCGAATGTGACGGGCACGACCCGGTTGCCATCGACGAAGCCCTTGTTGCAGCAAAGAAATCCCCGCGTCCGGCGATGATCGCCTGCAAGACCCACATCGCGCTGGGATCTTCGGCACAGGATACGTCGAAGGGCCATGGCGCGCTGACCGACAAGCAGCTGATCTCCGATACCCGCGCCGCCTATGGCTGGGATCACGGGCCGTTCGACATTCCGGCCGATGTGAAAGCCGCATGGGAGGCCATCGGCGCCCGCGGTCTGGATACCCGCCGCGAATGGGAGGCCCGCGCGGCCATGCTGCCCGCAGGCAAGCAGGCGGAGCTGAAGCGCATCTTCGCGCTTGACCCCTCGCCCAAGCTGGCCGCGGCCATCCGCAGCGTGAAGAAAGCGGCGGTGGATGCGCCGAAGAAGATCGCCACCCGCTCTGCCTCGGAAATCGTGCTGGCTGCGGTCAACCCGGTGATGCAGGAAACCATCGGCGGTTCGGCCGATCTGACCGGATCGAACAACACCAAGACCGCCGATCTGGGCATCTTCGATCCGATCAACCGCAAGGGCCGTTACGTCTATTACGGCATCCGCGAGCATGGCATGGCTGCCGCGATGAACGGCATGGTTCTGCATGGCGGCGTGCGCCCCTATAGCGGCACCTTCATGTGCTTCACCGATTACGCCCGCCCGTCGATGCGCCTGTCGGCGCTGATGCAGGTGCCGGTCGTCTATGTGATGACGCATGATTCCATCGGCCTTGGCGAAGACGGGCCGACCCACCAACCCGTTGAACATCTTGCGATTTCGCGTTCGACGCCCAACACTTGGGTCTTCCGCCCCGCCGATCTGGTGGAAGTGGCCGAGGCCTGGGAAATGGCGCTTTCCACCAAGACCACGCCGACGGTGATGGCGCTGAGCCGCCAGAACCTGACCCCGGTGCGCCTGACCCACACCAACCAGAACCTCAGCGCCAAGGGCGCCTATGTGCTGGCCGAGGCCACCGGCAAGCGTCAGGTGATCCTGATCGCCACCGGGTCCGAAGTGGAAATCGCGATGAAAGCCCGCGAGGCGCTGGAGGCCGAAGGCATCGGCACCCGCGTGGTCTCCATGCCCTGCATGGAGCTGTTCGCGGCGCAGGACGAGGCCTATCGCAAGAAGGTTCTGCCCGCAGGTCCGGTGCGGGTGGCCATCGAGGCCGGCGTGCGCATGGGCTGGGATCGCTGGCTGCTGGGCGAGCGCGGCAAAGAGACCAAAGCCGATTTCGTGGGGATGAATTCCTTTGGTGCTTCGGCCCCGGCGGATCGTCTGTACAAGGAATTCGGCATCACCGCCGAAAATGCCGTGGCCAAGGCAAAGGCGCTGCTGTAACCGCAGCGCCCCCGCAGGCAACATCGACAAAAGCAAAAGCCGCGCCAGAAGCGCGGCTTTTTCTGTATGGCCCCCGTCCTGTACCGCGTCCCGCCGCCGTCCCGCCTGTGTCGGGACAGCTCAAGATCAATGGGCGGCGCGTTTTCCGGTGACGGCGGCGATGGCCGGGCCGATGATCCGCGTGGCCACCGGGATCAANNCTCCAGGCCGCCGTCACCCCCCAGTTCACGATCCCGGCCAGCCCTTCGGGCACGGCCTGTGCCGCCAGTTCGGCAATATGGTGGATGGTGCCATAGGGTTCGTGCAGGCCCATTTCATGCAGCCCGTGGATCACGATATTGCCCCCCACCCACAGCATCGCCAGCGTGCCGACCGTGGACAGGAAGGCCATCAGCTTTGGCATGGCCACCACCAGCCCGCGCCCGAAGCCACGCCCTGCCCCGGTGCGCGCCGTGGCGGCCATATGCAGGCCCACATCATCCATCTTCACGATCAGCGCCACCGCGCCATAGACCACGGCGGTGATGATGGTGCCCACGATGGTCAGCGTGATCGCCTCCATCCAGAGGCTGCCATCGGGGATGGTGGACAGCGCGATGGTCATGATTTCGGCCGAGAGGATGAAATCTGTCTTGATCGCCCCCGCCACCTTTTCTTCTTCCAGATGCGCCGGATCCTTGGTGTCGAAATCCGCCTCGACCGCGTGATCGGCATGGGGGAACAGGGCATGGGCCACCTTTTCCGCGCCTTCGAAGCACAGATAGGCCCCGCCCAGCATCAGCAAGGGCGTAATGACCGCCGGCGCGAAGTAGTTCAGCGCCAGCAGGCCGGGCAACAGGATGATGAGCTTGTTCTTCAGCGATCCTTTCGCGATGCGCCAGATGATCGGCAATTCGCGTTCGGCCGAAAATCCATGCACATATTTCGGCGTCACCGCCGCATCGTCGATCACCACCCCTGCGGCCTTGGCCCCGGCCTTCGCCGCCGCCGCCGCCACATCATCGACCGAAGCGGCCGCCACCTTGGCGATCGCCGCCACGTCATCCAGCAATGCAAGCAATCCGCTCATTCAGCCCTCCTCAGGGGTTTTCACCGGGAGCCTATCCAACGCACGCCCCGGCGGAAAGATGCGGCATCGCGGCAGCAATTTTGCAAACCGTTAGCGAAAACAGCGGAAGTTACCGCTAACATAATGAAATATCACGATTTTTCCACTTTGCTGCTCGGGAAGCCCGCGGTATAGGCAAATCATTCGACGCGGCCAGACAGGACGGAGACGACGGGCATGACCATCACCATCGGCATCAATGGCTTCGGCCGCATCGGGCGCTGCACGCTGGCGCATATTGCAGAGGCGGCACGCAATGATGTGCAGGTGGTGGCGATCAATGCCACCGGCCCCATCGAAACCAACGCCCATCTGCTGAAATATGACAGCGTGCATGGCCGGTTTCCGGGCACCGTGAAGGTTGAAGGCGGGATGCTGGATCTGGGCCGTGGCCCGATCCGCGTGATGTCGACCTATAATCCCGAAGAACTGGATTGGGACGGCGTGGATGTGGTGCTGGAATGTACCGGCAAGTTCAACAACCGCGATCAGGCTGCCGTGCATCTGGGCCGTGGCGCCAAGCGGGTTCTGGTCTCTGCCCCCGCCAAGAATGTCGATAAAACCGTGGTCTACGGGGTGAACCACCGCGCGCTGACCGCCGAACATCTGGTGGTTTCCAACGGGTCTTGCACCACCAACTGCCTGGCACCGCTGGCCAAGGTGCTGAACGATGCCATCGGCATCGAAAGCGGCATCATGACCACGATCCACAGCTATACCGGCGACCAGCCGACGCTGGACCGTCGCCACAAGGATCTGTACCGCGCCCGGGCGGCGGCCATGGCGATGATCCCCACCTCGACCGGGGCGGCCAAGGCGCTTGGCGAGGTGCTGCCGGAACTGAAGGGCAAGCTGACCGGTATGGCGTTCCGCGTTCCCACCTCCGACGTGTCGGTGGTCGACCTGACCGTCGAGCTGGAAAAGCCCGCCAAGTACGCTGACATCTGCGCTGCCATGAAGAAGGCTTCGCAGTCGGGCGACATCAGCAAGACGCTGGGTTACACCGACGAGAAAGTGGTTTCGACCGACTTCCGTGGCAACGGCTTCTCGTCGATCTTCGACGCCGAAGCCGGCATCGCGCTCGACGACACCTTCGTCAAGGTCGTGTCCTGGTACGACAACGAGTACGGCTACACCTGCAACATG
>DOMY01000004.1 GCA_003509785.1 Gemmobacter sp.
AGAGCCATAGACGCCGCCGTTGGAGATGGTGAAGGAACCGCCCTGCATTTCGGCCATGGACAGTTTGCCATCACGGGCGCGCAGGCCCAGCTCACCGATCTTCTTTTCGATCGCGGCAAAGCTCATCTGATCGGCATCGCGGACCACCGGCACCACGAGGCCGGTGGGGGTGCCCACGGCGACGCCCATGTGGACGTAGTTCTTGTAGACGATGTCCTGGCCATCAATCTCGGCGTTAACTTCCGGGACTTCTTTCAGGGCATGGGTGCAGGCCTTCACGAAGAAGGACATGAAGCCCATCTTGACGCCGTGCTTCTTTTCGAACGCGTCCTTGTAGGTGTTGCGCAGTTCCATGATGCCCGACATGTCCACCTCGTTATAGGTGGTCAGCATGGCGGCGGTGTTCTGCGCGTCTTTCAGGCGGCGGGCGATGGTGGCGCGCAGGCGCGTCATCTTCACACGCTCTTCGCGGGCGGCATCATCGGCGGGCACCGGGGCGCGGGGCGCGGCGGCGACCGGCGCGGGGGCAGCGGCGGCAACCGCCACGGCCTTGGCCACGTCATCCTTCATGATACGGCCATCGCGGCCGGTGCCCTGCACCTGCGCTGCGGAAAGACCGGCCTCTGCCATGGCTTTCTTGGCGGCGGGGGCATCTTCCACATCGCTGCGCGGGGTAAGGGTTTCGGGGCCGGCGCCGGGCGAATTGACGGCGGCGGCAGCTTCGGCTTTGGGTTCGGCCTTGGGCGTAGCGGCGGCGGCGCCTTCGGCGATGGTGGCCAGCAGGGCAGCCGCCGAGACGGTTTCGCCTTCCTGTGCCAGGATTTCGCCCAGAACGCCCGCAGCGGGCGACGGCACGTCCAAGCTTACCTTGTCGGTTTCCAGCTCGCACAGGATTTCATCGACGGCAACGGCATCGCCCGGCTTCTTGAACCAGGTTGCAATGGTCGCCTCGGTGACGCTTTCGCCCAGGGCGGGGACGCGGACTTCAACGGTCATGATCTCAGTTCCCTTCGACGCTCAGCGCATCATTCACGAGCGCCTCTTGTTCAGCTTTGTGTTTGGAGGCCAGGCCCGTGGCGGGCGAGGCAGAGGCGGTGCGGCCCACATAGCGCGGACGCTTGGAGGCGCCGCCGACCTGATCCAGAACCCATTCGATATTGGGTTCCATATGGGTCCAGTAGCCCTGGTTCTTCGGCTCTTCCTGGCACCAGATCACCTCGGCCTGCGGGAAGCGGGCCAGTTCATGGCGCAGAGATTGCGCCGGGAACGGATAGAGCTGTTCGACGCGCAGGAGATAGACATCGTCGATGCCGCGGGCATCCCGTTCGGCCAGCAGATCGTAGTAGACCTTGCCGGTGCACATCACCACGCGCTTGATGGCGGCATCCGCCTTCAGCTGGGTCTTCGACACACCCAGCTGCGCATCATCCCACAGCACGCGGTGGAACTGCGAGCCGGTGGTGAAATCAGCCGCGGTGGATACGCAGAGCGGGTGGCGCAGCAGCGATTTCGGCGTCATCAGCACCAGCGGCTTGCGGAAGTCGCGGTGAATCTGGCGGCGCAGGATGTGGAAGTAGTTCGCCGGGGTCGAGCAGTTGGCGACGATCCAGTTATCCTGGGCCGACAGCTGCAGGAAGCGTTCGGGGCGGGCGGAAGAATGTTCCGGCCCCTGCCCTTCAAAGCCATGCGGCAGCAGCATGACCAGGCCCGACATCCGCAGCCATTTCGATTCGCCCGAGTTGATGAACTGGTCGAACATGATCTGCGCGCCGTTGCAGAAATCGCCGAACTGCGCTTCCCACATCGTCAGCGCATTGGGTTCCGACAGCGAATAGCCGTATTCGAAGCCCAGCACCGCATATTCCGACAGCATGGAATCGATGACCTCATACCGCGCCTGACCGGGGCGGATGTGGTTCAGCGGGTAGTGCCGTTCTTCGGTGGTTTGATCGACAAAGGCGGAATGGCGCTGCGAGAAGGTGCCGCGCGTGCAATCCTGACCGGACAGACGCACCGGGAAGCCCTCGACCGCGAGCGAGCCGAAGGCCAGCGCCTCGGCCGTGGCCCAATCGAAGCCATTGCCGGTTTCGAACATCTTCTTCTTGGCTTCCAGCTGGCGACCCACGGTCTTGTGCAGGTCAAAGCCTTCGGGAACGCGGGTCAGCGCGGCGCCGATTTCGGCCATGGTTTCGGGCGCGATGGAGGTCTTGCCCGCGGTATATTCGCGGCCCTCGCGGCCCAGATTCTTCCAGCGGCCATCCAGCCAGTCGGCCTTGTTCGGCTTGAATTCCTTGCCGGCCTCGAACTCTTCGTTCAGGCGGGCCTGGAAGGCCGCTTTCATATCCTCGATCTCGCCCTCGGGGATCAGGCCGTCTTTCACCAGACGCTCGGTATAGAGCTGAAGCGTGGTCTTGTGCTTCTTGATGTTGGTATACATCTGCGGGTTGGTGAACATCGGCTCGTCGCCTTCGTTGTGACCGAAGCGGCGATAGCAGAAGATGTCCAGAACCACGTCCTTGTGGAACTTCTGGCGGAATTCGGTGGCGACGCGGGCCGCGTGCACCACTGCCTCGGGGTCATCGCCGTTGACGTGGAAGATCGGCGCTTCGACCATCAGGGCGATATCGGTCGGATAGGGCGAGCTGCGCGAGAAATGCGGCGCGGTGGGGAAACCGATCTGGTTGTTCACCACGAT
>DOMY01000017.1 GCA_003509785.1 Gemmobacter sp.
ATAGGCCCGCGCCCGCAGTTTCTTGCCGGTCCGCAGATAGAAGGGCGTGCCCTTCCAGCGCCAGTTGGCCACATGCACCTTCAGTGCGATATAGCTTTCGGTCTTGCTTTCGGGGTTTTCGCTGTCTTCCACATATCCCGGAGCACCCTTCTGGGCCAGATACTGACCACGCACGATATCTTCGGGCGGCACCGGCTGCAGCGCGCGGATCACCTTCAGCTTTTCGTCGCGAACCGCGTTCGGATCAAAGTGATAGGGCGGCTCCATCGCGATCAGGCACAGAAGCTGCATCAGATGGTTCTGCACCATGTCCCGCATGGCGCCGGATTTGTCGTAATACGACCCCCGCCCCTCGACCCCCACGGTTTCGGCCACGGTGATCTGCACATGGTCGATGAACTGGCTGTTCCAGAGCGGTTCGAACAGGATATTGGCGAAACGGACCGCCATCAGGTTCTGTACGGTTTCCTTGCCCAGATAATGGTCGATCCGGTAGATCTGCCGTTCTTCGAAATGCTCTGCCAGGTTTGCATTCAGCGCGCGTGCCGAAGCCAGATCGCGGCCGAAAGGCTTTTCAACCACAATCCGGCTTTCGGAATTGGCGATCCCGAAGGCATGAAGCCGTTGCGCCAGATCCCCGAACAGCGCCGGGGCGACAGAGAAGTAGAAGGCCTGAACCATGCCCTGCCGCATCATGGATTTCAGGGCGGCCCAGCCCCCGTCCCCCTTGGCGTCGATCGCGACGTAATCCAGATGTTTCAAGAAGTCGTCGATGATCGTTGCATCGCGCTTGTCTGCGCTGACGAATTCATCAATCGCCTCTCGCACCATAAGTCGAAAGCCTTCGGCATCCATTTCGGATCGGGCGGCGCCGATGATCCGGCTTTCGCCTGTGATCTGGCCTGCCAGAAAGCGGCGGTAAAGGCCGGGCAGGATCTTGCGGCGGGCCAGATCGCCCGTGGCGCCAAAGATAACGAGATCAAAGACCTCGACGGGAATCACGCGCGAAACCATGGCTCTCCTCGCTTTGCCGCACCGCTTATGTTAGCGCTAACGAACACGGTTTTAGCCGCGACGCCGCCAAAAGTCTAGCATTGCTTTGCAGCTGCGGAAACAGCCACCATCATGATCTGCGAACTATAGGGAAATAAGGCAAAACCGGCATCCACATGGGATGGTTTCACAACCTGCCGCGGATCATGCGCCGCAAACAGTGCTGCAACACGAAAAGCAGAACACGAAGCCATTATGACCCCGAGGCCGCCCCGCGCCCAGCGGGTACGTCACGCGTCCAGTTCGGCATCCCAATACAGATAGTCCAGCCAGCTGTCATGCAGGTGGTTTGGGGGGAAGCGGCGGCCATGTGTCTGCATCTCTTCGGCAGAGGGCGCCTTGGGCACCTTGGCCAGCCGCAAACCCGCCTGTTTCAGCGTCTTGCTGCCCTTGCGCAGGTTGCAGGGCGAACAGGCCGCCACGACATTTTCCCAGCTGGTGATCCCGCCCCTGGCCCGTGGAAGAACATGGTCAAACGTCAGATCACCCTTGCTGCCACAGTATTGGCAGCAGAATTCGTCCCTCAGAAAAAGATTGAAGCGCGTGAATGCCACGCGCTTCTGGGGTTTGACGAAATCTTTCAGCACGACGACCGAGGGTATGCGGAACTCTGCCCGCTGGCTGCGCACCTTCTGCTCATATTCGGCGACGATCAGCACCCGATCAAGACAGACCGCCTTTATAGCCTCCTGCCAGGGCCAAAGGCTGAGCGGATAATAGGATAGCGGCCGGTAATCCGCATTCAGCACCAATGCAGGGTAATGCCTGAGATTGGATGGTTCCCGCACGAAACTGGTTCGAAAATCGCCGTCCATAGTGCCTGAAGACTCCGCCTTTGCTTGCCAAACCGCCACCGGCTGCCAAGGCGGGGAGGCCCGCCCCGACATTAAGAACTATATATCGCGGTCGCGGTCTGACAAGGCCCACGCTCTCGCGCCCGCTTGTCGCATGTCTGCGTGACGGGCTTGTGACATATCTGCCTGTTTTTCAGGCTCATCTGGTTTCCTTCGGCCGCAGTGCGAACCAGATCAGCGCCCCGCCCGCCAGCACGAGGAAGGGCAACATCGCCATGTTCACCGCCGACCATCCCGCCTGCACCGATCCGCCCGAACAGTTCATCAGCCCGCCAGAGGCGAAGGAGGCGACGGAAACACCCGCAAACACCACAAAATCGTTCAGCCCCTGCATCCGGCCGCGTTCTGCTGGCGTGTGGTTGGCCGACAGCATCGCCGTGGCGCCGATGAAGCCGAAGTTCCACCCCACACCCAGCAGGATCAGCGCCAGGAAGAAATTCTCCAGCGCCACCCCGGTCATCGCCACTGCACCTGCAGCGGCAAGAATGGTCAACCCGATGGCGACCACCTTTTCCGCCCCCAACCGCGCGATGACATGGCCGGTAAAGAACGAGGGCGCGTACATGGCCAGCACATGCGCCGTCACCACATTGGCAGCATCCGAGGTTTCAAACCCGCAGCCCACCACCGCCAGGGGTGACGATGTCATCACCAGATTCATCAGCGCATAGCTGACGGTTGCGCAGATCATCGCCACGGCAATGGCCGGGGTGCGGATCAACTCGGCCCGGCTGCGACCCTGTGCAACCGGCGCGCCANNATTTCAGCAGGGCGAACAGGAACATGCCGCACAGGTTCAGCCCGATCACCGCCAGATATGACCCAAGGAACGGCACCACCAGCGCCTGCGCCGTCGCCGTCACCAGCTGCGGACCGAAGACGGCAGAGGCCAGCCCGCCCGCCATCACCCCCGAAATCGCCTTGGGCCGGTACGCCTCTGACGCCATATCGGCGGCCGCAAAGCGATAGAAGCCCTGCGCCGACATATAGCCGCCGGTGAACAGGCCAGAAAATGCGAACAATGCAAAACTGCCGATCTGCAGCCCCCAGGCTGCCAGAATTGCCCCCAACGCCCCCGACAGCGCGCCGACAACGAAGCCCGTTCGCCGCCCCCACCGCTGCATGATCGCAGACAATGGCTGCGCCCAGAGCATCGAGCCGATCACCGCCGCCGAAATCGGCAGCGTCGCCCAGCAGGCATTGCTGGCCAACGATTGCCCGGCAAGCCCGGCAATGGTGAAGATGATGGGCATCTGTGCCCCGAGAATCGCTTGCGCAGCGACAAGAACCCACATGTTGCGGCGGGCAATACGATCATCGGGGATATGGAGTGCATCGGTCATGGCCGCACTATGCCGCGCCACAGGCTTTGTGCAAGAGAATTGGCCAGACAGGGCTGCGACAAAGGGGATCACATGACAGGCCGCATCATCGAAACCTCCGACGATCTGGCCGAAGGCATGGGGTGGCTCGTGCAGCGCGAGAAGTTGTTCGCGCAAGCCTATGAACTAACAGGTGAACTCCCGTTGCGGCGCAAGCCGGAGGGATTTGCGGAACTGCTGTCGGCCATCGTCAGCCAGCAGGTTTCGGTCGCCTCGGCCCGGGCGATCTGGGGCCGGGTTTCGGCGGCCGGGCTTGTCACGCCCGAAGCGGTTGCCGCCGCCAGCGACGATGACCTGCGCGCCTGCGGTCTGTCGCGCCCGAAGCTTCGCTATGCCCGGGCACTGGCCGAGGCTGATCTGGATTTCGCCGCTCTGCGCTTCATGCCAGATGAGAAGATAATCGCGCAACTTGTTGAAATACCTGGAATAGGCAGGTGGACGGCGGAAATATATGCCATGTTCAGCCTGGGCCGCGCCGATGTCTTTGCCCATAACGATCTGGCCCTGCAAGAGGCGGCCCGGCTGCTGTTCGCGCTGGATACCCGCCCCAATGAACGCCAGATGCGCATCATCGCCGCAGACTGGAGCCCGTGGCGGGCGGTTGCGGCGCGGCTGCTCTGGGCCTACTACCGTATCGCCAAGGATCGAGAGGGTATCGCATGACAGGGCTTCTGAAATCACAGCGCAGGGCGCCGAAATCGGGCAAGGCCCGGTCGATGGTCATCTTCGTGCATGGCTATGGCGCTGATGGTGCCGATCTGCTCGGGCTTGCCGATCCGCTGGCGCCGCATCTGCCCGATACGGTGTTCTACAGCCCCAATGCACCGCAGCCCTGCACCAACAATCCTTTCGGTTTCCAGTGGTTTCCGATCCCCTGGCTCGATGGATCCAGCGAAGAGGCCGCGCGCAGTGGCATGGCGGCCTCGGTCATCGAACTGAACGCCTTCATCGACGCGAAACTGACCGAAGAAGGGCTGGAGCCCGAGGCGCTGGCGCTGGTGGGATTTTCGCAAGGCTCGATGATGAGCCTGCATATCGCCCCGCGCCGCGACAAGGCGATTGCCGGGGTTGTTGCCTTTTCCGGCCGCTTGCTCGTGCCGGAAGCGCTGGCGGCCGAGGCGAAGGTGAAACCGCCGGTGCTGATCCTGCATGGCGATGCCGACGAGGTGGTGCCGTTCGAGGATATGGGCCGCGCGGGCAATGCGCTGGTCGCCGCCGGGTTTGAAACCTATGGCCATGTCATGAAAGGCACCGGCCATGGCATCGCGCCGGATGGCCTGCAGGTCGCGCTGTCTTTCCTGAAGGACAAGCTGCCGGGCTGACCCGTACCGAAAGCACAACCGCAGCGCGCCGTTTTGCCATCCCCGCAAATGGCGCCTGCATTGCTCCTTCCCAAATACTCCCGCCGGAGGC
>DOMY01000038.1 GCA_003509785.1 Gemmobacter sp.
GCCTTCGGTGCCTTCGCCAACTCGGGTCAGATCTGCATGTCCACCGAGCGCATCGTGGTCGATGCCAAGGTGGCCGATGCCTTCGTGGGCAAGCTCGCGGCGAAGGCCCAGGCCCTGCCGCTGGGCGACCCGCGCCAGGGCCCGGTGGTGCTGGGCTCGGTGGTGGACATGACCACGGTGCAGCGCTGCAACGACCTGATCGACGACGCGCTGGCCAAGGGCGCAAAGCTGCTGTGCGGCGGTAAGGCCACCAACACGCTGATGGCCGCCACGCTGATCGACGGCGTCACGCCCGAGATGGACATCTTCCGCGAGGAAACCTTCGCCCCCGTCAAGGCCATCGTGCGCGTGCGCGGCGAGGAGCAGGCCATCGCCATGGCCAATGACACGCCCTATGGGCTTGCCGCTTCGGTCTGGACACGGGATCTGGGCCGGGCGCTGTCGGTGTCGGACCGGCTGGTGGCGGGCACGGTTTCGGTGAATACGGTCGATGCCCTTTCCGCCATGACGCCCTTTGGCGGCATGAAGCAATCCGGGTTCGGGCGCGATCTGTCGATCCACAGTTTCGACAAATACTCGGCCTTGAAAACCACCTGGATCAAATACTGAGCAGGCGGGCGGCCGGTTCCCCCGGCCGCCCCCTTATCCTTCGCGCCTTCTGCCGTCAGGCCTCCTTGCGCCGCAGCAGCGCGTAATAGATCGCACCGCCCAGCCCCGCACCCAGCAGCCAGGCATAGCCCGACAGCGCCGCCAGCACCGGCACCCAGACGGTGGCCACCGAAAACACCGCCGCAATGCCAAAGGCCAGCACCGCCGCATCATTCCAGCCATTGCCATAGTGATAGGCGCCGCCCTTCAGGTCATAAAGATCGGCCAGATCCAGATTTCCCTTACGGATCAGATAGTAATCCACCACCATGATACCATAGAGCGGCGCCAGCGTTGCCCCCAGCGTATTGACGAAACCGCCGATGCCGAACTGGCTGATGAAGCTGGTCCACAGCGCGCCGATCACCAGCGCAAACCCCGATGTCACCAGCCCCGCCATGCGGAAACTGATCTTCGACGGCGCCAGATTGGCGATCCCGTTCACCGCCGGGATGAAATTCGCCACCAGATTGATGCCCACAGTCGCCGCAAAGAAGGTGATGGCGGCAATGATCGCCAGCAGCACGCTGTCGGTTTTCTCCACGATCTCGGTCGGGTTGATGATCTCTTCGCCAAAGACCACGGCGGCACCGGCGGTGGTCAGCAGGGCCAGCGCGGAAAACAGGATCATGTTGAACGGCAGGCCTGCCAGATTGCCCAGCAGCATCGCTTTTCTGTCTTTGGCATAGCGCGAGAAATCGCTGAAATTGATCATCACCGCCGCGAAATAGGCAACCATCGTGCCGACAATGGCGATGAACCCGCTGATCTCACTGCCCCATGTCGCATCCGGGTTGGCAAAGATCGTCTGCGCCGCCTGCAGCAGCTGCCCGTCAGACCGCTGCCACAGCACGATCACCAGCCCGATCATCACCACATAGACGAAAGGCCCGGCGATATTGAGAAAGGTTTCCACCCAGCCCATGCCACGCCAGAAGATCAGGATATGAAAGACCCAGACCAGAACAAAGCTGAACCAGTCGATCCCGGTCAGCCCCAGCAGGGTTTCGCCCCCCGTGGCCCCTGTGACAGACCGGATCAGCAGCGCCAGCGCGGTCGAGGCGAAATAGACCTGCACGCCATACCAGAACACCGCCACCGTGGCGCGCAGGATGGCGGGCAGCTTGGCGCCCGCCGTGCCCATGCTGGCCCGCGCCAGCACCGGATAGGGGATGCCATAACGCTCCCCCGCCGCACCCGAGATATTGACCAGAAACATCACCATCAGCCCCGCCACGATCAGCGCGGCAAAGGCCGTCCAGCCGCTGACCCCGTAAGAGATGAACAGCGATGCGACCAGAGAATAGCCGAACAGCGACTGGATGTCGTTCGCCCAGATGTTGAAGATCGCAAACCATCCCCAGCTCTTCTCGGCGCCGGTCACCGGGTTCAGCGTATCACCCTCGCCCGCCTGGCCCTTGGAAATGGGAATATCGTCAATTGCCGTCATGTGTTTCGCTCCTCGTTCGCGCGTATCAGATGTGGCCCTGACCGGCGGTTGATCCGCCTGTTCTGTCCTCGATGGTGTGGCCCGGCTTGGCCGCACCAGACTTGCTGCATCGCAGCATAAGCCATGCCGGGTGCCACTGCGGAAAACCCACATCCCATCCATGGATTTTCAGCACAAACCCGATGACTGATGAAGGATTGATCTTTGGCAAGGCCCGCCCCTCTGAAAATGCAGCGCAACGAATCCAGATCTGCCGGGGGATACGGTTTGCGCTTGGCCTGCCGCGCAGGCATGATTAGCCCTGCCCTAATCTCTTTGCCACACGGATAAGCCATGCCCTTGCGTTTCACCCTGCGACAACTGGAATACCTCGTGGCTGTGGGCGAATGTGGCTCCATCGCACTGGCCTCGGACAAGGTGAATGTCTCCTCGCCCTCGATCTCCGCCGCAATCACCCAGCTGGAGCAGGAATTCGGCCTGCCGCTCTTCGTGCGCAAACATGCCCATGGCCTGTCCCTGACGCAGGGTGGCAAGCAGTTCGTGGAACAGGCCAAGGTGGTTCTGGCACAGGCCGCCCGGCTGAACGATCTGGCCAACAGCATCACCGGCAAGGTGCGCGGGCCGCTGAACGTGGGCTGCCTGCTGACCTTCGCGCAGGTGGTGCTGCCGCAACTGCGGCGCAGCTTTGTGGATATGAACCCCGAGGTGGATTTTCACCAGTTCGAACGCAACCAGACCGAAATCTTCGAAGGCCTGCGCAATGCCAGCCTGGATATCGCGCTCAGCTATGATCTGAACATCCCGCCCGATCTGGAATTCGTGGCGCTGGCCAGCCTGCCGCCCTATGCGGTGATCCATGACACCCATGAACTCGCGCATCTGCCTGCGGTTTCCCCCGGAGAGCTGGCGGAATATCCGATGATCCTGCTGGATCTGCCGATCAGCGCCGATTACTTTCTGTCGCTGTTCACCGCCAGCGGCGTCAAGCCACGCATTGCCGAACGCACGCGCGACATGGCGGTGATGCAAAGCCTGGTGGGTCAGGGCTTTGGCTATTCCATCGCCAATATCCGGCCCTGGTCTGACCACAGCCCCGATGGCCGCCGCCTGCGCTACATTCCCCTGACAGGGCCGGTCCGGCCCATGCGGCTGGGCCTCTTGCTGTCGGAAGGCGCCCGGGCCTCGCAGACGGTCCGGGCCTTTGTCGATCATTGCCGCAGCCAGCTGACACCGGAAATCGCGCAGGGGCTGCGGCTGCGGGTGGACGGGCCGCCGCGCGACTTCTGATCCGTTCGCCCACTGCCCTGTTCTTGGGCGCCTCGCATAAATCCAGCACATCCGGGCCTTGCGTTAGGCTGTCCCTAATTCGGGCTTACAGAAGCGATAATTTACCCGAAGCCAATCTGGCGGTCTTCTGACCACAACCCGCATCCCCGGATGCGCCGTGCGACCAGCAGACGGAGCCAGATCCTTGCGCGATCCCCGCTACGATATTCTTTTCGAACCCATGGCCATCGGGCCGCTGATGGCGAAGAACCGCTTTTACCAGGTGCCGCATTGCAACGGCGGCGGCTACCGCGATCCATCCGCCGCCGCCGCCATGCGCGGCATCAAGGCCGAGGGCGGCTGGGGCGTGATCTTCACCGAACAGACCGAGATGCACCAGACATCCGAGATCACCCCCTTCATCGAACTGCGGCTGTGGGAAGATCAGGATATTCCCGCCCTGCGCAAGATGGCCCGTGCCATGAAAACCCATGGCGCGCTGGCGGGCATCCAACTGGCCTATTCCGGCATCAACGGCCCGAACTTCTATACCAAAGAGGTGCCGCTGGCCCCCACCGCCCTGCCGATCCGCACCTTCACCAATGATCCGGTGCAGGCCCGCGCGATGGACAAAAGCGATATCCGCAACCTGCGGCGCTGGTTCGTGAATGCGGCCAAACGCTGCAAACTCGCGGAATTCGATCTGATCTGCCTCTATGGCGCGCATGGCTTCGGCATCTTCCAGCATTTCCTCAGCCGTGCCACCAACCAGCGCAGCGATGAATAT
This sequence comes from Gemmobacter sp., assembly GCA_003509785.1. Lineage (GTDB taxonomy): Bacteria > Pseudomonadota > Alphaproteobacteria > Rhodobacterales > Rhodobacteraceae > Gemmobacter. The sequence goes on from DOMY01000038.1 coordinate 4,152, forward strand.
GGCGGCAGCCTGGAAAACCGCTCGCGCTTCGCCCGCGAGGTGGTGGAAGACATGCGCGATGCGGTGGGCGACAGCATGGCCATCACCATGGNNCAGCCTGGATGAAAACATCGGCAATCTGGGCTTTTCCAATGCCGAGGTCCGCGAATTCATCGAACTGAACGCCGATCTGCCCGATCTCTGGGATCTGGCGCAGGGAACCTGGGAAGATTGCTCCGGCCCGTCGCGCTTCAAGGAAGAGGCCGCGCAAGAGGTGCTGGTGACCGGCATCCGCGCGCTGTCATCAAAACCCGTCGTCGGCGTCGGCCGTTTCACCTCGCCCGATGTGATGGCGAAGATGGTCAAATCCGGCACGCTGGATTTCATCGGCTGCGCCCGCCCCTCCATCGCCGATCCCTTCCTGCCGAAGAAGATCGAGGAAGGCCGGATCGACGACATCCGCGAATGTATCGGCTGCAACATCTGCATCACCGGCGACATGACCATGTCGATCAGCCGCTGCACCCAGAACCCCACCTTCATGGAAGAATGGCGCAAGGGCTGGCACCCGGAAAAGATCGCCGCGCGGGGCGACAGCGAAAATGTGCTGGTCATCGGTTCCGGCCCGGCAGGGCTGGAGGCCGCACGGGCGCTGGCCCTGCGCGGCTATGACGTGGCGGTGGCCGAAGCACAGGACAGCTTCGGTGGCAGGGTGGCGCGCGAACGGCTGCTGCCCGGGCTTTCGGCCTGGGGCCGGGTGATGGATTACCGCCTCTATCAGATCGGTCAGCGCCCGAATGTGCAGATGTATCCCGGCTCGCACCTCAGCGTGGACGAAGTGCTGGAATTCGGTTTCCAGAACATCTGCGTCGCCACCGGCAGCCAGTGGCGCGCCGATGGCGTGGCGCGGCAGCATGTGGTGCCGATGCCGGGCCTGGGCACCCTGCCCGTCTTCACCCCCGATGATCTGATGGCAGGCAAGCTGCCCAAGGGCCGCGTCGTGGTGTTCGATGACGATCACTACTACATGGGCGGCGTTCTGGCCGAGCTTTGCGCCAAGGCGGGCTGCGATGTCACGCTGGTCACCCCCGCCGCCTTCGTGTCGGACTGGACGCGCAACACGCTGGAACAGGGCGCCATTCACCGGCGCCTGATCGAGGCCGGGGTGAAGATCGTGCTGAACACCGGCGTTGCTGCCCTGCTGCCCGATGGGGTGGAAACCAGCTGCGCCTATACCGATGCCCGCGGCCAGATCGCGGCAGATGCCGTGGTCATGGTGGCCTCGCGCCGGTCTGACGATGCGCTCTATCACGGGCTCATGGCACGGCAGGGCGATTGGGCGGATGCGGGCATCCTGTCGGTCCGGCTGATCGGCGATGCCGCCGCCCCCGGCCCCATCGCCTGGGCCACCTATGCAGGCCACCGCTATGCGCGCGAGCTGGATACCGACGTCTGGGGCGAAGACTGGGGCGATACGCTCAGCTTCCGGCGCGAAGTCACCGAACTGGCAGCAGATTGAACGGGGCATGACCATGACGCGCAAGAAAGCCATCGAAGTGGTGGACGTGGCAAAAAGCTTCGGCACCTTTCAGGCGCTGAAGGGCGTCAGCTTCGACATCTACGACAATGAATTCTTCACCATGCTGGGGCCTTCGGGCTGCGGCNNGCAAGACCACGCTGCTGCGCATGATCGCCGGGTTTGAATCGCCCACTTCCGGCACCATCCGCCTGCATGGGCGCGAAATCGTCGATCTGCCGCCACACAAGCGGCGGGTGAACACGGTGTTCCAAAGCTATGCCCTGTTTCCACATATGACGCTGGAACAGAACATCGCCTTCAGCTTGGAAAATCTGGGCTGGGAAAAGCAGCGGCGCGAGGCCCGTGTGGCGCAGATGCTCGATCTGGTGCATATGACGCAGTTCGCCCGCCGCAAGCCCGCGCAACTGTCGGGCGGGCAGCGCCAGCGCATCGCGCTGGCCCGCGCGCTGGCCCCCGAACCCGAAGTGCTGCTGCTGGACGAACCGCTTTCGGCGCTGGATCTGAAGCTGCGGCAGGCGATGCGCGATGAATTGCGCGAATTGCAGCGCGCCACCGGCATCACCTTCGTCTTCGTGACCCACGATCAGGAAGAGGCGCTGGATATGTCAGACCGCATCTGCGTGCTGGGCCATGGCGAGATTCAGCATCTGGGCACCCCGAACGAGATCTACGAAGACCCGGAAAACCGCTTTGTCGCCGATTTCATCGGCGAAACCAACTTCCTGGATGTCGAGGTGATCGGCGTCGATGGCAACCGCGCCACCGTGCGCACGCCGCTTGGCCAGACCGTGACCACCTTCCACAAGGGCGCCGTGGCGGGCAGCCGCGCCACCCTGTCCCTGCGCCCCGAAAAGATCGGGATGGAGGATCAGGCCGCCAGCCTTACCGACACCAGCCTTCAAAACGGGGCCGAGGTGATGGAGGGTCGCATCAGCGCCCGCAACTACATGGGCGGCTACACCCATTACACCGTCGATGTGGGCGGCATCGCCCTGCGCGTCTCGCGCCGCAATGCGACCAGTCATTCACAAAGCTTTGAAATCGGCCGCCCGGTGAAGATCGGCTTCCGGCACGACAGCGCGCGGGTGCTGACGCAATGAAACCCGCGCGTTTCCATCTGTCGGATTTCCGCATCTGGGGCCTCGCGCCCGCCTGGGTCGTGA